>JBGCFW010000179.1:0-18804 GCA_045107155.1 Ilumatobacter sp. | reverse complement strand
GGAGGCAGTGATCAGCGACGTCATCGACCGAGTCGAGGTAGGTGACGTGCTCGTTCACCGGGAAGCCGAGGGCAGCGATGAAGTCGAGCTGCTGTTCGTGGGAACCGAGCTCGACATCGGCGCCGTCGACCTGCCCGAGCTGGTAGCTGAAGAACGAGAGTTCGCGCTCGGCGGTCTTCGTCGCGTCCTTCTGCCGCAAGCTCCCGGCCGCCGAGTTGCGCGGGTTGACGAACGGCTTCTCACCCGCCGCCTCGGCCCGCGCGTTGAGCCGTTCGAACGCCGACTTCGCCATGTACACCTCGCCGCGCACCTCGAGCACATCGGGCACGTCGACCGCTCCGCCAACGACGACCGCATCGGGCACATCGCCGATGGTGGCGACGTTCGCCGTGACATCTTCGCCGGTGCGACCATCGCCACGAGTGGCCGCCCTGACGAAGCGCCCGTGCTCGTAGCGCAAGCTCATCGCGAGACCGTCGAACTTCAACTCGCACACGAAGCGGGGGATGTTGCCGTCGAGACCTCGCACGACTCGATCCGCCCACGCGCGCAGCTCATCGCGGTCCATTGCGTTGTCGAGACTCGTCATCGGCACTTCGTGCTCGACCGACTCGAAGCTCGTGCTGGCGCTGTTCCCGACGCGCTGCGTCGGCGAGTCCGGCGTGATCAGGTCGGGATGATCGGACTCGAGGCCCCGGAGCTCACGGACCAGCGCGTCGTAGTCGCCGTCGCTGATCTCCGGGTCGTCGAGCGTGTGGTACCGCTCATCGTGGTGCGCGATCTGTGCGCGGAGTTCGTCGATGCGAGCGGCGGCGTCAGCGGTCATCGCCAACGAACGGTACCGAACCGGGTCAGGCTCCGAGCGTGAGCATCGTCGAGGTCGCCTGGGTGTTGACCTTGCGGCCCACCTCTGCGGTGAGACGAGCGACGCGCCGAGCCGTCGACACCTGGTGCCCGGCGAGCCCGCACTCGGGGCTGAGCAGCGCTTGGCGACGAAGCGCACTTGCATCGACGCCGCGCTCGACGAGCTGACACCACAGGGCGCTCAGCTGCCGCCAGTAGCGCTCCGAGCGCATCGCTGTCGGACCCGCCGTCGGGAGGATGCCCCAGGCGATCACGCCCCCGCCGTCGATGAACCGCTCCAGGTACCCGGCGTACTCGACCAGGTCAGGCGACACCGGGAGCGAGATCATCTGCGGACCGGACTCGAGCATGGTCGCCACGTCACACGGACCGCAGCAGTGCAATCCGACGGCCACGTCATGTGACACGGCGGCCATGCCCGTCGAGATGAGATCCACAGCGACGTCGGGTGGGATCGGGAAGTCGGGCTCCATCAAACGCGTGAGCCACGGCTCGTCGAGCACGAACAACTGTGGACTGTTCGGCAGCCGACGAGTGATGAGGGTCGAGATCGCGGCGACGTGATGTCGAACCGCCTCGGCTGCGACATCGAATGCCTCGGCGTTCCGGAGCCCGGCCCGCTGCAGGGCGACCCCGAGCGTGACCGGTCCGACGAACTGCCACTTGACGGGCTGACCGTCGAAGCTGACCTTGGCAGCGAGGTCGAGGAACGCCTGGAGACCCCCGAAGGCTTCGAGCGACAGGTCGGTCGTGATCGCATCGTGCGTGGCGAGACCGACCGGGTCGATCGCAAAGCTGCCGTACTGGCCGAACGACACACCCGGGAGACCCGCGATCGCCTGAGCGATCATGCTCTCGGCCGGGTCGCGGCGAGGCAGCGTCGGGATCGTGGCGATGCCGAACTCGGTGAGCGAGAACGCCGCCGCAGCTGCAGCATCGAGGTGCGGCAAGCTGCCGATACCGATGGTTCGGCCGTTACCGAAGCGGTCGATCACCGATCCGCGGGACACCGACGGAGACGCCGCCGTCGGTGGTGCGGGGATCGACATGGCACCACGTTGCCGCTTTGCCGCGTCCGCATCCAAACTGTGCGAATGACCGAAGCGCATCCGACGTCCGCGCCCTCGCCGGGCGACCGATCGGAGCCGACCGCGCGTCGAGCAGATCTGCTCGCGAAGGTGCTGCCCTGGGTGGCGCGTGCGGCGTGGGTCGCCGTGGCCATCGTCGGCGGCGTGGCGATCGAGTCAGCGGTCGACGGGCGGAGCTCGCCGGTCAGGTGGACGGCCGCTGTCGGCGGCTGGGCCGTGTTCGCGATCGTGGCGGTCGCGTTGTTGATCCCGTCGGTGCGGTCGCTCACCGCGGCCCGCGTGCTGTCGCCGCTTGCGGTCGGGGCAGCCATCGCAACCGGCATCGCCGGGGCCCCGGGCGCCGAGGTCGCCCTGCTCGCAGTTCCGGTGATCATCGCTGTCGCGGCGATCTTCAGCCCCGAGGTCGGCCGCTGGATGGTTCAGGCGTCTGCCTACGGCGACGAGGATCGCCTCCCGTTGCGAATTCCCGTCGCCGCTGGCGCAGGCGCAGTCGTGACGTGGTTCGTCTGGGCTGCAGCAGCGTTCGTCGGCCCGCTCGCGCTCGCCGCTCAGAACTGGGTGCTCGGTACCATCGCGGCCATCGCCGCCGTGGCTGGAGCGGCGTTCGTCGGTCCGCGCTGGCACCGAGTCTCGAAGCGCTGGCTGGTGCTCGTGCCCGCAGGCCTCGTGGTGCACGATCCCGTCGTCATGGCCGACACGGTGATGGTTCGCACCAGTCAACTCGTCGGGATGAGCCTCGCTCGCGCCGATACCGAGGCCGCCGACCTCACTGGCCCGGCGAGCGGATACGCGTTGCAGGTCGACGTGTCGGAGACGGTCACCACCGTGTTCGCCTTCACGCCACAGGAGCCCAACGGCCGAGCGATCCACATGACGTCGTTCCTGGTGGCACCGACGCGGCCCGGTGAGGCCCTGCGCCTCGCCGCCGGCCGCGGACTCCCCGTGCACTGACGGTCGAGCGCTTGCGACGCCTGGTCGACGACGACACCGGCTCGCTCACAGGCAGCGCTCGGCGACCTCGAGAAACATCTCGCCTGAGCCGTCGGTGAAGTCACGCAGGTTCGCGAGCCCGGTCGACACGCGCTCGACGTACCCCCATTCCCAGACGGGCTCAGGATCGACCGCACAGACCGACGCCAGGCGCTCGGCGCGATCCCGTACGAGCCGGGCCGTGTCTCCAGCCACGAGCGGTTCGTTGTACTCGCGCATCAGCACCGCGAGGTCGTGGGCGGGTTCGCTGCGGATCCCTTCGGGATCGACGAACTTGAAGCCACCGTCCGGTGCGGCGAGGGTGTTCCAGCCGTGGCCATCCCCGTGCACCAGCACCGCGTCGATCGGCGTGTACGACGCGGCACGACGCTCGCAGTAGGCAACCGCTCGGTCGATGACGATCCGAGGGCACGGGCGCCGGAGCTCGCTCCAGGTCGACGTGATGAAGCGAGCCAGCCACGTTGCCTTGTCGGCGCCCGTCGGAAGGCGGTCGTCGTCGGGTGCGACCCGCCAGAACGACTGCAGCGTCGTGGTGACGATCTCGAGGATCTGTGGGACCGTGTAGCCGAGGTCGGCGAGATTGGGACCGAGCCGCTCCATCAACACTGCGGTCGACGTGTCATCGTGATCGATGACTTGCGCGCACCCGCGACCGGCTGCGAGCTCGTGGACGATGACGCTTCGTTCGAACGCGATCCGGTCGTCGACGTCCAGGGCCATGGCGATCTTCACCACTCGGGCCGCCCCGCTCTCGTCGGTCGCCTCGACGACGCATCCTGCGGTTCCGCCAGCGAGGACCGCACCCAGCGTCAGGCTCCAGCGATCCGAGAGCGAAGCGAGGACGCCGGGCAACGCTTCGAGCCAGGCTCGTCCGGAAGGCCCGCGCGACCGTGCGCGCTGCTGCACCAGCTCGGGGAGCTCCAGATCCACCTCGACGACTCCTCGCGTACCAGTTGGGGGTGCGATCGGCGAGCGGCGCGGCGATCAGCCGACGAGCGCCTGCTGACGGTCGTCGAGGTCGGGCACGGGTGGGAGCCGGAACCGACCGAGGTCGTCGGCAGCCAGCATCTCGGAGTACTCGTTGGTGTCCACGAAACGATCACACCAGTTCGTCGTCGACACGAGTGCAGCGACGGCGCCTCGGCGCCGAGCGATGACCTCGTCGTCGGCTCGCGACTTCGGCATCATGCACACGAGGCTCGCCGCTCGAATCAGCGAGGGTGCCGATCGGTCGGTGGCGGGCGCCGGCTCGAGACCTGGGCTCGAGCAGTGCACCGTCCGTGAGTCCCAGAGCATCATGTCGCCCGCTTCCATGTGGCACATGATCGGCGGAGTCTCCCTGAGTCGCTCATCGTCGACGGGGAAGCGGAAGTGATCGAGCCACTCGGGAAGCCGACCCAGACGCGTGCTGTAACGATCGGGGATGTCGGCGAACCACTTGTGAGACCCAGGAATGAGAATGTTGCCACCCGACGCGGGTGAGCTCGCGAGCAGGGACACCGCCCCTTGGACGCACTGCATGCCGGGCCGCGTGATCGGGTGCTGGTCGACGTGCAGCCACGAACCGCCGCGGGTCGTCTCCCACTCGGGATCGACATCGGTCGGTCGCCACAGGGCCATACCGTCGAAACTCGCGAGGAGATCCTCGTCGCCCCAGACCGCTGCGAACGCCGTCTTGATCGCCGGGATCGAGCGGGTGAACCACTGCGCGGCGCTGTGGCCGATGCCGAGGCTCGGGACGATGCCGCCCGAAGTGACGATCGGCCACCGGTCATCGCCCCAGGTGTCCATGTCGTTGCGGTCGATGCCCGTGCCGAGCTGTTCGAGATAGTCCCAGGTGAGGTCGAGCGCGTGCGTGGCTTCGTCTGACGACAGCGCACCGGCGATGACCACGAAACCCTCGGATTCGAGGTGTTCGAGACTCTCCGCCGAACCCGCAGGAAGGCGCGGCACGTGGGTGTAGGTCGGGGTCAGGGGCTGTGAACTCGCGATCTCGACCATGTCAGCCGACCAGGGCGAGCAGGTACTCGTCCAGCTCCGGGACGGGCGGCAGCCGGTACTTGCTCGGATCGCCGGCGCTCAGCACCATCTCGAACTCATCGGCGTTGATCCAGCGATCGCTCCAGTTCGTGGTGGAGATACGTGCGGTCACGGCCGCTCGACGCCGTTCGATCACGGCGTCGTTGGAGAACGCCCGAGGCATCATGCACACGAGGCTGGCGACGCGGAGCAGGGCCGGGTCCGTCAGGTGGTCGACGTCATCGAACGCGCCGGGACCGGGGCTCGAGCAGTGTGCGGTCCGGGCATCCCACAGCATCATGTCGCCCGCCTCCATGTGGGCCATGACGGGCGGCGTGGCCTGGAGGAGCGGATCGTCGGCGGGGAACCGGAAATGGTCCTGCATGACGGGCAGGCGTCCGAGGCGTTCGCCGTAGCGCTCGGGGATGTCGGCGAACCACTTGTGTGAGCCGGGTACCACGATGTTGCCGCCGATGGCCGGCGTCGTTGCCGTCAGCGTCACGGCGCCCTGCACGCACTGGCGCCCCGGTCGACTGATCGGGTGCTGGTCGATGTGCAGCCAGGAGCCGCCGCGATCGGTCGCCCATGACGGATCGAAGGTGATCGGCCGCCAGAGCGCCATCCCGTCGAAGCTCACCAACAGGTCGTCGTCGTCCCACACCGACGCGAAGGCCTGCTTCACGGCCGGCACCGAGCGGATGTACCACTGCGCCGCGCTGTGGCCGATGCCCTGACTCGGGATGATGCCGCCGTGCACGTTGACCGGCCACCTGTCGTCGCCCCACGTGGTGATGTCGCGGCGATCGACGCCGGTCCCGAGATTCTCGAGGTACTCCCACGTGAGTTCGAGCGCGCGGTCCGCTTCGTCGGAGGACAGCGCGTTCGCGATCACGACGTATCCCTCGGACTCGAGGTGCTCGACGCTCTCGGGCGACCCCGCCGGAAAGCGGGGTACGTGCACGTACTCAGGGGTCAACTGGTTCTGCGTCATGACGATCCCTCTCGATGAAAGTTTTTTCATCTTATGGATCCTCCAGTGCCCCGTCAAGGAGAGCGACGCGCCGTCAGGGCACCTGGGGAGCGTGGAGCATGGCCCACGCAGCATCTTCACCGAGCTGCAGGGCCGCCGTATCGAGCGGACGGCCCATCCGCTCGGTCTCCAGCACGATGGCGGCGAAGATCGCCACGGTCATCGACAGCAGCAGCTTGGGTTCGGCGACTCTGATCTCGCCGGACTCCTGCCACGCCCGGAAGTCGGCCAACACCTGCCGGTCGATCTTGGCGGTGAGTTCGCAGCTCGTCTCGTCGAGGAACCGGCGATGGTCCTACATCTCGAGGAAGACGAACGCTTGGGGATGCCCCGTGTAGAAGTTCACGATGGTGGCCCACCACGCGCCGAACGTCTCGCGTGTCGAGCCCTCGGCGCTCGGGTCGACGTAGTAGTCGATGCTCTGCCGTTTGCACCGCTGGTAGACCGCGTTGGCCAAGGCCTCTTTGTTCTCGAAGTGGTTGTAGATCGTCCCGAGCGCGACGCCCGCGCGAGATGCGACCTCCTGCACGCGCGCCCCGGCGAACGTGTCTTCACTGAACACCTCGAGCGCCGCGGTCATGATCGACTCACGGACCTTGGCCGTCTTCTCGTCTCGGCGAGACGTGCCCGGCGCCGGCAGGTCCTGGCGTCGGCTCGTCACGGCCGACGAGCGTACAGCAGCGCCCCGGAGGGCTGCTGTGCGTCAGCTTCGAGTGCCCACTGCGCCCACTGACCTCCGACCGCCTGCGTTGCAGTCGGCCGAGGCGTGTCGAACCGTCCCGACGATGTTCTCGATGGGCTCCGGGCGGTGGAGGTAGAAGCCTTGGATCAGGTCGATTCCCAGCTCGGTCATGTCCGAAGCCTGCTCGGCGTTCTCGACCGCCTCGGCAATCGTGATCACACCGACCTCTTGTGCCAGTCGAACGAGCGCCCGCACGACCTCCCGGAATGGTCCGTGCGCCGAACGAACGATCTCCCGGTCGAGTTTCAGGTGGGTGATCGGGAGCGTTGCAACCCGTTCGATGTTCGAGTACCCCGATCCGAAGTCATCGATCGCCAGTCCGACGCCCAGCGACCTCAAGGCGTGCGCGTTCGCCTGCCAATCGACGGCGGTGCCGTCGGGCTCAGTCTCGGTGATCTCCAGCACGAGGCGAGACGGGTCGAGATTTCGGGCCGAGACCGCGCTGCGAACATCGTCGAGGAACGTCGTGCTCGTGAACGTCGAGGGGCTGATGTTGACCGACACCCATTGGATGTCCGATCCGTCCACACCGAGCCGCTCGACGTAGGTCGCGGCCATCCGCAACATGTGCAGATCGAGGTCGTACATCCGGCCCGCCTCTACGAAGATCGGGATGATCTCGGACGGAGCAGCGAGAGTCCCGTCCTCCTCGCGCCACCGCACGAGCAGTTCGACACCGACGACACCGCCGGCGGCATCAGCGACCGTCTGACCCACGACGACCAGGCGGGTGGTCTCGAGCGCGTCGCCGTTGGACGCAGCCAGTTCCTCCGCCCGCGATTGGCGGTTTGCGAGTCGATGGTCGAACCACACGAGCGTCTCACCCGAGCGTTTCGCATCGTCGAGCGCGTAGCTCGCGCGACGAATGACGTCGGGTGCGGCTGCGCCGTCACCGATGGTCTGGACGACACCGGCGCGGACCGAAATCTCGGCCGGTCGACCGATGCTCAAGTGACACGTGATCGGCTCGAGCACGGCAGGGTCGACCTCCGGACGGCCGGCCGCCACGGCGATGAACTCATCACCACCCCACCGACCGAGCGTCCAGTCAGGACCGAGTCGTGTCTGCAGGTGTTGAGCAACCGCGACCAACACCTCATCTCCGGCTGCGTGACCGTACGACCCGTTGATCGAACCGAACCGGCAGAGATCGAACATCACGACGGTGCACTCCTGTGCACTCAGCGACTCGAGCGAACGGCCGAACCCTCGCCGGTTCACCAGACGGGTCAGCGGGTCGACGCTTGCGATGTACTCCGAGTCCGAGAGCGCAACCGCCAGGCGGTTGTAGTGGCCGGCGATCTGCTCGGTCTCACTCGAGGTCACCGCAGGCGAACCCGACGCAGGGCTCACGGGCGCCTGCTCATCGAGGAGGCGAACCAGCTCGACGAGATCCGTCGCCGCACCGTGCTCGGCAACGTTGAGGCCCACGCGTTCGGCCTCGGCCGACACCCGGATCGGCCAGCGCCGACCGCCGACGGACGCGATGACGCCGACGGCACCGAAGACCAATGCGCCGGTCGCGGCCACGCCGACGAATTGAATGCCGAGCTGGGCAACGAATCCGTGCCCAGTGCCGAGCTGTTCACCATCGGCGACGAACGCAACGGCGAGGGTGCCCCACACGCCGGCACCCAGGTGGACGGGCACTGCGCCGACCGCATCGTCGATACGGCGGGCGACGAGCAGCCGCTCGACGGCCATGGCGATGCCCGCGCCCGCAGCAGCGATGACCACGGCCTCGACCGCCGAGACCAAGTGGGCTGATGCGGTGACCGCCACCAACCCGGCCAGGAGTCCGTTGATCGGATCGTGGACACGGGTCTGGCCGTTGATGGTCCAACTGATCGCGAGTGAGACGACGAGACCAACGGCACCGGCCATCACGGTGACGGCGATGATCGGCACGACCCGTGCATCGAATGCCAGAAGGCTGCCGCCGTTGAATCCGATCCAACCGACCCACAGCAGAATCGCGCCGAGTGTCGCCGACGGAATGCTCGAGCCGTTGAACGGTACGTCGCCGTCGAAACGCCCGGCCCGAGGCCCCAGCAACAGAATCAGTGCGAGCGCCGCCCAGCCACCCACACTGTGAACCGCCGTGGAACCTGCAAAGTCCACGAAGCCGAGGCGAGCCAACCAGCCATCGGCATTCCACATCGCATGAATCGCGAGTGGGTACAACACGGCACTCATCACGACGGTGAGTGCGACGAACCAGCTGTAGCGCAACCGACCCGCCACTGCGCCCGACACGATCGTCACGGCGGTTCCGCAGAACATCGCCTGGAAGACGAAGAGCGCGATCTCGAACGGTTGGCGACCGACGAAGTCGAAGAGCAATCGGTCGGTCCCGAACAGACCACCGAAGGACGCACCGAACGCGAGCCCGAATCCGACCAGCCAGAACGCAACGAACGATACGCCGAGATCGGTCAGGTGCTTGAGCGCAACGTTGATGCTGTTTCTGCTGCGGGTGAGTCCCGCTTCGAGAAAGAGAAAGCCGGCCTGCATCAACATGACGAGCACGCTGCACGCCAGGATCCAGGTGACGTCGGCGCTCACCGCACGACCGCCTGCCACCTCTGGGACACGAGGCGGCGTCGAGAACGACGCAGGCCCGAACGGCTGGCGCAGCGCGGCGCGACAGGGGCCTCGACGCGTCTGTCCATGACGGATTCATCGGCATCGGCGCCTCGAACTTAAGAACGGCGCAGCCGGGCGCTTGATCAACCCGTCACGATCGGACCGGTGTCGACGACCTCGAAGGCCGTTCCGGGGATCGACTTCAACTGGTCCAGATCGGCATCGTTCCAACCAGGGTGCGGAGCGCCCTGGAAGAACCAGTTCGAACCGTTGTCAGCGACGATCAGGCCGTACTCCTTCATCGCGTCGGCGATCACGAGCGCCTGGCCGGTGACACCACTGAGATCGACCTCCGAGCGCATCCGAAGTCGCAGACCCATCGGTGGGAGGTCCGGATCAGTGTGACGGGATGCGAAGTGCGTGGCCGGAAGGACGAAACCCCGTTGTGTGCGGCTGAAGGTGACCCGGATCGCATGGCGGATCTGACCGGCCGCGACCTCCTCGTAGCGGACCAGGCCGGGCAGGATCGGCAGACCAGCCGCATCGGCACTGGTCCACCCGAGCGGACGAAGGTCGTTGGATCGCAGGTCGAAGCGGGCGCCGGATGCGGCCGTCCAACCCACTGCCCCGGGCCGGGCGAGGTAGAGCTCGAACAGCTCACACGTCCCTCGA
The DNA here is from genome assembly GCA_045107155.1 of Ilumatobacter sp. Lineage (GTDB taxonomy): Bacteria > Actinomycetota > Acidimicrobiia > Acidimicrobiales > Ilumatobacteraceae > Ilumatobacter_A. Next base: position 8,813 of record JBGCFW010000179.1, on the reverse strand, counting down.
CGAAGTGCGATCGCGTGCCGGTCACCGGTCGTCGCTCCGCTCACACCCTCGATCGGCGCGTCGAGCGGCACCGGGAACGGACCGGGGTCGCTCTCGTCGCCGAATGCGTCGTAGGTGATCGGCACGAGCGGCTCGCCTTCCGGGACGACGACGTAGGGGATGCCGTAGGCCGGGTTCTCCCCGAAGTCGGGGTGCAGATTGTTCGATCCCGTCGCCTGAATGCTCGAGATGAAGGCGGCGCTCCTCGGGTGGACCGGCGAGCTCGCGACCGGCGTGTTCCACGGGTTGTCGGCCGGGAACACCTGACAACCGCCGATCGACGGCGGCATCGTGCCGCGCTCCGGCGGGGCGACACGCACCGCTCGCTCTGCAACGGTCGCTCGGTGAACGATCCCGTTCGGTCCGGTGGCGAGGGCGGCCGATGCGCCGAGCGCAACGACGACAACGGGCACGATCCAGAGCTTCATCGCGTCCGCTGTCGACCGGTTACTCGATTGGCGACCATCGTCAACCGTTCATGCGGCCTCAGGCGGTCGCGATGCCTCGGGCCGAGTCGGCCGACCACTGCGACCACGAGCCGGGATACAGACGTCCGTCGATGCCGGCCGACTCCATCGCCAGGAGGTCGTGACAGGCGCTGACGCCGCTGCCGCAGTAGACGATCGGCGAGTCGCCGACGCCTTCGAAGCGGGCGCGCAGTTCCGCTGCGCTTCGGAACCGTCCATCGACGAGATTGTCGGCGAACGGAAGGTTGATCGCACCCGGGACGTGGCCGGCGCGAGCGTCGATGGGTTCGGTTTCACCTCGGTAGCGGTCTGACGACCGTGCGTCGACGACGGTGGTCCCTGCAGCCTGCGCTGCGAGGACGCCGTCGGCTCCGACAAGCCGATCGGTCGGCCACGGGCGAGCCGTGAACGTACCGACTTCGACCTGTCGCTCGCCGGTCTCGATCCGGTCGGGAGGCCAGGTGGCGTCGAGCAGCGCGGCGGGATGCCCGAGAATCCTGAGCATCCACACGAGCCGTGATGCGACGACCCCGAGCCGGTCGTCGTACGCGACGAGCGGCTGGCCGTCGGACAGACCGATGGCGCGCATGCCCTCGGCGAACACCTCTGCGGACGGGAATGGGTGGCGCCCGTCGACGATGGTGGCCGGGCTGGCGAGCCACCGGTCGAGGTCGACCCACCGGGCGCCCGGACGGTGCCCGGCGATGAAGGCGCCATGCCCATCGGTGCCGTCGAGGTACCAGCGAACGTCGGCGAGCAGCACACCGTCGAGCGATCGGAGGCTCGTCGCGTCGACGATCGCCGGGAGTTCAACGGTCACGGGCGCATCGTAGACCCGGCGAGCGATCAGCGTTTCCGACGGGCGACGAGTGTGCCGACGACGATGCACGCGGTCAGAACGATCGGCGACCACTGCCAGTGGCCCGTGATCGATCCAACGGCCGATCCGAGGCCACTTCCGACGCCGACCGCGATGCCGATGGTCGTGTGATCGGGTCGGTCCCCCGCTCTGTACGTCACATTCGTCGACGACCCCGAGGCCGCGTGGCGCACCACTATTGCCACGCGATCGGAGCGATCTCGGCGAGACACGTTCGGTCGCCGCCCGGGGCTCGGAGGAACTCGACCATGATGCTGCGAGCGCACGCGTTGTCGAGGGTGGTGTGTCCGGTTGACGGCACTTCGATCAGCTCAGAGTTGCTCAGACCGGCAGCGGCGATCTCGCCCTGGCGGATCGGTGTCGTGTGGTCGTACTCGCCAGCGAGGATCAAGGTGGGAATCGCGCTCCGGATCTGGTCGACGTCGGCTGGATCGGCCGGGTCGACGTCCCAGATCTCACAGACCTCGTCGAATGCTGGGAGGAAGAACTCGACGGTTCCGTCGGGCCATTCGTCGACCGTTTCGATCGGGTTGGTGTCGCGATCGAAGAAGGGTGCTTCCTCGGCGCAGTAGATCGAGAAGTTCAGGCCTTGTGCGAACTCCGAGGGGCCGATCTCGGCGTCTCGTTCGGCTGAGCCGTCGGCGTCGTCGAGTTCGTCGCCGGCGACGAGTTCGAGCAACGCGTCAGGCTGTCGGTCTGCAACCGCGGTGACGAGCGCGGGCAAGGCACCGGGTTGACCTGCGAGCAGGCTCGCGCTCACTTCCAGGTAAACCCGGTGGTCGAACGCCGGGCCGAAGACCTCGACGAGTTCGGTGCTCGTGATGTCCCAGGGTTCTTGGAACAAGCGCTCGACGTTGGCGATGTTGGCGTGGAAGAGCTCGGGGTTGCGGCGGTTGCAGTCGCTGTCGGCGGCGCAGTCGGCGAACACCTTGGAGTAGGCGTTGAGCAAACTCTCCACGTCTGCGTTGTAGATGATGACGTCGGGCGCAGTCGGTGCGTCGAGAATGACCGACGCAGTGCCTTCGGGGTCGTTGTCCATTGCCACCATGGCCAACGTCGTTCCGTACGAACCGCCGAGCAGGTGCCACCGATCGATCCCGAGTTCGGCCCTCAGCGTTGCCAAGTCCCGTGCTGCGTTGAGGGTCGTGAACGTGGAGAGGTCGATGCCGTCCTTCACGAAGCGGTCGTGGCACTCCTGGACGTCCTCGCGACTCGCGAGGTTCGGGCCGCAGCGGAGAAACACACCGGATGGATCGGTGCCGCGCTGCTCCAGGAAGATCATGTCGCGGTCATTCCTGAACTCAGAGTTCTCGACGAAGAACGGGACGATCGCGAGAGTGCTGAAGCCGGGCCCACCTTGCATGAAGACGAGGGGTTCATCCGACGGACTGTCTCCGAGTGCCGGCAACACGACGTAGGGCAGCGAGAAGGTGTCGCCGCTCGGCTCGTCGTAGTACGCCGGCACCTCCAGTCGCCCACATTCCATCTCGATGTCCGGGAGCGCCTCGAGGCACGTCGCCGAGGGTGCCGCCTCGATGACGACGTCGGATTCGGGTGGGGCGTCTGCTTCGGGGGCTCGCGCCACGGTCTCCGGCGGCTCCTCGTTTCCAGGCCCGATGGTCGTGTCGGCCGCGACGGTCACGCTGGCCAGTCGCGAGGACGCATCGTCGCTCGAACAGGCTCCAGCCACCAACGCGAGGCCGACGAGCACCGGTCCGGGGAACGCTGCGAGTCGCTTGTTCGCCGTGTGGTTCGTGACGACTTCGTTTCTTCTCATCGCCTCATCGTCGAGCACGAAGCCGCGCTGTGCATTGGCCGTCCGGCCACGAGTCAAGGCCCACGACTGTCCCGACGATCATTGCTGAATCCGCCGCGCGGCCACCGCGGCCGACAAGAGTCCCGCGTCGGCCCGGAGCGAGTTGGTGAGGCCGCGCTACGCAGCCGTGGCGCTCAACCCGCGAGCCGGTGCTCGTACGCCCAGATCACGAGCTCGACACGGTTGCGCGCACCGAGCTTGGCCATCGACGAGGCGACGTGTGCCTTGACGGTGCTGACCGACACGTGGAGTTCGTTGCCGACCTCGGCGTTCGAGAGACCCCGAGCCACCGCCGCGACCACTTCGGCCTCGCGATCGGTGAGCGGATTCTCGCCCACCGGTGAGGCGTTCGGGGCGACCACGTGGTCGAGGAGGCGCGTCGTGATCTCGGGTGAGATCAGCGAATCGCCGTCGGCAGCAGCGCGGACCGCCGCCACGAGAAGTTCGGGGCCTGCGTTCTTCAGGAGAAAGCCGACCGCACCGGCCTCCAGCGCCCCGAACACGTACTCGTCGAGATCGAAGGTCGTGATGACCACCACGTTCAACGGTTCGGTCACGTCCGGGCCAGCGACGATCGACGTTGCGGAGATGCCATCGAGGTCCGGCATCCGCACATCGAACAGACACACGTCAGGGCGCAGATGCTGCGCCGTGGTGACGGCGTCGCGACCGTTGTCTGCCTCGCCCACCACCTCGATGCCTTCGGTGGCGTCGAGGATCATGCGAAACCCGGCGCGCACCATGTCCTGGTCGTCGGCGATCACGACACGAATCATCGATCGACCCTCGCCAACGGAATCGACGTCTGTGTCCGCCAACCGAAAGCTGGCCTCGCCGCCGACTCGAACACGCCACCCAGCGCCTCCGCCCGCTCCCGCATACCGACCTGGCCATAACCGCTGCCCGAGTTGCGGGTCGTCGGCGTCCCGTCGTTGTCGACGGTCATCAGCACGTGATCCCCCGCGTGCTCGACGGCCACGTCGACGAACGTGACGTCTCGGCTGTGACGCCGAGCGTTCGTGATCGACTCCTGCGCGATGCGGAACAGTGCGGCTCCGACGGCCGCCGGCAGGTCGTCGAGCCGCGTGTCGCCACCCACGTGAACCGTCGGTTCCTTGTCGCTCACCGAAAGGATGTCGAGCGTGGCAGGAGCCACCGCCCGACCGAGGGCGTCGTCGCTGCGCAAGATCCCCACCATCCGACGCATCTCGTCGATCGACTCGTTTGCAATCGTCTCGATCGACCGGAGTGCCTCCGCCGCAGATCGCGGATCGGACTCGGCGACGTACTGACCCGCCTGCGCCTGGACGGCGATCGCCGAGACGTGGTGAGCGACCGTGTCGTGGAGTTCACGCGCGAGCGAGTTCCGCTCTGCGAGGCGAACCTGTTCGTAGCGGCCCGCGATCGCCCGAGCTCGATAGCGCATGGCGAGCGCGAACGCCGCGACGACGAGCCACGGGAACACCAGGATCCAGTCATCCGCCTCGATACCGCCCGAGGCCCAACCGATGACTGCCTCGCTGCCAACGCTGGCGACGAAGCCGGCGGCGACGCGCCACGGCGTCGACCAACGACACAGCGCATAGAAGAGGACCACATCGGCAAGACCGGCGGGCGATCCGACGTCTGCGACCTCCGTCCCGCGCAGCGCGAGAGCGACGCACCCTGCGGCGACGACGCTCACCGTCATGACCGCGGTCAACGGCACCAGCCGTCGGAACGGGACGAAGCCGACCGCCACGACGGCTGGTACGAGCTCTGCCCACACCGGCAGCGCGTCGTCGAACGCCATGAATGCGATCGCGGCGAGTGCCAGCAACACCGCGAGCACCCAGTCCCAGGTGCGACGCGGCGGCACAGGCTCGACGATCGCCGCCGCTCCCAGCCGCTCGCGGATCTGCCGTCGCACGCTGTCACCGTACCGACGCCCGGCAGTTCCGTCGTCAGCCCCGGGGCCTACCGAAGACACCGGCGATTCGTACTTTCGACCAAACAGGAACGGCCCCGGAGCCGATTCCCCTGATCGCTCGGCGACCGCACGATGGCGTCATGACATCCATCTCCGCACCGACGCGACCGGCAGGGATCGATAGCCCCTGCGAGGTACGACATCTGTCCAAGCGCTACGGCACCCACACCGTCGTCGACGACCTGACCTTCACCATTCCTCGAAATCAAGTGGTCGGTCTCATCGGGCCGAACGGTGCCGGAAAGACGACCACGATGAAGATGCTCCTCGGCCTCGTTCGACCGACCGGTGGCGACATCTCGCTCCTCGGACGAACGGTCGGCGAACCACGCTGGGGAGACGCACTCCATCGAGTCGGCTCGATGATCGAGGCGCCACCGATCTACGACCGCCTGACTGCGCGTCAGAACCTGGAGTACCAGGGGCTCGCCGTCAGCGGGACCGTCGACCACGAAGAGGTCGACACACTCTTGCGACTGGTCGACCTCGCCGATCGCGCCGATGATCGCCCACGCGGCTACTCGCTGGGCATGCGCCAACGACTCGGAATCGCGATCACGCTCGTCGGGCGTCCCGAACTGGTGATCCTCGACGAACCAGGAAACGGCCTCGATCCTGCGGGCATCATCGAGATCCGCAAGCTGATGGGTCGACTGCCCGAGGCCGGGACGACCGTGCTGGTGTCGTCGCACCAACTCGCCGAAGTACAGCAGGCCTGCAACCAGCTCATCATCCTGGCCAACGGCCGGACCGTCGCGCAGGGCACGACGACCGAGATCCTGTCCGGGAGGTCCCGACACGTCTTCCACGTCACGGTCGACGACAGCGAGGTGCCCCTCGCCGCGAACGCACTCCGGTCAGCTGGCCTCTCGATGTTCGATCGGGTCGGTCCGATGTTCGTCATCGAGCCGCCCATCGAGACCGACGGTCGCGACCTGAATCACCTCCTGGCGTCCGCCGGCGTCTATGCATCGGCGATCAGCCGCCCCGTCGTGTCACTCGAGGAAGCATTCCTCGACCTCGTCCAGCAACCGCCCACCGAACTCCGCCCCTCCGAGGAAGCAACCGCATCATGATCCGCACCGAACTCTTCAAGCTCCGAACACACCGCACGCCGTGGGTGCTCCTCGCGATCCTGACCGCGTCGCTCGTGATCGCACCGATTTACTACGCCATCAAGGAACCCACGGCGGTCGCCGCCGTCATCGACACGTACGTCGGCGTCTTCGGAGTCGTCGCTCCGCTGCTGGGCACGGTGCTGGGAGGTTGGATCGTCGGCCATGAGTTCCGCCAGGGCACACTTCGCCGGGTGCTCGGCAGCGACGCTCGGCGCGCCCGACTCATCGCGACGAAAGCTGCTGTCGGACTGGCTGCGGTGACGACAGGCATGGCGATTGCCGCCGGAGTGGGAGCGGCCGCCTCGGCTGCGTCGGTCGCATCGTTCGGCGGAACGATCACGTGGGACGGCATCCTGCGAGATCTGCTCAGTGGCGGGTTCCTCACGCTCCTCACGGCCGCCATCGCCTTCTCGCTCAGCATCCTGTTGCGCAGCGACACCTACGCCATGCTCGGCGCAATCGGCATCATGACCATCGTCGGTCCGCTCTTGACGCTGATCCCGACGATCGGGAAGTACACGCCTTCAGCGCTCGGTAACGACGTGTCGTCCTGGATCGCCGGAGGAGACGACCTGGTCGTGTCCATCGCCCCGGCGTCGCTCGGCATCGCGGCGACCATCGGCGCCCTGGTCACAGCAGCGACGGCCACTTTTCAGCGAAGAGATGTGTGACGGTCCGGACGCCGCTCAGGCTCGCTCAGCCGGTGCAGATTCCGCCACCGAGGACACAGCGGTCGGCGAGGTCGTAGAACACGACGCTCTGGCCCGGAGCAATCCGTCGCTGCGGCTCGACCCACGCGACCGTCACGTCGCCCGTGTCGCCGATGCGCACGTCGGCGAGCTTCGTGGCGCCGTGGGCGCTCGCCTGCACTCGGACGCGTCCCTCGACCGGAGCATCGACCCACGACACGCCGTCGACGGTGAGTCCGGAACGGAGCAGGTCGGCATCGACGCCCACCGTCACGACCCGGTTGGCGACGTCGACGTCGACGGCATACCGCTTCGGCCCGCCGCCCGGGAGGCCGAGACCCTTGCGTTGACCGATGGTGACCATCTCGACCGACTCGACCTCACCGACCTGTGCGCCGGTGGTGTCGATCACCGTTGCGGTGTGGAACGGGATGCGATCACCGAGGAAGCTCTCGCGACCGTCTGACTTGGTGATGAAGCAGACGTCTTGGCTATCGGGTTTGTCGGCCGTCCGCAGATCGATCTCGGCGGCACGCGCCCGGACCTCGGACTTGTCCATCCCGCCGACGGGGAACATCGTGCGCGCGAGCTGAGGCTGGTCGAGCATGTGCACGACGTAGCTCTGGTCTTTCTTCGCATCGTGCCCCCGCTCGAGCGTCAGCGAACCGTCGGGCGCCGTGCCGATGGCAGCGTGGTGACCGGTGGCGACGGCGTCGAAGCCGAGCAGGTCGGCGCGCTCGGCGAGACGGGCGAACTTCACCGACCGATTGCACTCGATGCACGGATTCGGGGTGACGCCGGTGGCGTGCGCCCGAACGTACGGATCGACCACGTGGGTGTCGAAGTCGTCGCCGAAGTTGAACACCAGGTGGTCGATGTCGAGCTGCTGCGCGACGCGGCGGGCGTCGTCGACGTCGGAGACCGAACAGCAACCCGTGTCGGAGTCACCACCCCAGAGCTTCATGGTGACGCCGACGACCTCGTGCCCCGCCTCCTTCAGCAGGAGCGCGGCAACGGAGGAGTCGACCCCGCCGCTCATCGCACACATCACCTTCACGGTGAATCAGGCTACGGCCAGCCGTGCGGTCAGGCGCGCGAGCGGAGCCGGGTCACGGCGTCGGCGATCACGGCGACGCCGACATCGATGTCGCCCTCCGTGCTCGCATGGCCGAGCGAGAGACGCAGCGCCCCCGTGGCGAACGACACGTCGACACCCCTGGCCGCGAGCACACCCGATGGTTCCATCGCGCCGCTGGCGCACGCGGATGCGGCCGACGCGCACACGTCAGCCTCATCGAGCAGGAACAACAGCGCCTCCGACTCCACCCCTTCGACGCAGACGTGAGCCGACCCGGCGACCCTGCGGACGTCATCGACAGCAGGCGGAACGGTCTCGTGGACGCCGTCGATCGCGGTCATCAGCCCGTCGATCAGGCGGTCACGCAGCCCGGCGAGCCGCACCACCTCGTGCTCGCGTTCCTCGTCGGTGAGTCGAAGCGCCGTCGCCATCGCCACGATGCCTGCCACGTTGTGCGTCCCGCTGCGCCGCTCGCGCTCCTGGCCACCTCCGAGGATCAACGGCGCAACCTGCGGTCCACCGCGTTCGACCAGCACACCGACACCCTTCGGCCCACCGAACTTGTGGCCGCTCAGCGCGAGCAGGTCGACGTGTGGGGTGACGTCACGCAGGTCGAGCCAACAGGGTGCTTGAACGGCGTCGGTGTGAACGAGCGCTCCCGGCGCAGCGCGACGCGTGGCTGCGGAAATCGCTGGGAGGTCGTTGACGGTGCCGACCTCGTTGTTCACCGCCATCGCACTCACGACACTCACCCGCC
>JBGCFW010000178.1:0-11510 GCA_045107155.1 Ilumatobacter sp. | reverse complement strand
CCGCATCGATCGCGCTCGCCCGCGCCGGCGGAACCACCGGCGAGTGGGGCGGAGTGATGCGGGAGGTGTTCGGCGAGTACCGGGCCCCCACTGGCGTCGGCGGCGCCACGGCACCGGCCGCCGGCCTTGCCGACGTCGCCGCACACGTCCGCTCGATTCCGGGCGGACCGCCCAAGTTCCTGGTGGCGAAACCCGGTCTCGACGGCCACTCGTCGGGCGCGGAGCAGATCGCATCGTCGGCGCGCGACGAGGACCCCGACGTGATCGGCATGTCGATCCTGTCCGGATCGCACCTCGAGTTGGTGCCCGACGTACTCGATCACCTGCGCGAGATGGGCGTCGACACGCCGGTGGTCGTCGGCGGGATCATCCCCGAAGAAGACCGACCGCGCCTCGCCGAGATCGGGATCGCTCGCGTCTACACCCCCAAGGACTTCGAGATCGCGAAGATCATGCGGGACATCGCCGACCTCGCGGTCGAACACCGTTCCTGACGATCGCCCAAGCCGCGGGGAGCGGGCGGCTACCGTTCGTCATGCACGGCCACGAGGGGTGGCCGACGAACGGAGGATCTCATGAACGTCAAGGCACTGGTCGCCGAACTGGTCGGCACCTTCTGGCTCGTCTTCGGCGGCTGTGGCGCTGCCGTGCTCGCCGCCGACTTCGGCGTCGGCGGGAACGGCTCGAGCCTCGGGATCGGTTTCGTCGGTGTGAGTCTCGCCTTCGGTCTGACCGTGGTGACCGGCGCCTATGCGCTCGGTCACGTGTCGGGCGGCCACTTCAACCCGGCCGTCACGCTGGGCCTGGTGGCGGGCGGCCGTTTCGAGGCATCGAAGGCCGCTGGGTACATCGGCGCCCAGGTCGTGGGCGGCCTCGTCGGCGCCACCGTGATCTACGGCGTCGCATCAGGTCAGGACGGCTTCGAGATCGGTGAAGGCGCCGGCGTCTTCGCCTCGAACGGCTACGGCGACTTCTCGCCCGGCGGTTACGCGCTCGGCGCGGCATTCCTCGTCGAGGTCGTGCTCACCGCAGTGTTCCTGGTGGTCATCATGGGCGCCACGGCGAAGAAGGCAGCGCCGGCGATGGGCGGCTTGGCCATCGGTCTGGCGCTCACGCTGATCCACCTCGTGTCGATCCCGGTCACCAACACCAGCGTCAACCCGGCCCGCTCCACCTCACAGGCGATCTTCGCCGGAAGCGATCAGCTCGGCCAGCTCTGGCTCTTCTGGGTGGCACCGATCATCGGTGGCGTGCTCGGTGCGCTCCTGCACCGGTACGTGATCGGTGATCCCGAGGACGTCATCGGTGCCGAAGAGCTCGCACAGGGCGACGAGACGCTTCGCTGATCAGACGGTCGACGTGTTCGCGTCGATCCACTCGTCCAGGACCTCACCGGATTCGAAGCTGGTGATCAACGCGTAGCGAGGGGCGTCGCCGTGGTGGACCACGACGTGCCACAGCCGCTGCGTGTCCACGACGAAGCGAGCGCCCTTGTGGAGCGGAACTCGGATCTCTGTATCCGGGTCGGGAAGTCCGTGCTCGTCGTTGTCCATCAGGATCATGTAGCTGTCGGGGTTGTCGGTCAGCTCGACCCACGAGCGCACGACCCATCCCTCGTCATCGGGATTGAACCGGTTGTTGTCGTCGCGGTGGAGGCTGCGGATCGCTGCTTCTCGATCCTGCGGTTCGAGCTTGATCGTGCGCACTCGGCCGAAGTTCGCACCGACACCGTCGACGTAGTCGCGAATCGAGGGCGCCAAGTCGGCGTTGGAAGTCCAGATCGCGTCCTTGTCGGTCTTGCCCTTGTCCCAGAAGCCCCGGCAGTCGAGATCGCCGTCAGCAGTCGCGATCGGCGCGAAGTTCGTGTCGCCACCGGACTTCCAGTCCATGTACTCGAGCGCGAGGAACTCCGACTCGGGAACATCGAAGTCGGCGTCGTCCAGCACGACCACGCCGGTGTCGGCGAGCACCTCGAGGCGAGGATGCGGGGTGTCGAGCGGGATCTTGACGCTCCAGTGTTCGGCGTTCGGCCAGAAACTCATGCCTGCGAGGCTAATCACGTGACCACAGCGCTCGGCGTACATCACCAGCGTGACGTGTGGCAGTGACCTTGGGCCCTGGACCCGCGGACCGCCTGGTCGGCAGTCGTCGAGGGTTGGCGCCGCCGGCCTCGATCAGGGATCGCCGGCGGGGGCGGCGCCGATGATCTCGTTCGCAGGAATCTCGATCACCTGACCGGCCTGGATGTCGTCGGGGCTGTCGATGTTGTCGTTGAGCTCGACGATCGCGTCGACCGTGACACCGCGCTCCGCTGCGATCACGGCGAGGATGTCACCTCGCTCGATCGTGTAGAACCGTTCGACGGGAATCGTGGTGGTGGTGGTGGTCGTGGTCGTGGTGGTCTCGAGCGGGGGCAGCGTCTGCTCCGAGGCGGCGTCGGTCGTGCCGCACGAGGCGACGACGACGAGCGCGCTCCCCACCACGAGCAGATTTCGAAGCCTTGCGATCATCGGATTCCATGTTATCCACACCCTCGGCGCAGATGGCCTCGCCCACCCCGCCTCCCTCCGCGAGAGATCGTTCCGGTACGGTCCCGCCGGTGAGCGACCTTGCGGAGACGAACCTCGAGCCACCTTCGCTCGACGAGCACGGCGAGTCGCCGTATCCCGGCGCACGGCGGCCTGACCGCGCGTACCGCCTTCCCGCCCACGGGGTCGAACTCCAGGTGTACGAGTGGGGTGACCCCGAGGCTCCACCGATGCTGTTGATGCACGGCGGCTTCGACTTCGCGCGGACATTCGACGTCTTCGGGCCGCTGATCGCCGAAGCAGGCTGGCGCGTGGTCACGTGGGATCAGCGCGGACACGGGCGCAGCGAGCACGCAGCGCTCTACTCGTGGGATGGCGACATGCGCGACACGCTCGCCGTGTTCGACCACGTGGCGCCGGGACGTCCGATTCCCGTGGTCGGCCACTCGAAGGGCGGCGCGCTCATGACCCAGCTCGCCGACGCACAGCCACACCGGTTCCGCTGCCTCGTGAACATGGACGGGATCCCGTACAAGCGGAACATCCCCGACGTTGCCGAGAAGGAACGCACGACGATGCTGGCGAAGGATCTCGCCGGGTGGCTCGACCACCGGCGTCGCACGTCCGAAGCGAGCCGTCGACCGGGAACCCTCGACGAACTCGCAACTCGTCGTGGCCGTATGAATCCTCGCCTTGCCCATGACTGGCTCCGTCGACTGGTGACCACCGGCGGATACGAGTCGCGGGACGGGGGGCGTTGGCGAATCGATCCATCGCTGCGGTTCGGCGGCTTCGGCCCCTGGCGACCTGAGTGGATGCTGATGCGCCTGCCCGGCCTGCCGATGCCGTTCATGGGAGTGCTCGGGAGCGAGATGGAAGAGATGGGCTGGGGCACACCACCGGAGAAGGTGATGCCCTACATGCCGGTCGACGGGCACTGCGAGATCCTCGACGATGTGGGCCATTTCGTGCACATCGAGCAACCCCAGCGCGTGAGTGCTCTCGTCCTCGACTTCCTCGGAAGGCCGTCGTGATGCAGACACCCGACTCGGCGACCACCGTCACGCTGCGCCACAACAAGATCGACCTCGCACTCCATCTGCTGCGACCCGAGCCGCTCGATGCGGCCGCCCCGGGCCGCCCGCTGCTCCTCCTCCACGGCCTCGGCGATCGCTCGCCGGAGACGGTTCCCCGTTGGGTGTCGTCATGGCCCGGCGTGATCGCCGCGCTCGACTTCACCGGCCATGGGGCCTCGACGGTGCCTGCCGGAGGCGGCTACTCCGCCGAGACTCTGATGGCTGATGCCGATCACGCGCTCGCCCACCTCACCGAGGGCGACGACGACGCCACGATCACGATCCTCGGACGTGGACTCGGTGCGTACATCGCGCTGCAGATCGCGGGCGCACGCGCGAGCAAAGTTCACGGTGCGATTCTCACCGACGGCCCAGGCCTCGCCGGCGGGCCGACCGGGCCGAGTTCCCAGAGCGTCTTCGCGCTCGACACGAACGGTGCGAGCCCCGACCCGTACGCACTCGTCGAACTCGGCCGCGACCTTCGCCCCGGCGACTACGCCGTGTCGTTCGTGGGGTTGGCAAACGCCTCGTCACCGGCAGAGATCCCGATCAGCGTCGCGAGCAGCTTCCGACCGAAATGGCTCACCGCGGTGGCCGACGCTCCCGGCGTTGCCGACACCACCGTCGCCGACGCACTCGCGTCCTACGCCTGACGGCCGGCCTTGCGCGACGCGAGATAGTCCTGCGCGAGCGCGCGGGCTTCCGGGTCACGGAGCGCCGCCTGCAGCAGATCGGTGTCCGCCCATGCACCCAACGAGGACGCCACATTCTCCAGTGCTTCGTTGACCTGCCGCTTCGTCGCCATGACGACCGACGGCGCCTTCTCGGCCATCTGCGAAGCGAGTTCGTCGACCGCCGACTCGAGTTCGTCCCGCGGCACCACGCGATTCACGAACCCGAGCGAGCGTGCCTCCTCGGCGCCGAACGGTCGACACGACAACACGAGCTCGCGGACGATCGCTGGCGGGAGTTCTCGAACGAGCCGGGGAATGCCACCCCACGCAAGCGGGATACCGAGATCGACCTCGGGGATCGAGAAGACGGTGTCATCGGCAGCGATGCGCAGATCGCACACCCCGGCCAACACGACACCGCCGCCGACACACGGGCCTTTGATCGCCGCGATCGACAGTGCGCGCATCCGCTCCATCGCCTCGGCCATGCGGCGTCCGAGGTCGCCCTGCTCGCGCGATGACATCGCGCCGTCGTGACCGTTGGCGAACTCGCGCAGGTCGAAGCCCGAGGAGAACGCACGCCCCTCACCGGTGACCACCACCACCGACGCGTCGGTCGTGTCGAACCAGGCGGCAGCTTCGGCGATCTCGCGGAGCGGCACGGTCCCGAGCGGGTTGAGTTGGCGAGGCTGCGCGAGAGTCAGGCGGCCGATCCGCCCGTCGACAGTCGCAGTGAGCGTGCTCCACGTGGTCATCGGCTCAGTGTTCCAGTCGAGTGTCGCCGGGCACGGATCGGCACGCGGCGGTCGGGAACCCGCGTATCGTGACGAGCGTGTCGATTTCGTTCGCGCTCATCGCTGTCGTTGCCTTCGTGGTGATGGAGCCCGTCACCGCGGCCACGCACCGTTGGGTGATGCACGGCATCGGCGAGTTCCTCCACCGAAGCCATCATCGACCGCGGTCAGAACGGTTCGAGGCGAACGACTGGTACCCCGTGATCTTCGCCTCGATCGTGATCATCGGCTTCGTGGCGGGCTTCCGGTGGGACACGTTCACGGTCCTCGTCCCCGTAGGTATCGGTGTCACGGCGTACGGCGCTGCCTATGCGCTCGTCCACGACGTCTACATCCATGGCCGACTCGGCTGGCGCCCGAGGCGGCCCGTCCCGGCCCTCGAACAACTCGCTGAAGCCCACCGAGTCCATCACCTGTACAACGCCGCGCCGTACGGCATGTTGGTGCCCGTGGTCCCGGCCGAACTCCGCGATCGGGCGCAACGCACCGACCGCAATCCTCTCGCTCGAGCCTGACCCCAACGTCGGCGGCCCACGCCCAGCCGACGCCGAGCGGGACCTGAGCGGCGAGCTCGTCAGAAGACGAAGAGCCCCGCGGTGCCGGGTCCGGTGTGGGCACCGATGCTCGGACCGATCCGGTACTGCACCACCTCGGCCACGTCGAGATGTCCGTCGAGCGCCGCAGTGAGCGCCCTCGACACCGCCCGACTGCTGTCGTCGGATGATCCGACTGCGATCCGACGCCCGGAGTCGCCACTCGTCGGCCAGGCGAGCGCGTCCTCGACCATCACCCGCACGGCGGCGCCCACGTCGAACACCGTGTCGAGCACGCACAGATCCCCACCCGCCATCGCCAGCACGGGGATCCCCTCCGATGCGGCCCCCTCCACGCCGACGCCCGATGCACGCCCCGAGCGATCGACCAACCGCGGGACGCCGACGATGAAACTCGTGCGCAGCGAGGCTGCCTGCTGCTCGGCGAGACGGGCGGCCCGTTCGAGGCCGGCACCGTCGGCGACAGCATCGGCCGCTGCCCAGGCTGCGCAGGAGACCCCGAAGCTCGCGGTGCCCGTGTCGACGAGACGCACCGGCACATCGACCAGAGCGGCAGCGACGCGAGCTGCGTTCAACGTGCCACTCATCGACGCTGCGACATGAACCGACAGGATCTCCGTTGCTCCGCGATCCACCGTCGCCCGATAGGCGTCGAGGAACGAACCCGGCGACGGCTGGCTGGTCTCGACCTTGGGCTCATGGTCGCCGGTCCACGCGCCGTAGAACGCATCTGCGGACAGATCGACACCCTCCGAGTACTCGACGCCGTCGACGATCACGGTGAGCGGCACGACCGCGATGCCGAACCGTTCGGCGAGGCTCGCCGGCATCTGGCTGTTCGAGTCGACCACGATGCCGATCATGAGCGCGGCGCATCGTCCGTGGCGGGCTCCGCCGAGTTCGACACATCGCCCGCTGCGATGAACCGCTCGGCGATGATCGCGCTCGACAGCAACGCCCCGATCGGCAACCAGATCGACGGCTTCGGACCCCACAGGTTGCGCCAACCCTTCGCCCACCAGACGACGGCGCCGACCACCCAACAAGCACTCGATGTCAGCGTCGCCGCGAAGGCCCGCTGCTTCCAGCCCGGAACGGCCGCGGTCGCGGCGGCGACGGCGACGTCGACTGGGAAGTACGCCGGAAACGTCGCCAGGCATTGACCGACACTGGTGGCGACACCCTTGCCGCCTCGGAACCTGTTCCACACGGGGTAGCAGTGCCCTGCCACCGACGCAGTTCCCGCGAGGTGCGCTCCTGCGGGACCGGCCACAGCACCACCGATCGAGCAGGCCACGACGCCTTTCGTGATGTCGCCAGCCATCACGGCGAGCCCGGCTTTGGCGCCCAGTACCTTCAGCGCGTTCGCGGCCCCCGGGTTGCCGGTTCCCTGTGACCGGAGGTCAGCGGTGGAGAGTCGCTTCACGACGATGTCTGCCGACGACACGGTGCCAAGCAGGTAGCCGATGCCCACAGCTGCGCCGAGCCGACGTGCTCGCCCAGGTCGTGCCGTCGATCGCATCGGGCGACCATAGACCCGGCCTGGTGAACTGCTGGACAACAGGTACGCAAATGCGCGCGTGGAACGACGGAGTCGCGGTGTTAGATTCACACCGCTCTCAACGAGAAGAGGTCCTGGCCTCGAATAGGCCCCCATCGTCTAGTGGCCTAGGACACCACCCTTTCAAGGTGGCGGCACGGGTTCGAATCCCGTTGGGGGTGCGGTGCGGTCACGCACTATCCATACACATGGCAGGTTGACATCTGCCGGGAACACCAACTGGTCCCGTGGTGAAGTCAGGAGTTCACGCCGGCCTGTCAAGCCGGAGGTCGCGGGTTCAAATCCCGTCGGGACCGCCACTGGGAGCCATCCACCGAGCAATCGGCGGATGGCTCTCGTGCATACGGTGGGTCACCACCGGTTGATGGTTTCGTAGCTCAGTTGGCAGAGCGCTCGCCTGAAAAGTGAGAGGTCACCGGATCGACGCCGGTCGAAACCACCGCACACGAACCCTCGCCGCTCGGCGAGGGTTCGTTCGCGTTCGCGCCAGCTCGACATCACCGGTCACGAATCGTTCACCGGTGGTTTCGACGTCGATTCGCTGCCGGCAGCGATGATGGCGGCATGAACCGCTCCCGCGTGACCGACGTCCTGACCGTCCCGGGCTATCGCCGGGGGCCGAGCGTGCTGGGGCTCGCGATGATCGCCCTCGTGTTCCTCGTTCCCGGCTTCGTCGCACCGCTCGGTGCCCTCCAGCTCGTCGGCGGCGCGTGGCTCGCTGCAGCTGCCGGAACGGCGATCCGCGACATCGCTCACGTTCGAGGCGCTGCGAACGCCTGACCTCACCTGCAGCACCCGACACGTGCAGCACCCGACTCTGCGGAGCCGGGTCGGTGCCTCAGCGCAACGCCTGAGCGAGGCTGCGGTGAATCGCCCGAGCGAGCTCCGCGCTGCTCTTCAACACACGGTCGTACAGCTCGATCAAGAGCTCGGGTTGCTCGGCACGCAGCCGCCGGTGCGCCTCGAAGTCGAGCACGCGGACGTCGAGCGGTGTCGCCGCGGTGACTGTGGCCGATCGCGGCTCACCCGTGAGGAAGCCGATCTCGCCGAGAATCGCTCCCGCCCGGAGCGTGCGGAGTCGGATCTCGGCGCCGTCACGATCGATGCGTGTCACGCGGACCTCACCGTCCATCACCACGGCGAGCACGTCACTCGGATCCCCCTCCCGCATCAGGACCTGGCCCGCCTCGAGATGCCGCGTGGAGAACCAGGCGAGGAGCTCCGCCGAGTACGTGGCCAGCTCATCGACCGGAGTCTCATCGTCGAGCGGGTTCACGGCCAACACGTGATCTTCGGCGACTTCGAGCGCGGCATCGAGATGCGACAGCCCGTCAACCGCTGCGCCGGCGCGCCGTAGGAGCTCGTCGGCGTCATCGGGAACACGCGACCAGATGAGGCGAGCTCCTTGGTCGTCGATGTCGGCCGCCAACTCGACGAGGGCCGTGAACGCCGAGGAGTCGATGTCGTTCACCAGACCGAGGTCGAGCACGATGACGTCGACGGGGGCCCCGTCTCGGTCGAGCCGGTCACGCACGGTCGCGGCCACACCGGCGACCGAGCCGAAGAACAGCGAGCCGTGCAGCTCGTAGACGACCAGGCGACCTGCGAGGGCGTCGAGTCGATCCGTCTCAGCGACCGATCGTTCCACGACGCTGCGGCGCTCGAGGCCGGTCGACACCATTCGGACCGCATCGATCCGGCTGTACCGCACGACGAAGAAGAGGCATGCGGCGACGATGCCGACGACGATGCCTTCGAGGATCCCAACGACGGCGATCGTCACGAGAATCACGACACTGACCGCTCGGTCGAACGCCGAGGTGGTCGCACGCAGCTCACCGACCCAGTGCTGGAACAGCCCGAACCCGGCACCGATCAGGAGTCCGCCGGCAACGAACCGCGGGAGGAGTCCCACCGCGCTCGCCCCCAGGAACGCAAAGACCATCGTGGAGCAACCGACGGCGATCGGACTCCAACGCTTCCACAATCCGAGTCGCTGAGCGAGCGCCGAGTCGCCGAGTCCGTGATAGCCGACGAGCCCGCCGAACGGCGCGATCGCAAGATTGGCGAGTCCGACGGTGCGGAGTTCGGCATCGACGTCGATGCGTCGGCCGAGCAACGACTGGACTCCCGAGACGTTCAACAGCACGCCGAGAATCGACAGGATCACCACCACACCGGCAGGACCAGCAGCCCGCGCGACCGCCGACCAGTCGGCATCTCGTACGTCCCACGCGACCAACTGGATGTTGCCGGGCTCCGGGTACGGCCCGAGCAACCACCCGCCGGCCTCGACTGCGTCGAACGACGACGACGACGCAACGACCGCGTAGAACAACACGGTGGCGACGACCGTCGACATCCCGGACACGACCGGGGACAATCGCGGCACGAGCGGCACCACGGCGATGCCGAGCCCGAGCGCGACACCGGGAAGCCACAGCTTCGCGAGGTCGATGTCCACCAGATCTCCGACGTCGCCGAGCCCGATCGTGCGACGCGTCATCACGTCGATGCCACCCTTGACGAGCAGCCAGCCGGTGCCGGCCAGGAAACCTGCGACCACCGTCGTCGGCATGAATCTGGCGAGCCCCGCGAGACGAGCACGGCCCATCGACCACATCGCGAATCCGGTGAGCAGCGACGACAGGCCCAGCACGACGAACACGTCGCGCACGACGTCGTCCGACCCTGCCGAAGCGACTGCGGCGACCGCTGGAACGAGCACGATCGACGCCGTGGCCTGCACGACACCGAATGCGACGGGAAACCGGGTGCGCAGTCCCAACACCAGCGTGATCAGGCCGGAGGCGAACAAGAACGTGGAGGCGCCGCGCGGCAGACCATCGGCCGCGGCCCCTGCGAACACAAGCGCTGCGAACGAGACCGACGTTGTGATCGAGTAGAGCACGAGCGCCGTCGTGCCCACGACATCGGTGACGAGCGATTGCGTCGAGGTGGGCCGCTCCAGTACCTCGACCGCCGGCTCGTCTCCACCGTGCACCCGGTATGTCTAGTACCTGCTGCCCCAACGCGCCGCCTCCTTCGCGGACAGACCAACGCGCCAGGCGGGTATGTTCGCCTGATGTCCAAGCCGAAGATCGCCATGGCGGCGGGTATCGCGGCCGGTCTGGGCGCTCTCGGCACGTCGGTGTCCGACGCTTCGGCACCCGACTTCTCGTTCGCGCTCATCGGGGACGTCCCGTACGGCACTGCGGACGCAGCAGTCTTCTCGGATCTCGTCGCCGACGTGAACGACGACGACGCTGTCGAACTGGTCGCTCACGCCGGCGACGTCAAAGCCGGCATCACCGCCTGCACGGACACCGTTCTGCGCGAACGATTCGAGGACTTCCAGCAGTTCGACGATCCGTTCTGGTTCACGCCAGGCGACAACGAGTGGACCGACTGCCAGGGCCCATCGCCGGCGTTCGAGCCGCTCGAGCGGTTGAACTTCCTCCGTTCGTTGTTCTTCCCCGAGCCGACTCGCACCACAGGCGGCACCACCCGCGCTGTCGCGAGCCAGTCGAGCGATGCGAGATATCCGCAGCTGGTCGAACACACCCGATTCCACGCCTCGTGTGTGACGTTCGGGTCGATCCACCAGACCGGCAGCGGCAACGGCGGCCTTCCCTGGGTCGACGAGACAGCAGCGCAGACCCAGAACCGAATTCGGGAGATGGAGACCAGAAACGCCGCTGCGGCGGCGTGGGTCGACGAGATCTTCGATGCGGCGGAGGACGACGACTCAGACGCCGTTTTCCTGCTCACCCACGCCCGCCCGCGAACCAACGCTCCGTACCGCATCGTTCACGACCGCATCGCCGCCCGGGCCGGCGCGTTCGACGGTCCCGTGATCGTTGCGAACGGTGACGAGCACCAGTTCGTCGTCGAGAACGATTTCCTCGGTCTCGACAACCTCACGCGGTGGCAGACCCCAGGAGGTTTCGGCGCCGTCGATCAATGGGTCAAGGTCGAGGTCGACTGCGACAGCGCTGACGTGTTCAGTGCCGAGCCGATCGACATCGGAGTCGACTCGGACCCCACCGCATCGGGTGCGGTCGGGAGTTTTGCCTCGGTCTCCGAGTTGGCCGTACGCGTCGACCGCGAGTGATCGCCACGAGCGTCAATCGCCGATGCGTTTCGAGAAGAACAACTCCGCGTAGGGATTGTCGTTGTACCGGCCGATCTCCTCGTAACCCGCGCGCCGATACATCGCGATCGCTTCATCGAGCGTGCCGTTGGTGTCCAAGACGACCACGGCATGACCGCGCGCTGCCGCAGCGTCTTCGAGGTGCTCGAGAAGTCGCCGTCCGAGGCCCA
>JBGCFW010000177.1:0-18054 GCA_045107155.1 Ilumatobacter sp. | reverse complement strand
GGTCCCCGAAGCTCATTTCACCTCGTTGGCCACGATGGTCCGCGAGGTGATGGCTCGGGCGAGCGACCAGCACCACGTGCGGATACGCGCGGTGGGGGTCGGTGCCGCCGGGCCCGTGTCGCGGAACCTCGAGACCGTCTCGCCCGTCAACATCCCGGCGTGGCGCGGGTTCCCGCTGCGTGCCCGGCTGCAGGACCTCTGCCGTCTCCCCGTGTTCGGCGATCTCGATGCGAAGGCCCTCGCTCTTGCCGAAGGCTGGCTCGGCGCAGCGCAGGGTCACCCGAACTTCTGTGCGCTGACCGTTTCGACCGGCGTGGGCGGTGGCGTGGTGCTCGACGGAGAGCTCCTCGACGGCTCCACCGGAAACGCTGGTCACATCGGACACGTCATCGTCGAGCCAGGCGGTCGTCGTTGCGGATGCGGGGCGCAGGGCTGTCTCGAAGCCGAGGCGTCAGGTCTCGCGATCGAAGCGATCACGGGGCGGCCACCGACCGAACCGACCTACGAGATCATGCAGCGCACCGGTCGACTGGTCGGCCTCGCCGCTGCGACCGTGTGCAATTCGCTCGATCTGTCGCTGGTCGTGGTTGGTGGCAGCGTCGCGTTGGGCTTCGCCGCGACGTTCTTCCACTCCGCCCAGGCTGTGCTCGACGAGCATGCTCGTCTGCCGTACAGCCGCGGTGCGCGCATCACCCCGTCTCGCCTCGCA
Organism: Ilumatobacter sp.; assembly: GCA_045107155.1. Classification (GTDB taxonomy): domain Bacteria; phylum Actinomycetota; class Acidimicrobiia; order Acidimicrobiales; family Ilumatobacteraceae; genus Ilumatobacter_A. The sequence continues at coordinate 17,345 of JBGCFW010000177.1, read as the reverse complement.
GACTCCGGGCCGCTGATTGGTGCCGGTGCGGTCGGCTGGCGTGGCTTGCGACGTGCGCGTCGTGGAGTTCGCTGACGTGGTGTCGCCTGCCGTGGAGTTTGGAAGGATGGAACGATGACGAAGATCCGATCGCGTGATTCGCGGATGATCCAGGACCGTCGCGGCAGCGGAAGCCGTAGCGGGAGCGGTGGTGGCCTCGGCGACATCCTGGGCGGAGCGCTCGGAGGTGGCTCGCGCGGTGGCGGCGGCGGTGGTGGTCTCGGTGACGTTCTCGGTGGTGCGCTGGGCGGCGGGTCGCGAGGAGGCGGGGCCGGCCTCAAGGCGGGCGGCGGCATCGTCGGCATCTTGGTGGTCCTTGCTGTGATGTTCCTTCCGCAGCTCCTCGATGGGTCGAGTCAGACCGCCGGGCTCGGTCAGACCTCGGCACCGTCGGCGCAGACCAGCGCCGGTGGTGACGAGACCTGTCGAACCGAAGCCGAGCAGATCCTGTGCGGCGCCACGATCGACGTGCAGGAGTACTGGATCGAGCAGTATCCGGAGTCGTTCAACGGACTCGAGTACCCGGTCACCCAGACCGTGTTCTTCTCGGGCTTCACCAACACCGGCTGTGGTCAGGCGTCATCGCAGACCGGGCCGGTCTACTGTCCGGCCGACAACCTCATCTATTTCGACCTCGACTTCCTCGCACAGCTCCAAGCCCGCTTCGACGCACCCGGCGACCTCGCGGCGCAGTACATCGTGGCGCACGAGTACGGCCACCACATCCAGAACGCTCTCGGGATCAACGCCGAGATGCACCGACGCCAGCAGTCCGATCCGCGCAACGCGAACGCGTACTCGGTGGCGCTCGAGCTCCAAGCCGACTGCCTGGCTGGTGCGTGGGCGCAAGATGCGGAGGCTCGAAACCTGTTCGACTCGCCGGACGAGGTCGAAGAGGCGCTGAATGCCGCCGCTGCGGTGGGCGACGATGCGATCCAGCAGGCGAGGCAGGGTCGCGTCGACCCCGAGAGCTGGACGCATGGGTCATCGGAGCAGCGTGTCCGGTGGTTCCGCGTTGGGTTCGACACCGGCAATCCCAATGCCTGCGACACCTTCTCCGATCCGTTCAACCTCTGAGCTGATCGCGTGGTGGCCGATCACCTGATGCGAGGCCTGTCTGTCGGCCCTCGGCATCACGTGCCGAGCAGGGGCACTGCCGCGATCGGCCGCCGATGTGCGACGCGGCGCCGACAGAGGGGTTGGGTACGGTACGGGCCGTGACGGTCAGGCTCTCGGTGAGGACGGCGATCTGGCGCTCCCACGTTGCTCGCACCGTCGGCGAGGTCGACGGGCTGGTCCCGGTGGTCAAGGGCAACGGATACGGCTTCGGTCGCGGACGCCTTGCTGCGCTCGCCGCCGAGTTCAGCGACACGATCGCCGTGGGCACCGTGCACGAACTCGATGTCGTCCCGCCTGGTGTGCATGCGGTGGTGCTCACCCCGGTACTCGCCGCGTCGTTCGAAAATCCCGAGATCGAGGAGCTCATCGGGACCCGCGACCCGATCCTCACCGTGTCGAATGCCGACCACGTCGCGGTACTCGGCGGCGATGGGTGGCACGGTCGCGTGGTGGTGAAGGCCTCGACCTCGATGCAGCGCTACGGCGTCGAACCCGCTTCGGTCGCGTCGCTGATCGACGACGCCCGTGCCCACGATCTCGACGTGGTCGGCGTTTCGTTGCACCCGCCGCTGGTCGGCGACGCCGGCGAGCGTCGCGCGCAGATCGTCGATGCGCTCGAACACGTCGACCCCGCACTGCCGGTCTGGGTCAGCCACCTGGATCCCGACTCGTATGCGACGCTTCCGGACACGCATCACTATCGGCTGCGCCTCGGTACTGGGTTGTGGCACGGCGACAAGTCGACGCTGCACCTGTCGGCCGACGTCGTCGAGACCCGTCGGGTTCGAGCGGGGGATCGAGCCGGCTACCGACTCGGCGCGATTCCGACCGACGGCCACCTCGTGATGATCGGTGCCGGCACTGCGAACGGAGTGACGCCGCTGCCCGACGGTCGCAGTCCGTTCCACTTCGAGCGCGCGCGCCTCGCATTGCACGAGCCGCCTCACATGCACACGTCGATGGCGTTCGTTCCCACCGGTGACCCGCTGCCCGAGATGGGCGAGCGCGTCGACCTTCAGCGTCCGCTGACGATGACCATCGTCGACGAGTACGAGTGGCTGTGAGCCGGCCCGCCCGATGACGGACGTTCGAACGGAGTCGGACCTCGCCCCCAGCGAGTCGGTCGACCGGCTCCCGGGCCCCGATGTCGTCCGGGCGCTCGCGCTGATCGGTGTCGCGGTGATGAACTACCACGGCTACTTGATCATTCGGGGTGCGCCGCGTGACGGCGACTCATCGCTCGGTTCGTTCTTCGACCCGTTCTCGGGTCCCCTCGCCACTCGATTCGCTGCAACGTTCGTCGTCACCGCCGGGATCGGCGTGACGCTGCTGACCCGGCGAGTCGTCGCCGACAAGGCTCACGGGCTTCCCGGCGCGGCCGCGGCCGTGACCGAGATGCGTTGGCGGCTGGTCCGGCGCGGGTTGGCGCTCTACGTCCTCGGGCAGATCCTCGACATCATCTGGCCTGGCACGATCATCCTCTACTACGGCGCGATGTTCGTGCTCGCGGCATGGCTGTTCACGGTCAGCTCTCGATGGCTGGCAGCACTCGGCCTCGCGTCCGCGCTGGCGGGGTGGGCGATCTCGGCGTGGAAGTTCCAGCAGGTCGAGGCGGGCGACAGCGTCGACTGGCTGATCCGCCCCGGCCAGGATTCGATCCGTCGCGTCCTGTTCGAATTGACGATCAACGGGACCCATCCACTTTTTCCGTGGCTCGCCTTCTTCTGCGCCGGCATCATCGTGGGACGGAACCTCGGCCGACCCGACTGGCGCGCTTGGTGCGTCGGTCTCGGGGCGGTCCTGTTCGCGGTGTCGTTCGTGGTGTCGGAGTCAGCGACGACGCCGTTCCAACAGGTGTTCCTCTCGCGGGATCCATTCGACCGCGGCCTGGTCTACGTGGCGAGTGCGCTCGGAACGAGCCTGCTCGCGGTCGCTGTCGTATCGTGGGTCGCCGATCGAGCAGTCGCGAAGGGCGGCGTCGCTGCGGCAGCGATCGAGCCGCTCCGCCTCGCCGGACAGATGTCGCTGACGCTGTACATCGCCCACATCCTCGTCTTCAACCTGATGGTCGACTGGCTCGACATCGTCCAGCCGGACGGCCTGACGACCGCCCTGACGTTCGCGCTGGCGTTCTGGGTCGTGGCGATCGCCGCCGGAACCGCGTGGTCACACCGATTCGGCCGTGGCCCCGCCGAGCGCGTCTACCGGGCGATCGGCGGCTGATCGAGCCGCCTGAACGGCCGGTGCCGCGCAATCCTGACTTTGTTGATCGGGAATGTCGTCAATAGCGTGGGTGTTGTGTGGAACGTGCGTCGATTCTTCTCATTCCCCGACCCGGTCAACGAGACCTCTGCGCGGCTCGTCGCGCTCGGTGTCGTCGTCCAGGGCATCGCTTTTCTCGCCGTGCAGTCCGGTTGGATTCTCGTCCCCCTCGCGTACGGTTTCGTCGCCCGGGTGTTGACCGGGCCGACGGCTTCGCCGCTCGGTCAGTTCTCGGTTCGGGTCGCAACGCCCGCCCTGGAGCGCATGAGTGGCGTCGAAGGTCGACGCGTTCCTGGCCCACCCAAGCGATTCGCGCAGGGCATCGGCGTCGCATTCTCCCTCGGTGCCGCCGTCGCGTGGGCAGCTGGCATCCCGGTGTTGGCGAGTGTGTTGATCGCCGCCCTCGTGATCGCTGCATCGCTCGAAGCGTTGCTCGCGATCTGCCTCGGCTGCATCGCCTTCGCAGCGATCTGGGGGTGTGAGGACTGCAACGACCTCTCGGAGCGACTGCAGCAGGCAGCCGTGCGCGCCCGGGAGACCGTTCCCGGCTGAGCGGCTCTCCTCGCACGAACTCAGAGCGTGGGGTCGATCGGCCGCCACGCCTCGATCGTGGTCACGAGGTCTTCGACGAACTCGTCGATGAAGCGCTCGCCCTCGGCCCCCGAGGCGCCTTCGGGGTCGCCGAGCACGCCGTTCGGGCTCACGAGCCGAACGCCGTTCTTGCGGAGCTCGGGCAGGAGCTCCTCGAGCGGGGTCGACGGGCCGGGCTCGCCGAGTTCGAGTCGCACGAGGCCCGGGTCGATCGCGAGCATCAGCGAGGTCTCGATTCGGCCGGCATGCAGGTCGGGCGGTCCGCCGTCTTGACGTCGCCGCCACTTCGGCCACCACGACACGACCTGACGTCCTTCGTGCTGCAGTTGCTCGACGGCGCCCGACAACGCTTCGTGGTTCCCGCCGTGACCGTTCACGAAGGCGACCCCGGCCGCCCAGTCGGCGCTTCGCCCGAGCTCGATCGCCACCTGGCGCATCACGTCGGTGCCGATCGACAGCGTGCCCGCGAAGCCCTGATGCTCGCCGGAGGCCGATACCGAAATGGTCGGGCCGAGCATCAAGCCCGTCGTGCGGTGAAGCGCTCGGCCGGCAATCTCCTCGGCGACGAGGGTGTCCACGTTCAGGGGAAGGTGTGGACCGTGTTGCTCGGTCGAGCCGACCGGGATCAGAACGATCGGCGAGAGCGTCCCGTCGTCGTCGCCCGGCTCACGCGCCGCCGTCCTCACTTCTCGCCACGTGGCGTCGCCCAACCGCACGACCACAGTCTCGCACCGTCCGAGTCAGCTCGTCACGTTGCAGCTCGACCTCGATGCCTGATCTGGTGCGTTCGGGTCGGCGTGTCGGAGTGGGTCTGACCCGCTCCGACGCGGTCAGTCGCGCGGAGGTGGGCTGAAGCCGTCGGGGATCACGAGGTCGTCGGGCGAGAGTTCGGCGATCGAGGCCTTGCCCATGCCGAGCATGTTCGAGTCGATGCCCATCCGGAGCACGTCGAGCACGTTCTCGACGCCCGCCTGCCCGTTGGCAGCGAGACCCCACAGGTATGCGCGGCCGATCATCACGGCCTTGGCGCCGAGCGCGAGTGCCTTCACGACGTCGGAACCGCGACGAATGCCCGAGTCCATCACGACTTCGATCTGATCGCCGACTGCCGCCACGACTTCGGGGAGGCAGCGGATCGGCGCCGGGGTGCCGTCGAGGTTGTTGCCGCCGTGCGTCGACACCGAGATCGCAGACGCGCCGGCCTCGACGGCCCGCTTCGCCTCGTCAGCACGGTTGATGCCCTTCACCATGAACGGACCATCCCATTGCGAACGAAGCCAGGCCACGTCCTCCCACGTCGGGGGTGGCGTGCCCATCCAGGTGCCGTACGCCTCGAAGAAGCCCGGAACCGGATCGGACGCGTTGACCGGGAAGTTCGGAACGCCCAGCTGTGGGATGGCGCCGGACCGCAACCAGTCGAGCAGCCACGCCGGCTTCACGATCGCTTCTGGCCCGTGCTTGATCATCGTCGCCAGGTCGACCGCCGCAGGAATCGCCGGGCTCCCCCAGTCGCGGGAGTGCACGAACGACCAGTCGAGGGTGAGGATCATTCCGACGGCGCCCGCGGCCTTGGCTCGCTCCATCCGACCGACCATCGAGTCGCGGTCGCCCGCCCAGTAGATCTGGAAGAACGTCGGCGCTCCCTGTGCGATCACCTCGCCCATCGGCTTCGACGAGAACGAGGAGAGCCCCATCGTGATACCTCGGGCGGCGGCGGCGGCCGCCACCGCGACCTCGCCGTCCGGATGCACCGCCTGCACGCCGGTCGGCGAGATCATCACGGGCATCGACAGCTGCTGGCCCATCACCTCGGTGGCCATCTCGCGCGTCGGCGACTGACCAGCGGTGATCGGCCGCAGGCCGAGCTCGTCAAACGCTTCGACGTTGTCGTCTTTCGTCACGCCGGCTTCGGCGCCAGCGATCAGCGCGCCGTACACCGACTTCGGCAGACGGCGCTTCGCTCGCTTCTGGGCGACCGCGATCGACTCGAACCAGGGGTTGAACCAGGGATTCTGCACTCGGCGAGCGTATGTCAGGCCCTCTGCGAAATGTCAGCTGACGAACCAGATCGTGGAGTCGGGAGGGATCACGCCGGGGGTGTGCATCTCGCTGGGTTCCGACGCGAACACCGGGGTCGCGATCACGAGATGCTCATCATCGAGATCGAGAGCGATCGGCGTCGACGTCACGTTGGACACGACAAGGAGGTCGCCGCGTCGAACGGCGACGAGACCCTCTCCGAGCTCGATCACCGCGGCGACGAGGCCCTGCGGTGTGGCGTGCTCGGCGCGTGCTGCGATGACTGCGCGGTAGAGCTCGAGGATCGAACCGTCGTCGCCATCGAGCTCGTCGACGGCGGAGGTACCCCACCAGTCGGGTTGCGGGAGCCACGGGTCAGACGCCGACTCGTCGTTCGGAACCGACGAGAAGCCGAATGAGGTCGATGGGTCATCGGTCCACGGCATCGGCACGCGGCAGCCGTCGCGTCCGAGCCCGTCGCCGTTCAGGAACACCGGGTCCTGCCGGTGTTCGTCGGGCAACTCGAGCCATTCGGGAAGACCGAGCTCCTCACCTTGATACAGGTAGATCGTCCCTGGCATCGCCATCGCCATCGAGATCAACGCGCGAGCGCGCCGTGTTCCCGCGGTGATGTCGACGGCGGCGTCGAGGTACTCGAGCGCGTTGTTCGACACCGAGTTCGGGTCGGTCGCAGTCGATCGTCCGAGGCGGGTGACGACGCGTTGAACGTCGTGGTTGCTGAGTGTCCAGGTGGGCGTCGAGCCGATCCTGTTGATGTCGAGGGTGTCGCGGATCGCTCGCTCGAGCTGCCCCTTGTGCCAGGGCGAGAGCAGGAGATCGAACGCAAATGCGAGGTGGAACTGCTCATCGTTGACGAAGCGCGCCATCAGGTCGGGGCGCCCGTTCATGTACGCCTCGGCGACCAACATGAGGTCGCGACCGGGGTGGCTCTCCATGTAGGCATCGACGTGGTCGCGGAAGTAGCGCCAGACGTCGTGGCCGGCTTCGTGAAACACGGTGTGAGGGTTCTCCCACGTGATCTGGAGCGGCCCCACGCCATCGTGGACCGGTGGCTGGTCGGGGAGCGACGGCTCCTTGCCGACGGGAGTGATCGCGTCGACCCGGAAACCCTCGACGCCGCGATCGAACCAGAAGTCGAGGACCTCTCGGAACATCTGCTGGACGTCGGCGTTGGTGTGATCGAAGTCGGGTTGGTGCGGGGTGAACGTGCCCAGATACCACTGCGCTTCCGGCTTGCCCTCTCGCTCGACACGAGTCCACGCCGAGCCCCCGAACGCGGCGCGCCAGTTGTTCGGCGGGTTTCCGTGTAGGTCCGAGCCGTCGTCGGACGGCGTTCCGTCCCTGAAATAGAACCGGGCACGAGCAGCGCCGTCGGCCGGAGCGGCGAGTGCTTCTCGGAACCAGGCGTGGTCGCTCGAGCAGTGGTTCGGCACGAGGTCCATCAAGATCTTGATGCCGTGGTCGCGTGCGTCCGCGAGAAGCGCGTCGAATGTCGCGAGATCGCCGTACTCGTCGTGGATTCCCAGGTAGTCGGCAACGTCATAGCCGTGGTCCCGCTGTGGCGAGGGGTAGCACGGGTTGAGCCAGATCGCGTCGACACCGAGGCTGGCGAGATGATCCAACCGGTTGCGGATTCCCGTCAGGTCGCCGACGCCGTCACCGTTCGAGTCGGCGAACGAGCGGAGGTAGATCTGATAGACGACGGCGTCCTGCCACCAGTGCTGGGAATCCATCGAGACAAGCTACGGACTCATTCGGGGTCACACCCCGAATGCGACCGGTTGCTTGTCAGGTCAACGTGACGCGGACCCGGTGAGCTTCACTCGCCGGGTCCGACGACGTCGCGATGACCAGGTCGTACGCGCCGAGGGTGACGGCCCAGCCGGCAGATTCGGCGTCCCAGTGCCGGAACGCGTCGACGCCGAACGTCAGCTCGACAGTGTCGGATTCCCCGGGCGCGAGGCGACGCTTCGCCCAGGCCTTGAGCACTCGGGCGGGCCGGTCGGCGGGCAGGGCGACCGGCATCGTGTAGCCCTGTACCACCGTCGTGGCGACGCGACCAGACGTGTTCCGAATCGGCACCGAGACGGTGATCGGGCCGTTCGCGAGATCGGCGACGGCGATCTCGTCGACCGACACGGTCGGCTCGTCCCACGCGGTGCTCCCGTAGCTGAGGCCGTGGCCGAACCAGAACCTGGGGGCGATGCCACTGCGCTCGTAGTGCCGGTGTCCGATGAACAGCCCTTCGGCATATCGCTGGACGGGTGGACCGTCGGCGGGGTACTCGGGCTGATGGTTGTCGAACGCGGCGTGGTCTTCGTACTTCGCGGGAACGCACAGCGGCAGGCGCCCACCGGGGTCGTCATCGCCCAGGAGCACGTCGACCATCGCCTCGGCTTGCTCCTGTCCGGCGAAGAACGACGTGACCACGGCGGGTGCGGGGGACGCGTGGTCGGCGGCGGCCCAGTCCATCGTGACCGGTGAGCCGGCATTGACGACGACGACGGTGTTGGAGTTGGCAGCGGACACCGCTTCGACGAGCTCGTCTTGACGGCCCGGGAGATCCATGAACTCGCGGTCGAAGCCCTCGGTTTCCCATTCGTCGTTGGTGCCGACGACGACGACGGCGACGTCGGCTGCCGCGGCTGCGGCCACGGCCCGATCGAAGAGGTCGGCGGGATCTGGCGCGCGCACACCGACGCGCAGTGCGGCGAAGCCCTGCTTGGCGGAGGTCGCCCATCGGATCGACACCTCGACGGGGTCGCCTTCGGTCAGGTCGAGGTCGAGGGTGACCTCCTCGCTGCCGTAGCCGAAGAACTCTCGTGTCCGGGGGAGTTCGCCACGCGGATCGTCGACGACGGTGTGCTCGGTACCGCCGACCGAAACGGTCACGATCACCGGCCCGGTGCTGACCACGCCGATCGTGTGGCGACCCGAGCGGTCGGGGATGAACGAGCCCGACACGCGAGCCGAGAAGCTCAGTGGATCGACTTCGTCGGGTGTGGTTCCGAAGAAGCGGAGCATCGATCCCGTGGTGATCGTGTCCTTGATCGTGGGGCCGGTCCAGTCGGTGCCCTCGACGTACTCGAGTCGCCACCCGGTTCGACCATCGGGCGTGCGGAGTCGACTGCCTCGGACGATCGGGGTCAGGCGGTCGATGCGAACGCCGGGCTCGTAGCTGATGTCGATCGAGTCGTCGATGCCCGCGATTCGGTCGGTGAGGGCGTCGAGCAGTGTTCGGTGACCGAACGGAGTGAGGCTCGCGGAGCCGCCACCCATCGATCGGTCGATCACGGCGTTGGGGCCGACGACGGCGAGCGTCGAGATCGACGACGGGTCGATCGGGAGCGCGGTGCGCCCCGCGTCGTCGATCGCCTCGTTGCGGAGTAGCACGGTTCCCGCAGCGGCCGCGCGTCGCGTCAGCGCCCGTTCGGCGGGGTCGTCGACGGACTGTTCGGCCTCGTCGCAGCTCCGTTCGTCGGCGCGGGTCCGGTTCATCACCGTCAGGAGGTCGCGGACGAGCCCGTCGACGGTTTCCTCGGTGACGTCACCTCGCTCGACGGCCTCTCCCAGGCGGCTGCCGTACACCCGCACCGGAGCCGGCATCTCGAGGGTGAGCCCGGCGTTCGCGGCGCCGACGGGTTCGTGCACGCCGAACCAGTCGGACACGACGTAGCCATCGAAGCCCCACTCGGTGCGCAAGATGTCGGTGAGCAGCCCGCGGTGCTCGGCGGCGTGTGGCCCGTTGACCCGGTTGTAGGCGCTCATCACGCCCCACGCACCGCCATCGCGGACCGCCAACTCGAACGGTCGCAGGTACAGCTCGCGGAGCGTCTGGTCGTCGATCTGGACGTCGACGGTCAGCCGCTCGATCTCGGTGTCGTTGCACACGAAGTGCTTCACCGTGACGGCGACGTCGTGGTCCTGGACGCTGCGGATGTACGACGCCGCGAGCACGCCGCTGAGCTCGGGGTCCTCGCTGTAGCACTCGAAGGTCCGACCACCAACGGGGGTGCGGTGCAGGTTGACCGTGGGGCCGAGGAGGACGTGGGCCCGCTTGCGAACCGCCTCCTTGCCGAGCAGGTCGCCGATCTCGCCGAGCAGGTCGGGGTCCCAGCTGGCGCCGAGCGTGATCCCGGCGGGAACTGCGACGCCCGGTGTGCCAGAGCTGCCGTGGCCTTCGCCGCGGATTCCGGTCGGGCCGTCGCTCATCTTGAGCTGTGGGATCCCGGCCTCTGGGTACGCCTTGGTGCGCCAGTTGGTCTGACCGGCCACCAGGCGGCACTTCTGGTCGAGAGAAAGCGCGTCGAGCGCGGCATCGATGTCGATCACCCGGCGATGATGCCACGATGTGCCGACGTCGCGCGGCAACGCGATCACTCGTGCGGCGTTGTGACTGGGCGCGCGAGGATCGACCACAGAGCGCGCGAAGGGTTCTAGATTGACCCTCCATGTCGTCGACCGAGACCGTCCTGCGCGCCGAGAACGTCGCCGTGATCACCGGCGGGGCCAGTGGCATCGGCTTGGCAGTGGCCGAGGCCTGCCTCGAGCGGGACATGCGTGTCGTGCTCGCCGACATCGACGAACCGAAGCTCCGTGACGTCGAAGCTCGGCTCACCGAAGCTGGCGCCGACGTGACCGGCGTGGTGTGTGACACGGCATCGGCCGCGTCGGTGACCGATCTGGCCGAAGCGACGCTCGCACGATTCGGGGGCTGTCATCTGCTCTTCAACAACGCTGGGATCGCCGGTGTCGGCGACGCCTGGAACGATCCGATCGAACTGTGGGAGCGAGTTGTCGACATCAACCTGTACGGCGTCGTCCACGGCATCCGTTCGTTCTTGCCGATGATGACCGAGCAGGGTGAGGGGCACATCCTGAACACGGCGTCGATGGCCGGCCTCGTCGCGTTTCCCGGGATGGCGCCATACAACGCGACCAAGACCGCAGTCGTTGCGATCAGCGAGGGACTCTTCGTCGAACTCGGATCGACGGGCTCGTCGATCGGCGTGAGCGTGCTCTGCCCGGGCTTCGTCAAGACGGACCTCATGGAGCACGAACCCGACCACGTCGACACGCCGATCGGGGCACTGATGACCGAAGTCCTCACCGCCGGCGTCCAAGAGGGCGTTCCCGCCGCAGGCATCGCTGCTCAGGTGGTCGCCGCGGTCGACGAACGTCGATTCTGGATCCTCACCCACGAGGACATGCGTGAGATGCCGGTCGAGCGCATGCAGCGCGCAGCCGACCAGGTCAACCCACCGCTGATCGGGGCCGACTGATGGGCACCTCCACATCAGCGTTCGGGGCGAGCCGACGAGAGTCGCATGACGCGACCGACTTCTATGCCCGGTTCTCGCCGCCCGAGATCAGCGACGACAGCGAGCTCGGCGAGCGTGGCGACGTCGACGTGATCCACGTTGGCGACGCGCGCGACATGTCGCACGTCCCCGACAAGTCCGTCGCCCTGGTCGTGACCTCGCCGCCGTACTTCGCCGGCAAGGAATACGAGACGGCACTCGGCGAAGGGCACGTACCCGGTGACTACATCGAGTACCTCGAGATGCTGCGCGACGTGTTCCGTGAGTGCGTCCGAGCGTTGGAGCCCGGCGGTCGGATCGCGGTCAACGTCGCCAACCTCGGTCGCAAGCCGTACCGAAACCTCGCAGCCGACGTCACCACGATCCTCCAGGACGATCTTCGACTGTTGCTGCGAGGTGAAGTCGTCTGGCAGAAGCAGCGCGGCGCGAGTGGGTCGTGCGCTTGGGGCTCCTACCAGTCGCCCGCGAACCCGGTCCTCCGCGACACCACCGAGCGGCTGATCATCGCGTCGAAGGGACGCTTCGATCGCGTCGGTCGAGGTGGCGAGGGCCGCGGCGCCGACGGCGTCGAAGGCCAGCCGACGATCCCCGGTGACGAGTTCATGGAAGCGACGCTCGACGTGTGGGAGATCCCGCCGGAGTCGGCGACGCGCGTCGGTCACCCGGCTCCGTTCCCCGTCTCCCTCGTTGAACGATGCGTCCACCTCTTCACCTACGACGGTGACGTCGTGCTCGACCCGTTCATGGGTTCCGGGAGCACGGGCGTGGCAGCCGTTCGGACCGGTCGCCACTACATCGGCTATGACACCGACGGAGCGTACGTGCGCGCCGCTCGGGAACGGATCGGCTCGCTTGCGCCGACCGATCTCCCTGATCGTCGGACGGTCAAGGAGATGGCCAAGTCGTTGCTCGCCGACTGCGGCTTCGACGAACTCGACGACAACGCCCGCGTCGCCCCCGGTGTGACCGTGAGCGTGCGCGGGACACGTGCCGACGGCGTCTCGCAGCTGTTCGAGTTCGGTGGCGTCAACACCCCGGCACGGCCCGGCATGAATCGCATCGATCAGGTGTGGAAGACCGTTGCCAAGGCAGCGGTGCTCCGCGAGTCGAACAACGATGCCGTCGCCGGTCAGTCGCTGGTCGTGCTCACCGCCGGTGCGGTTCGAGGCGGACCGCTCGCCACCGTGACCGGTGCGGGACGCCCGATCGCTGCGGTGATCGACATGACCTCGCCCGACGCGGCGGAACGCCTCGACCAGGTCATCGCCGAACTCCACCCCCGCTGAGTTCCCTCATGAGCTGAACCCCCCCGCTCGCCGAGTGGAGCGGATGTGCAAGTGTGTCCGACTCGATGAGCGAGCTGGAGGTGAGTCGTGCGTGATGATGGTCTGTCGAGCGTCGATCGGCGCGCCCTCACATCGGTCGCGGCCCAGTTCTTCGTCAACGGACTGATCTTCGCCTCGTTCGTCCCGCGCCTGCCCGAGATCCGCGACCGGATCGACATCGGCAATGACGCGCTGGGCAGGTTGCTTGCGATCGGCGCCATGTCGGGCCTGCTCGGCAGCCTCGTGGTCGGCACGCTGGTCGAACGTTTCGGCACGCGCCGGCTGCTGGTCGTCGCCGGTCTGCTCCTGTGCTCGTCGCTCTCGATCGTCGGCATCGCCACCGTGCCCGCCGTTCTCGTTCTCGGGTTGGCGAGCCTCTCGATCTTCGATGTCTTGGTCGACTCGTCGATGAACCTGCAGGCCTCGTGGATCAGTGGCCGGCGTCGAGCGCCCGTCATGAACCGACTTCACGGACTGTGGAGCCTCGGCACCGTCATCGGCGGCGTCGCGGCAGCACAGCTCGCTGCACTCGGGGTCCCGCTCAACGTCCACCTGTTCGCGGTGTCCGCGATCTTGGTGGTCGTGGTGCTCTTCGTCGGCACGGGCTTGCTCCGCGAGGACGAGGCCCCGACGAGCCATGCGGACGACGACGTCGCCGGTGAGACGGGTTCAACGAAGCAACGGCCTCGAACCGGGTCGCGACCGTTGCTGCTGTTCGTCATCGTCGGCGGCTGCTCGATCGCGATGGAGATGACCTCGAGTGACTGGGCCGCCATCCGTCTTGCCGACGATTTCGGTGCCACGGCCGGCATCGCCGGACTCGCGTACGTCGCGTTCACCGTGGGGATGACCACCGGACGCTTCGGTGGGGACTCGATGATCGTTCGGTTCGGTCATCAGCGGGTCGCCGACGTCGGTATCGCGATGACCGCTGCCGGGCTCATCGTGGCCTCGTTTGCTCCGGTCGTGGCACTGGTGATGGCGGGGTATCTGCTCGCGGGCCTCGGCGTGGCGACGCAGTTCCCGAAGCTCTACGACGATGCAGCGAAGTACCCGGGACGGCGCGGTGCTGGTCTCGGCGCGCTCACCGGCGGCTCTCGGATCGCGCTCCTCATCACGCCGATCCTGGTCGGGACGCTCGCCGCGTCGCGGCTCTCGGTCGGCGCGGCGACGGCCGCGGTCACGCTGCCCGCGGCGCTCGCGTTCTTCGTGTTCACCCGCCCGCGGCGCGGCTGACGTCGATCCGATCTCGTGACGCGGGTCGCCCCGCCTTGCCAAGGCCGGACGAGTCGTGCAAGATTGGAACACTGTTCAAATCGACCACGCCGCAACGGTTCCGGTCGACCATGCCTCACGGGAGACCGAATGCAGATTCACCTCGACGCCGAAAAGTGCCAGGGGCACAACCGTTGCTATGCGCTGGCACCCGAATTGTTCGACGTCGACGACTACGGGCAGGCGGTGTTGATGGTCGAGGGAGACGTCCCCGCCGACTTGCACGAGAAGGCTCGGCTGGCTGCGGCCAACTGCCCTGAGTACGCGATCAGCATCACCGGCGACTGACACGATTTTCGAGACACGAGGAGCGACGACATGACCGACACACTCGACGACCAGACCCTGCCCGAAGAACCGGCGAAGGTCGCGTTCGGCGAAGAGGAGACGATCTTCGGAACGTCTCCGGAAGGCACACACGTCTGGCAGCGCGTGCCGTACGACGCCGATGACTACGGCCCGGTCGAGGACTTTTCGACCGACTTCGACCACGCGGACCCGGCCTACAACCCGAACGCACCGCAGGTGTGGAAGGAACTGCGCGACGCGGGTTGCCCGGTGGCGCACTCCGATCGCTATGGGGGCATGTGGGTGCCGATCACGCACGAGGCCGTCCACGACGTGGCCTACGACACCGAGAACTTCACGAGCCGTTCGGTCGTGCCGGCGGTCGGTCGGCCGGGCGACCTGGCGATGCCGGCGCCCATCGGGGCCGTCCCGCCGATCTCAAGCGATCCGCCCTTCCACGGCATGGCCCGTCGGATGCTGCTCCCACCGTTCGCGCCCAAGCAGATCGAGCCGTGGGAGGAAGAGGTTCGCGTCCTGTGCCGCCGTCTCCTCGACGAAATGGGTGACATCGCGCCCGGCGAGACCGTCGTCGACGCCGCGGTGCAGTACGCCCAGCACATCCCGGTCAACGTGATCGGTCGCATGCTCGGTTTCCCGTCCGAAGACGAAGCGCTCTTTCGAACATTCGTGCACGACGCGCTCGAGACGATCGCCGAAGAGCCCGGCACCCGCGGCGGCATCGACGAGCTGGGCAAGTACATCGGCCAGCAGATCGAGGACCATCGCGAGAATCCCCGTGATGACCTCACGAGCTACCTGATGAACATGGAGATGGAGGGTGAGAAGCTGTCCGACGAGATCGTTGGCGGCTCGATCATCCTCCTGCTGATCGCCGGGATCGACACCACCTGGTCGGCGATCGGTTCGTCACTCTGGCACCTCGCCCAGAGTCCCGACGATCGTCAGCGCCTGGTCGACGACCCCGAGGTGATGACCTTCGCCATCGAGGAGTTCCTACGTGCGTACGCACCGGTCACGATGGGCCGGATGGTCGCCAAGGACCACGATTTCCACGGCTGCCCGATGAAGAAGGACGACTGGGTCCTGCTGCCGTTCCCGGCCGCCAACCACGACCCCAAGCAGTTCGAGGACGCCGACAAGTTCATCATCGACCGCGAAGTCAACCGCCACGCAGCGTTCGGACTCGGCATCCACCGATGCCTCGGCTCGAACCTGGCGCGGCTCGAACTCAAGGTCGCGATCGAAGAGTTCGTCGCTCGCTTCCCCAACTTCGAACTCGCGGGTGACGTGCGCTGGTCGGTCGGCCAGATCCGCGGTCCCCGCGAGCTTCCGGTCAAGATCCTGGCGTAGCGTCGGGCGCGTGAGCGCTGTCGAGAAGTGGGCGTCGGCACTGGCCGAGTGGGCGATTCCTCAGCACATCCTGGACCAGGCGCCCACGTCGCCATATCGGCACGACACAACGACCTTCGTGGTCGACGACACCCTCGATCGATCGGTGTTGTCGGCCGAGGTCGCTCGGTCGGTGCTGCCCAAGTCGGGCGGTTCGGTCCTCGACGTTGGCTGCGGCGGGGGACGCGCCGCGATGTCGCTGGTTCCACCCGCCGAGCGAGTCATCGGCGTCGACGAGAGCGCCGACATGCTCGCTGCGTTCACCGATGCGGCGTCACGGTTCGGAGCTCGGTCGATGACCATCCAGGGCCGCTGGCCCGACGTCGCCGACGACGCGCCGGTGGCCGACGTGGTGACGTGCCACCACGTCGCCTACAACGTCGCCGACATCGAACCGTTCGTTCGCGCGCTCACCGAGCACGCACGGCTCGCAGTGGTGCTGGTCATGCCGACGGTACATCCGCGTTCGGCATGGTCAGGCGCCTGGAGACACTTCTGGGATCTCGACCGTCCGACCACACCGACATCGGACGACTTCGCCGACGTGCTCCGCGAACTCGGTCTCGAGGCCGAACGCTGGGAGATGCCGCGGCCGCCACTCGCCCGGAACGCCGAGGACCCGGCGACGAGGCTCCCGGCAGCGCAGCGCGTGCTCTGTCTCGGCGACGACCGTGCCGACGACATCGCGGCCTTCCTGGCGCACAACGAACCCGCGTGGTCGACGGTGCACACCGTCTTCCGCTGGCCAGGCGACTCCGGTCGTTGAATCAGGCTGGGCGGAACGCTCACATCGAACGGCCCGTGCGGGCTCGCTTGTTTCGATAGAGGAGCTCGTCGGCCCGGCTGAGCGCGGCGTCGAGGTCGTCGGCCTCGTCGGTGGTAACGCTGCCGGTGGTCACGCTGACGGCGACGCCGTCCATGAGCATCGTCTGGTGAACCGGCAAGCTCTCGCTGGGCTCTGCAGGAATGACCAACGCGAACTCGTCGCCGCCCATCCGAGCGGCGAAGCCGTGAGTCCCCGTCAGCGACTGCAACCAGTCGGCGACACCTTGGAGGATCGCATCTCCGGTCGGATGCCCGTGTCTGTCGTTGAGTGCCTTGAACGCGTCGACGTCGATCATCGAGACGTGCGCCGCGCGGCCCTGTGCAGCGAAGTCGGCGAATGCGTCGAAGAACCCGCGTCGATTCATCAGACCGGTGAGGGGATCGGTCGAGGCGGCACGCTTGAGCGAGTCGCCGGCCGCGTCCAGCCGCGAGGCCAGACGCACGATCGCAGACATCGTGGCGGGTGCGACGATCGCCGGGATCGCGGCACCGAGGATCATGGCGGGCGCCATCATCTCGGCCGAGAATCCATAGATCAGACCGACCGCCATCACCGTCAACACGAGCGAGGCTGTGACCGCCCCGACGGTGAGGCCGACGATGACCACGAGCGTGCCGCGTCGGCGGATCGCTGCGAGCATCCACCCGGCGAGCGGGCCGACGCCGAACGGCTCGAGATCGCCACGCTGTGGCACCGCCGACCTCGGGGTGAGTCGGATCAGGCGGCCCATCGCATCGTCAGGTTCTGGTACGCGCATGATCATCGGAGTTGGAATCGACCCACTCGGCGCACACCTTGAGGCGTCACCCCCTGCGCGGCGTCAGAACGTCGATGCCAGCGCCGCCGCTG
>JBGCFW010000176.1:0-7057 GCA_045107155.1 Ilumatobacter sp. | reverse complement strand
CCTGCAGCGGCTCCGATGATGGACGCCACCAACCCGATCACCGCTGATTCGATCATCACCGCCGACAGGATCTGCCTCCGGCTCGCTCCGATCGCACGGAGCAGGGCGAGCTCGCGCGTGCGCTGAGCCACAGCGATCACGAACGTGTTGTAGATGATCGTCGTTCCGGCCACCAGCGCAATCAGCGCGAACGCCAGGAGAAACGTCGACTGGAACGTGGCCTGTGTGTCTGCGAGCGACTGGAGGTCGGCCACGTAGGCAACGCCACTCTGGACATCGACGGCACTGCCGGTCTCGGCGAGCAGGGCCGACACCGTCGAGGCGTCGAGCGAAGTCTCCACCACCACTCGGTCGAATCCGCCGCTGCCGAGCATCGTGGTCGAGTCCGCGAAGAGCACGGTCGATGCGTCCGGTTGGCCTTCGCCGCCGCCGTAGTTCGCGATGCCGTTGACGTTCATCAGCGCCGAGCCCGACTCCGTGACCACACGTACCTGATCCCCGACCTCGAGGCCTGTTTCACGCGCGGTGAAGGCGTCGATCACCACACCGGTGTCCGATGGCGGTTCACCGTCGATGAGATCGAACGGCGACAGCGTGGTGCTCGACACCCAGGTCTCGCCGAGTGCCTGCTGAGCAGACGTCCCGAGGAGGGCACCGTTCAGATCGACCAGCTGTGCCGAACCAGTGCGGATGCCCGCCGCGGCGGTGACACCGTCGACGCCCTCGAGTGTGGTGACCACGTCGACGTCGACCGACGCGCGAATGGTCGCCTCGGCACCCGGAGGGCCTTCGCCCACGCCCAAGGGCTCGCCGAGCACGATCACGTCGACGCCGGCGTTGGCCGACGCCAGATCATCGGATGCGGTTCCGCCGATCGCGTTGGTCAGGATCATCATCCCGGTGAGGAACGCCACGCTGATGATCACGGCAAAGGCCGACAAACCGAAGCGCGACTTGTTGGCCCAGAGGCCCTTCATGGTCACTGCAGACATGCCGCTGAGGCCCTTCTCGGGGCGGGGTTCGCCCGAGGTCCGCTGGTTCGCAGCGGTCAAGGTTGCGGCGCTCATCGCCCGAACTCCTTCATGCGGTCGTAGACGCCGTCAGTGGTCGGCTCGTGCATCTCGTCGACGATCTTGCCGTCGTTGACGAAGACCACCCGGTCCGCGTACGAAGCGGCGGAAGGATCGTGTGTAACCATGACGATGGTCTGACCGACCTCGTGGACCGCCTTGCGCATGAAGCTGAGAATCTCTGCACCCGTGCGACTGTCGAGGTTGCCGGTTGGCTCGTCGGCGAACACGATTTCGGGTTCGCTCACGAGAGCTCGAGCGACGGCGACGCGCTGTTGCTGCCCGCCCGACAACTCGCTCGGGCGATGACTCAGCCGCCCGGACAAGCCGAGCACGTCGACGATCCGATCGAACGTCGCCGCATCGGGCCGGGCGCCACCGAGCGCGAGCGGCAATTCGATGTTCTCGCGAGCAGTGAGCGTCGGAATCAGGTTGAACGCCTGGAAGATGAAGCCGATCTTCGTGCGGCGCAGGATCGTCAAGTCCTTGTCGCTCAGCGTCGAGAGATCGGTGTCGCCGATGAAGACCGAGCCGCCGGTGAGGCGGTCGAGGCCGGCCGCGGCGTGCATCAGCGTGGACTTGCCCGCACCCGACGGGCCCATGATCGCCGTGAAGGCTCCGGCTGCGAAGTCCACCGAGACATCGTCGAGCGCTTTCACGGCGCTGTCACCGGTTCCGTAGATCTTGGAGGCGCGTTCGACACGCGCCGCTGGTGGCGGGGCCACGTCGGGTCGAAGGGGAAGAGCATCGATCACTGTCATGTGATCGATCGTGAAGCAATCGCTCCTGCGCGTCGTCCTGCACCGGGAGGCTTCACGTGTACTCCGCAGGGAGTACACGTGACGTCAGTCGACCCCTGGCACCACCAGACCGCTCTCGTACGCGATGGTCACGAGCTGGGCCCGGTCGCGAGCGTGCAGCTTCACCATCGAACGGCTGACGTGGGTCTTCGCCGTGGTCGGGCTGACGAACAGCGCCTCGCCGATCTCGGTGTTGTTCAGCCCCTTGCCCACCAGTGCAACCACTTCGGTTTCGCGCTCGGTCAGCTCGCTCAGCCGGTCATGGCGGACCGCCGCTCGATCAGGTCGAGCGGCGATCTGCTCGATCAGCCTGCGCGTGATCGACGGTGCGAGCAGCGCTTCGCCGGCAGCAACCACTCTGATCGCGGCGAGCAGCTCGGCTGGCTCGGTGTCCTTGAGCAAGAAACCACTGGCACCTGCACGGAGAGCGTCGTACACGTACTCGTCCAGGTCGAACGTGGTGAGCACGATGATCTTCGTACCTGCGCAGGCAGGGTCGGCACAGATCAGACGCGTTGCTTCGATGCCATCGAGGTCGGGCATCCGGATGTCCATGAGGATCACATCCGGTTGCGTGGACACGGCGAGCTCGACCGCATGCGTTCCCGTCTCGGCTTCACCCACCACCGCGAGGTCGTCGGCGGAGTCGACGAGCATCGCGAAGCCGGCGCGCATCAGCCGCTGATCATCAGCGATCAAGACTCGAGTCCGCGATCCTGCCGTTGCGGTGTCATTCGTCGCGTGGACAGTCATGTCGTCAGTTCACGTCGTTTCGGGAAGCAGAAGGAGCCGCAGAAACAGACGACCGCGACGGGACATACGGCAGCTCGGCGGTCACGTCGAATCCCGAGTCGAATCGTCGCTCGGCGGTGAACGTTCCACCGACCGCTCGCACTCGCTCGGCCAGTCCGACGAGACCGAGTCCGCTGCCCTCCGGCACCGATGCGGCCAGGTCGGCTGCGGCCGCATCGGGCATCGAGTCAGGGTTCGATCGGCGGCCGTCGTTGCGCACGGTGAGCACCAACGAGTCCGAGAGGTATTCGAGGCGAACCTCCACCGACGCGCCGGGAGCGTGCTTGATCACGTTGGTGAGGCCTTCCTGCGCGATCCGATACGCGACCAGACCGACCACGGGGTCGACCGGGACGCTCGGCGCTGCGATCGTGTCATAGGAGATCGCGCCGACATAGCGATCGATCAAGGTCGAAATCTCCTCGATCCCGGGGCTCGGAGCCAACGGCGTCGTGTCGTCGTCGGTGTCGCGCAACACGCCGAGCATCGAACGCAATTCGGCCAGCGCCGACTTGCTCGACTCCTTGATCTCCACGAGCGCATCCTTCGCTGCAGCGGGCTGCTGATCGATCACGTGTGCCGCCACTCCGGCTTGGACGTTGATGGTCGCGATGCTGTGCGCGACGACATCGTGCAGCTCCCGGGCGATGCGAACCCGCTCGTCGAGCACCTGCTCTCGCACTTCCTGCGCCGCGGCCTCGGTTGCCAAGCGGACTCGCTTGTCGGTTTCGGCAATCAGTGCCCGCCGGCTGCGTACCGTGTCGCCGATCAGCACGGGCACGGTCGCAAGGAGCATCGCCGCACCGATACCGGCCGCGCTCGGAGTCTCCGGCGCAACGGTCAACGCGAGCACGGACACGAGAACCGCCACCAGCGCTGCGATCACGATCGACGTTCGACGATCACCCAGCGAGGCAACCGTGTACAGCCCGATCAACAGTGGGATCGTGATCGGGCCGGGACTGTCGACGAACAGGATGTACGACGCGACGACCGCGACGATCGCGAGCAGGGTCATCAGCGGTCGAATGCGCCGGAACATCAGCGCGAGCCCGGCAACAATCGGAAACACCGAGGTCCACCACGCCACGCCTGGGGCAGTGTGGTCGAACACTGTTCGCAACGACAGCAACAGTGCGACCGCGAGCGCGACCGTCACCGCCAACACGACGTCGAACCGCCCCAGGCGCCACCCCTCGGCGGTCTCGCCGGTGGTTGCGTGACGGCGGCTCATCGACACAGAGCCTAGAACGCAACGACCCGCCGAGGGCCTGACCGGGCGAGCAACCGCTTGATTGCTCCAACGCGACGATTCACCGAGCCGACCCGTATGGTCTGAATCGTGACTGTGTTGATCGCCGGCGGAGGAGTCGCCGGGCTGACGCTCGCGCTGACATGCCACCAGATCGGCGTTTCCGCCGTGGTCCTCGAATCGGTGCGAGAACTCGCGCCACTTGGCGTGGGCATCAACCTGCAACCGAACGCGATCCGCGAGCTCTGTGAACTCGGGTTCAGCGACGACCTCGATCGCATCGGGATCGAAGCGACCGAGTGGGCGCTCGTCGGCCGCTGCGGCAAGGACGTGTGGGCGGAACCTCGGGGACGATCGGCGGGCTACGACTGGCCCCAGTACTCAGTGCATCGCGGCGAGCTCCAGATGCTGCTCTCTCGTGCCGTGGTCGAACGAATGGGCCCCGATGCAATCCGCACGGGGCACCGGGTCACGGGCTACCGGCCGACCGCCCGCGGAGTGATCGCCGAGGTCGACACCCGCGACGGCAACACCACCGAGATCACCGGCACGCTGCTGATCGCGGCCGACGGGCTGCACTCCGCGGTGCGCTCCCAGATGCACCCCGACCAGCCAGACCCGCAGTGGAGCGGCCAGGTCCTGTGGCGCGGCGCAACGCCTGGCCCGCCGATCCGCTCGGGTGCTTCGTTCACGCTCGTCGGGACTCTCGATCAGCGCTTCGTGCACTACACGATCTCGTCGATCGATCCCAACACCGGGCTGCAGTTACAGAACTGGATCGCCGAGCTCACGTTCGATCCAACCGGCGGCGTTGCCGACAGCAGCTGGAACAAGCAGGTGGACATCGAAGAGTTCCTCCGCGCGTTGGACGATTGGTCGTTCGACTGGCTGGACATCCCCGCGCTCGTGCGTGGCGCTCCTGCCGTGTGGGAGTTTCCGATGGTCGATCGGGATCCCGTCGATCGGTGGGTCGATGGGCGCACCTGCCTCATCGGCGATGCCGCACACGTGATGTACCCGGTGGGGTCGAACGGCGCCAGCCAGGCCATCGTCGATGCGCGTGTCATGGGTGCCAAGTTTCTCGAACATGGGGTCAACCCGGATGCGCTCCACGCCTTCCAAGATCAGCTGCTCGATGCGATGTCGCAACTCGTGCTCCGCAACCGCGGTCACGGCCCGATCGGAATCCTCGGTGTCGTCGACGAACGCTGCGGCGGATACTTCGATGACATCGATGACGTGATCCCTCGAGACGAGATCGAAGCATTCATGTCGAGCTACAAAGCCGCCGCGGGATTCGCGATCGAATCGCTCAACGCTGCGCCGTCCACCATCGAACGCGGCGCAACGCTCGCCGCCTCGGCCCGACCGACCAGGTCGTGACGATCACCATCGGAGACATCACTCATGCTGATTGCCTTCCAAGGCCTCGATCGAGCTGACGCCGGCGAGTTGCGGGCATCGCTTCGTCCGGCTCACATCGAGTTCCACCGACGACGAAACAATCTAGTCGGCGGGCCGCTCATCGATGACGACGGCAACATGTGCGGCTCGCTGATCATCTTCGAAGCCGAGGACATCGCGGACGCCACGAAGCAGTTGGCAAGCGACCCGTACATCGAAAGAGGCCTGTTCGACACCGTGTCGATCACGGAGTTCATCGCTGCGGACTGGCCGAGCGACACAAGCGACGATCGATGACCACAAGCGTCGGAGTCCTGCATCCGGGAACGATGGGCGTGACCATCGGCGCCTCGATGCGTTCGTCGGCGACCGTGCTCTGGTCATCCGCGGGTCGCTCCCCCGAGACCGTCGAGCGCGCCCGTTCGGCCGGCTTGGCCGACGCCGGATCCCTCGCCGCGCTCGTCGAACGCTGCGCGACCATCGTGTCGGTGTGTCCTCCGGGAGCAGCGCTCGCCGTGGCACAGTCGGTGGCCGATCTGGGCTTCGCGGGCACATACGTCGACGCCAATGCCGTGTCGCCGGCGACCGCCCGAGCCGTCGCCGGTTTGTTCGACGACGCCGTCGACGGCGGCATCATCGGCCCACCGGTGCTGACCGCGGGCACCACGCGGCTGTACTTGTCGGGGGGTTCGTCACGCGCTGTTGCTGCGCTGTTCGACGAGTCCGAACTCGAGGTGCGAGTCGTCGACGGTGATGCCGGCGCCGCCTCTGCGGTGAAGATGTGCTTCGCGGCCTGGACCAAGGGCACCGCCGCGCTGTTGATGGCGATCAACGCGCTCGCCGAACATGACGGCGTCGCCGATGAGCTTCGCAGCGAGTGGGCAACGTCGATGCCTGATCTCGTCGCTCGCAGCGAACATCTGCCAGCCGCCGTTGGTCCGAAGTCATGGCGATTCGAAGCCGAGATGCACGAAATCGCCGACTCGTTCGCCGACGCAGGGCTCCACGACGGGTTCCTTCGCTCCGCCGCGGACACCTATCGCCGCATCTCCAGCCTGCAGCACGCCGAGCACCCGTCGCTCGACGACGTCATCCGACTTCTCGAAACGACGACGACCGAAACCAGCACT
Organism: Ilumatobacter sp.; assembly: GCA_045107155.1. Classification (GTDB taxonomy): domain Bacteria; phylum Actinomycetota; class Acidimicrobiia; order Acidimicrobiales; family Ilumatobacteraceae; genus Ilumatobacter_A. Next base: position 609 of record JBGCFW010000176.1, on the reverse strand, counting down.
CCCCGGAGCCAGTAGATGACCAACCTCTTCACCGATACTCGACGCTGGGCGAACGCCGATGCATGGCGTCGAGACGTGCTCGAGCTGCACCGCGTCGGACCCATCCATCGGATCGAGACCGACGAGTTCGATCCGTTCTGGGCGGTCATCGATCACGCGGCGGTGTTCGATGTCGCACGACGCCATCAGGACTTCACCAACGGCCCCGAAGCCGTGCTCAGCAAGCGGTCGAGGATCGAAGCGAAGCGGGCCAAGGGCGCCGAGACCGTGACCCTGGTTCAGATGGATCGCCCCGAACACCGCGACTACCGGCGACTCACCGCAGACTGGTTCAAGCCGTCGCGCATCGAGCGGTTGACCGGCCGACTCCAGGAGCTCAGCAATCGGGCGCTCGCCACGCTCGAGGCGTCGGGCGGGCGCTGTGACTTCGCCATCGACATCGCGCTGCCGTACCCGCTGCAGGTGATCCTCGAACTCCTCGGGCTCCCCGAGTCCGACTACGAGCGCATGCTGAAGCTCACGCAGGAGATGTTCGGCAGCTCGGACCCCGACCACAAGCCAGCCGACTCAGACCCAGCCGCCACCGTGCTCGAGTTCAACCGATACTTC
>JBGCFW010000175.1:0-25170 GCA_045107155.1 Ilumatobacter sp. | reverse complement strand
GCACGGCATCGACCATCGAGGCTCGCTGGGCGACGCGCCGCGCGTCGAGCGTCACGAGCTGGGCATCGATCTCCCCAGTGGCCCGTTCCAACGCCGAGTCGGCATGGCCGAGCGCATCGCGGAGCGCATCTTCGCGACGGAGGTGCTCGGTGAGGCGATCATCGATGTCGGACTGCTCTTCGAGCGCCTCCAGTTCGACCATGTCCAGTTCATCGATCTGGCCGTCGATGGTCGCCATCTCCGACATCAGCGCTTCCGCCTCGCGGGGCGCGATCACCGTCTTCATCTGCGCTTCCAGGCGGGTCTTGTCGGCGGCGAGCTCCGCGGCACTCGTTTCGGCCCGCTCGATCGCTTCGGTGAGTTCGTCGAGGCGCGAGCTCATCTGAGTGCGTTCGCGCTCCCACTCGGCCAGGGCGCCGGACGCAGCGGCCAGCGATTCACGCTCGGGCAACCGTTCCCGTCGATTCTTGAGCTGGTCGGCCTCGGTGTCGATGCCCTGCAGCTCGAGCAGGCGGCTCGACGTGGTGGACTCAGCAGCGCTCTCGTCGGCATCGGTCATCGGCCTGATCATGCCACGGCGAACCGCGCCGGGACGCGTTCAGCAGCTGGTGATGTCGCGATCCAACTCGACCGACGGAAGCGGATGATTCGGATCGAGGATCTCGGGGGCGATCGTGGTGCCCAGGTCATCGAGGACCGTGATCAGCACGATCGGCGTGGTCTCGACCGTTTCCTCAGGTGCGGGAGGCTCCTCCCCCTCGGTCTGGAGTGGGTCTCCGGGCGGCTCGACTGCAGGCGGCTCGGTCTCGACCGGCTCCCCACCTTCCTGGCCGATCACGGTGAACCCGCACTCGTTCCCGGGGAGGACGAGCCGGGCATTGGCCCGTTCGGCAGGCGCCGGCGCGTCCCAGTCTTCGAACGGGAGCCCGGCGTGCGCTTCGTCCATGAACGCTTTCCAGATCTCGGACGGATACGTACCGCCCTGCACACGCGGCACGTTGAACTCGGGGATGCCGACCATCGCGGTGTACGCGTCTGGGTCGCCGACCCACACCGCTGTCGAGAGCTGCGTGGTGCCACCCACGAACCACGCGTTGGTGTTGTTCTGCTGAGTCCCCGTCTTGCCGAACGCCTGACGGTCATCGGCCAGATCGTCGAAGCGACCGGTGCCGTAGTTCAGCGTGCCCTTCATGATGTCGACCGTTTCGAGCGCGGCATCGCGGTCGAGTACTTCGGTTCCGGGGTCGAACTGGGTGTAGATGCGCTCGCCATCGGCGTTCTCGATGAACTCGACGTAGTACGGCTCGTGGTGCACACCCTCGTTCGCAAGGGTCTGGATGCCGGCGGCCATGTCGAGCGGCGTCATCTCGTTGGCGCCCGTCGCGAAACTCGCGAAGGGTTCGACGCGTGCACGGTCACTCTCTGGCTGATTGCGGTACAGATAGGGCGATTCGGCCATTCGGTACGTGGTGTCGACGACTCGGTTGAGCCCGACGATCTGGGACAAGCGGGCGAAACCACAGTTGATCGAACGAGCGGTGATGTCGCGCAAGTTGCCGATGAAGCCCGATGCTCCACCGAGGATCTCGAACACGGGGTCGTTGGGATCATTGCTCGGCAGGCGACACCCCCGGATGCCGTCGATCTCGTCGCCGGCCTGCGCTCCGGCCTGAATCGCCGCCGCGAGAATGAAGTACTTGATGCTGGACCCCGTCTGGCGCGGTTGGAGCGCCATGTTCAGCTCCCGCTCGTTGGGTTTGAACTCCCGACCGCCGACCATCACGCGGATCGCTCCGCTCGTGGAATCGAGCGACACCATCGCTGCGTCGAACCCCTGGGACGTCTCGGGGAGCAGGTCTCGTGCTCGCTCCGCTGCGGCCTGCATCTCGGGATCGAGGGTGGTGTGGATTCTCAAGCCGCCACGGAAGAGCTGGTTGTATCGCTCATCGGGCGTGGTGCCCAGCAGGTCTGACCGGTTGAGCAAGTAGTCACGAAGCGCTTCGGTGAAGTAGGTGCGGCGCGTTTCGCGACCCGGAATCACCTTGACTCGCACCGGGAGCACGAACTCCTCTTCGAGGATCTCGGCGTCGGTCTCGGTGATGATCTCCTCGGAGACCAGCCGATCGAGCACCTGAATCCATCGTGCCCGGCTGCGCTCGGGTTCGTTGATCGGGTCGAAACCGGACGGCGATCGCACGAGTCCTGCGAGGAACGCAGCTTCGAGGAAATCGAGATCGCCGGCGGTCTTGCCGAAGTAGGTCTCGGCGGCGGCTTGGATCCCGTACGCATTGTTCCCGAAGAACACCGTGTTGAGGTATCGCTCCATGATCGCTTCCTTGCCAGCGAGCGTGGATCCGTACTCCTCGGCCATGTCCTTCTCGAGACGCTTCGCGTACTGGATCTGGAGGAGCTTGTAGCGGCCGTCTCGCTCGAGCCCGGCGAGGAAGTCGTTCTTGACCACCTGCATCGTGATGGTCGAGGCGCCCTGCTGTGGCGCATCCGAGGCGAAGTTCGACAGCGTCGCTCGGAACAGGCTGCGGACGTTCACGCCATCGTGCGTGAAGAACTCCTTGTCCTCGACGATGAGGAACGCTTGGACCACATGGGGTGGCAGGTCGTCGTAGGTGATCGGCTGCGAATTCTCGAGCTGGTACACCGCGATCTCGTTGCCGTCGGCGTCGTACACGTACGTGCGTTGGGCAAGCGGCTGGAACCCGGGGGGCGTGATGGGATCCGCGGCGTGGGCGTTCGCCGCCTGCCAGAGGCGCGGCGAAATGGCCACGACGACCGCCACGATCAGCAGTGCGCCGCCGGCCACGATCAGCATCAGCCGAGGAATCCACGCGAGTCGCTGCACAGTGGATTCGACGTTAGTGCTGTGTGCGCGCCGAGTGTGGTCACACGGCCCGTGTCACGAACGCTGTCCCGACTACCTTCGGCCCTCGATGAGCACTTCGCCCTTTCCCGTCCGACCCTTCCGCTTCGGCGTCCAGTTGTCCAACGCCCCGTCTGCCGTCGCGTGGACCGAAGCTGCCCGCAAGATCGAGACACTCGGATACGACATCGCCACGATGCCCGACCACTTCAACGAGCAACTCGCACCGATGGTCGGCCTCCAGGCGCTCCTCGATGCCACCACGACGTTGCGTGCCGGTGCGCTGGTGTTCGACAACGACTACAAGCACCCTCTCGTCTTGGCCAAGGAGCTCGCCTCCATGGACGTGCTCTCGGACGGCCGCGTCGAGATCGGCCTCGGCGCCGGATGGATGCGCTCGGACTACGACGAGGCCGGCATGCAATACGACCGCCCCGGCGTCCGCGTCGACCGGTTCGTCGAAGGACTCGCGATCATCAAGGGATTGATGGGCCCAGATCCCTTCTCGTTCGACGGTGAGCACTACACGATCCGCGAGCACAACGGTCTCCCGAAGCCGATCCAGAGCCCGTGCCCCCCGATCATCATCGGGGGCGGCGGGCCGCGGGTTCTCGGTATCGCGGCGCGCGAGGCCGACATCGTCGGCGTGAACGGCACGCTCGACGCCGGTGTCGTCGGGCCCGAGGCCATCTCCACCATGACCTACGAGGCTGTCGTCGACAAGGTCGACGTCGTCGCCGCGGCGGCGAGCGCGGCTGGGCGCATCGACGAGATCGAGATGAACATCCGCACCTTCTTCGTGAGCGTCACCGACGACCGCGACAACCAGGTTGCAGCGATGGCCAACATGATCGGCGTCGACGAGGAGATGATCCGCAAGTCGCCTTTCGCGATCATCGGGACGCCGGCTCAGATCATCGAGGACCTCCAGCAGCGCCGCGAACAGTTCGGTTTCAGCTATGTGATCGTCGGCGGCGACGACGTCGAACCCTTCGCCCCTGTCGTCGACGCACTCGTCGGCACCTGATGGCACGGTGAGATCGCCGACGAGCGAAATCCCCGGGCCTGCCTCATGGAACGGGTCCGCACGGCCGATGATCTCCTGATGTCAGTGCGACGACTCCTCTGCACCCTCCTGGTGGGCGCCGGCCTGGTGACCGGCTCGGTCGTCGCCTCGGCGGAATCTCCTCAGATCGCCGACGATGCGTTCACATCGGGCGCCTCGGCGGTCGAACTCGCCGACCGCGTCCGAACGCCGAGCTCGTCGGGCCTCCCCCGTCCACGCGTCTTCATGGCACTTCACGGCATGAACCAGGTGGCGAACAACTCGAGCCTCGACAGCCAATGGCGCTTCGTCCAGTCGAACCTCGACGGCATCTGGGGGAACAACGCGAACATCAGCCGTGACGAGATCGCTCGGCTCGTGCGTAAGGTCGACACGCGCCAACTGATCACCGAGTCAGCATTCAACGGCTCGTTCTTCGTCGAGCCGTACACCTACGTCGAGCGCGCCCATTCCGACATCGACTTCGACCGCGAAGCCATCGCGTTCTACACCGATCGCCCGAGCAACTGGAACGGGCAGACCATCGCCGGCGCACGCAACGCCGTGGCGCGCACCGAGTACGGCGGCGACGAGCGATACCGAGAGGTGTTCACCGGCTGGCAGCCACAGAACTTCTACACCAACGGCGGCGACGGCCGTTCGCCGATCCTCGCGGGGTCCAGTGCCGACCGGGCCATCCGAGACGCCGACGGACTCTTCGTCGAGTGCCCGAACGACGTGTGCAACGGCATCGTGTTCGAAGACGGGTTCTTCCGAGCGATGCGCCTTGCACGCGAAACCGACCAGCGGTTCATCTGGTTCGCGAGCCGACCGCCGGGCTCACCGCAGTCGGGTTGGCTCGCCGAGTTCCAGACGATGTACAACCGCATCACCCAGGAAGACCTCTGGCGCGACGGCGACGTCATCGTGGTCATCTCGTACTTCGGCGGCTACCCGATCGTGCCCGAGTCGATCAACGGGCGCCCCGCCGACACCACGATGGGCATCATCAACTGGGCGCTCCGCCAGAACTGACGGACCGCCGACGGCATTAACGTCCGAAGCCGTAGTCCTTCGGGAGCACGACGATTCCCTCGTCACTCACCGTGAACTGTTGGCGGTCGTGCTCCAACTCATGCCCGATTCGGGTCCACTCCGGGATGTCGACGTTCTTGTCGATGATGCATCGGTGCAGTCGGGCACCGGCACCGACATGCACGCCGGGGAAGATGATCGAGTCGGTGACGTGCGCATCGTGGTCGACGAACGCGCCCGGACCGATGATCGATCGCTCGACATGACCGCCGCTCAGGATCGAACCCTGACAGAGCAGGCTGTCGTCGACGAAGGGCGGCTCCCCTCCACGACCGCGCGACACCTTGGCCGGTGGCAACGCTTTGCGGGTCGTGAACACCGGCCACTTCTCGTTGTAGAGGTTGAACACCGGGACCGGTGAGATGAGGTCCATGTTCGCGTGGAAGAACGAGTCGAGCGTTCCGACATCACGCCAGTAGCCGCGCTCGCGGTCGTCCTGACCGGGGATCTCGTTCTTGGAGAAGTCATAGACGCGGGCGTCACCCGACGCGGTGAGCGCCGGGATCACGTCACCACCGAGGTCCGTGTACTGGTTCTGGTCGGGGGTGACGATGTCGACGAGCGCGTCCTTGTCGAACACGTAGTTGCCCATGCTGGCCAAGCAGCGCGTGTCATCGCCGGGCATCGTGGGCGGATCGGCGACCTTCTCGTGGAAGGCGATGATCCGGCCTTCGGCATCGGACTCGATCACTCCGAATTCGGTCGCTTCGTGCTTCGGCACCGGGATCGCAGCAACGGTGACGGCTGCATCGTTGTCCATGTGCTCGGCCACCATCTGCCGCGGGTCCATCCGGTAGATATGGTCGGCGCCGAACACGCACACGATGTCCGGACGTTCGTCATGGATGAGGTTCAGGTTCTGGTAGATCGCGTCTGCGGAGCCCTGGAACCAGTGCGGCCCGCGACGCATCTGCGCCGGCACCGGCGTCACGTAGTCGTCGAGCATCGCCGAGAAGCGCCAGGTCTGGGTGATGTGCCGGTCGAGGCTGTGGCTCTTGTACTGCGTGAGCACCACGATCTTGCGGTACCCGGCGTTCGCGAAGTTCGAGAGCGCGAAGTCGATCATCCGGTAGGTACCGGCGAACGGAACCGCAGGCTTCGCACGATCGTTGGTCAGCGGTTGCAATCGCTTGCCCTCGCCGCCGGCGAGGACGATCACGAGCACGTTCGGGTCAGCAGGCATACGAGCGCCACCGTACCCGTCCGCCGCGTCGCGACGATCAACCTGCGCGAGCTTCGATCAGCTCTTCGTACAGATCGGCGTATCGCCTCGCCGGTGCAGCCCACGACCAGTCCACGCCCATCATGCGCTTCTGGATCGCCTTGCGACTCCGCTTCTTCGACACGATCCGTGCCGCCCGGAACATCGCGGCGAGCAGATGGACGGTCGACACCTCGTCGGCGACCACGCCGAGTCCCGACGCCTGCCGATCAGCATCGGGAACGGTGTCGACGAGCCCGCCCACGGCGGTCACCACCGGAACGGTGCCGTAGCGCATTGCTTGCATCTGCGTGAGCCCGCAGGGCTCGAAGCGACTCGGCATGAGGAACACATCGCCACCGGCGAACATCAGGTGCGACAAGGCCTCGTCATACCCTTCGACGAACGCGAAGTCGTCAGGATGCTCGGCAGCGAGTTGATGCAAACGCGCGGAGAGCACGGCATCACCCGAGCCGAGCACCGCGAGCCGCATCGGGATCTGCGAGAGCAGCGGGACGAGCGGAGCGATCAGATCGATGCCCTTCTGCTCGGTGAGCCGCGTGACCACCGTCGCGAGCGGGACATCGTCCTGGGCGAGAGCGACCCGATCGAGAAGAGCGGTGCGGCAAACCGCCTTGCCCTCGATGTCGGATCGCGTGAAGTTCGCCGGCAGGTGCGGGTCGGTCTCGGGGTCCCAGACCTCGACGTCGATGCCGTTGAGGATGCCGACCAGAGCGTCCGACCGCAGCCGGAGTGGACCGTCGAGTCCGAATCCTGACGCCGGGGTCTGGATCTCCGCCGCATAGTTCGGCGAGACCGCGACGATCCGGTCGGCGAGCGCCAGCGCACCCGACAGCGGGTTGGTCCCGCCCCACCACTCGTAGTGCTCGGCGTTCGGGCCGATGAGGTCCCGCCACTCAGGTCCTGCGACGCCCTGGTAGGCCAGATTATGAATGGACACGACGGTAGGCGGCCGATCGGGGCCCAGCGCTGCCAACGCCGAGCCGGTGTGCCAGTCGTTGAGGTGTAGCACGTCGGGACGTTCTCGCTCGGCGAGCGCGGCGACAGCACGCCCGAATCGGAAGAAGCGAGCGTCATTGTCCGGCCAACCGGTGCCGTCCGGCCGCAGATACGGGTGCGGGCGCGCCATGTCGGGCGTCGAGATCAACGTGAGCGGCCCGACGACCGGATGGCGCCCGCGGTGCACGACGGTCGGCCCGGCCCAGTCGGGAACGTCGAGTTCGAACGATGTCTGGTCGACCAACGGGATCTCGCCATAGTCGGGCATCACGAGATCGACCTCGTGGCCGGCCCGGCGGAGCTCGGCGCCGAGCCCGGCTGCCGCTGCGGCCAGTCCACCCACCGTCGCCACCGGTGACAGCTCGGCCGTCGCGAACAACACGCGCATCTTCGATCCCATCGACCCATTGTGGCTGATCGGCCCGGCGAGTCCGACGAAGCACAAGCTGCGCGACGAGTCCGGTCCGTTCTCCGTTTACATGCACGTGTTCGAATTCCTCCGACGACGCGCTCGACCGCATGCGACAGTCAGTGACGTGGCTGCACGACATCTTCGGCGTTGGGAACTGGAGGGCGTCGGTGGCGTCGTCGACGTCGATGTGACGGCGGAGCACCTCCTCGCGACGCCCGAGGCCGAACGGACACGTTCGCTCGGCGCGGAGCACGCAGACCAGCTCGACGTCGAGTACGCGATCGACGTGGATCGCTTCGACTTCGCCATGGAAGTCATCACCGACGAGTTCGGCCGGAAGCTCGAAACCTGCTGGCCGGATCCTCGATGACCGAACGATGCGGGTTCGCGGCCGGCACCGCGCGGCGCACGCCTACGCTCGATTCGATGAGGAACCACCTCCCCCTTGCGCTCATTGCAGCGGTGTCGATCGCCGCTGCCTGCTCGGGTTCCGACGACACGTCGCCGGACCGAACCTCCGGTGGCTCCGTCGTCGAGGAGCCCGCCGACGCACCGGCGTTCGACGAGCAACCGATCGCGGCGACCCAACCGACCGGGAGCGGAGATGCCGCCGTGTCCGGACCCGCACCGTCTGGTGACGATGCATCGGTGTCGGCGCCTGCGCCGGGTGAAGAGCCATCAGCCGACGACGCATCGGAGGATCCGATCTCCGAGGACGACATGTTCCCCGATGTCATCGACGCGACCGCACGCGAAAGCGACGGAGCTTGGACGATCTCGGCAACGTTGTCATCGCCGTACGACACCCCCGAGCGCTACGCCGACGCATGGCGGGTCGTCGGACCCGACGGCGCGGTCTACGGCGAGCGGATCCTCACCCACGACCACGCGAACGAACAGCCCTTCACGCGCTCTCAGTCCGGCATCGCGATTCCCGCTGACGTGTCGGCCGTGATGATCGAAGGTCGCGACCTCGAGTTCGGCTGGGGTGGCGACACCTTCGAGCTCGTGCTGCCGCGCTGACCGCTCGATGGCACGGGCCGGATTGACGCACCGCTACGAGATCGTGTCCCGATGGTGTTGACTGGTCGACGTGTCGAGCGACTCCACCGCACCCTCCCCCCTGACCGATCCCACCCTCAGCGACGCCGATCGAGCATCGGGCTACGAAGCACTCGGCGACGACATCCGGCTCCTCGGACGGATTCTCGGCGACGTCGTCCGCGAGCAGACCGGCGACGAGACCTTCGAACTCATCGAGGCGGTTCGCCGCGCTGCGGTCGCTGGTCGCCGCACCGGCACCAGCTCGGTGCGGGAACTCGAGGAACTGCTCGGCCCACGACCCATCGATCACGTGCTCAACGTGATTCGAGCCTTCGACTGGCTGTCGTTGCTGGCCAACACGGCCGAAGACCTCCATGTCGAACGGCGGCGCCGACACCACCTGTCGGTCGGAAGCGGTGCACAACCGGGCAGCCTCGCGGCGACCTTCGACGACCTCCTGGCCGACGGAGTCGACCGCGCTGCGATTCTCGACGTGCTCGGTGACCTCCAGGTGAGTCCGGTCATCACCGCGCACCCGACCGAGGTCCGGCGCAAGACCATTCTCGACGTGCTCGGCGACATCGCCGACCTCTTGGACGAGCACGACCGACTCTCGGAGCACGATCAACGCCGCGCCGAGGTCATGACGCAACTCGAAGCGAAGATCTTGACCCTCTGGCAGACGGCCCTGCTGCGGCTGTCGAAGCTTCGAGTCAGCGACGAGATCAACGAAGCGCTCCGCTACTACGACGTGAGCCTGTTCGAAACAGTGCCGCGCTTGGGCGCCGACCTCGAGGCGCTGGCAGCCGACCGCCTCGGCGCCGAAGCGCTCGACACGTCTCGCGTCGTCAGTATGGGCTCCTGGATCGGCGGTGACCGCGATGGCAACCCATTCGTCACCGCCGAGGTCATGCGACTCGCTGTGGGTCGACACGCACGGGTCGCGCTGGAGCACCACCTGGCCGAGATTCGTCGGCTTTCGGTGGAGCTCTCGATGTCGGCGAGGTTGATCACACCCACCGACGACCTACTTGCGCTGGCGACCGAGTCCGGCGACGTGTCACCGTTCCGGGCCGACGAGCCGTATCGGCGAGCGCTGCGGGGAATGTACGCACGACTTCACGCGTTCGCCGCCGACGTGCTCGACGACGACGAGGAACTTCCGGGCCCACTCCCTCGCGAACCGCGCGCGGCATATGAGCACCTCGACGAGCTGATCGCCGACCTGAACGTCGTGACCGATTCGCTGCGATCACACGGCGCCGGTGACCTCGCACAGGTCTCTGTCGAACCGGTGGCGCGATCGCTCGCCATCTTCGGCGCCCACCTCTGCGGCCTCGACATGCGCCAGAACTCGTCGGTGCACGAGACCGTGATCGCAGATCTGTTCGCCGGCGCAGGCGTGACCGATCGGTACCTGGAGCTCGACGAACCCGAGTGGGCGGCAATGCTCACCGAGGAGCTCAAGACGCCACGCCTCCTGCGTCACCCGCACGCCATCTACTCAGACCAGACCATCGGCGAGCTCGCCGTGCTCGATGAGGCATCAGCAGCGGTTGGACGCCTCGGACCCCGGGCCATCCCGCACTACGTGATCTCGATGGCGACGGCCGTGAGCGACGTGCTCGAGGTGGCGGTGCTCCTGAAGGAGGTGGGTTTGCTCCGAGTCGCGACCGCAGACCGACCGGCGAGCAGCGATCTCGACATCGTCCCGTTGTTCGAGACGATCGGGGACCTCGCCGGTTCGGCCGACACGCTCACTGCGCTCCTCGCCAACCCGACCTATCGAGAACTCGTGGCTTCACGGGGCGACCGACACGAAGTCATGATCGGCTACTCCGATTCGAACAAGGACGGCGGATACCTCTCATCGCAGTGGAACCTGTTCGCTGCACAGGCGGCGCTCGTCGAAGTCGCCGAGTCCAATGCGATCCGCCTCCGCCTCTTCCACGGCAGAGGCGGCACCGTCGGTCGCGGCGGCGGTCCGGCATATCAGGCAATCCTCGCCCAGCCGCCCGGGTCGGTCGACCGATCGATTCGGGTCACCGAGCAAGGCGAGATGGTCGCTGCCAAGTACGCCCAGCCTGCGTTGGCACGTCGCAACCTCGAAACGCTCGTCGCCGCGACCGTGAAGGCCTCGTGTTCGTCGTCGGCCGGACAGGCTGTTGCCGAACACGAGCATCGCGACGCGATGGCCGAGATGGCTCAGACCGCGTTCGGCGAATACCGCTCGCTCGTCTACGGCGACGACCGCTTCGTCACGTTCTTCCGCGAGATCACGCCGACCAACGAGATCGCTTCACTCAACGTCGGAAGTCGGCCCGCCTCACGCAAGAAGTCCGGTGCGATCGAAGACCTCCGGGCCATTCCGTGGGTGTTCGGCTGGACGCAGTGCCGCCTGATGATCCCTGCCTGGTACGGCGCCGGCACGGCCTTTGAGACCTTCGCAGGCGACGACACCGCACGTTCCGATCTGCTGCGATCGATGTACGCGGACTGGCCGTTCTTCCGGACGATCATCGACAACATGGGCATGGTCCTCGCGAAGGCCGACATCGACATCGGACGGCGCTACGCAGACGTCCTCGTGACCGATGCGCAGGCACGCGCCGACATCTTCGGGCGCATCGAAGCCGAGCATCGACGCACCCTCGACTGGCACGAGCGGATTACCGGATCACCGGATCCGCTGCGCGACAACCCGCTCCTCGCTCGCAGCTTGCGGAACCGGTACCCATACCTCGACCCGTTGCACGTCCTGCAGGCCGATCTGCTGCGCGCGTTCCGCGACAGCGCGCCCGACGACGACACTCATCTCATCGAACGCGGCATCTCCCTCACCATGAACGCCATCGCGACGGGCATCCGCAACTCGGGCTGATCTCGGACCCACCGGGTCCGGGCCGTTCGGGCCAGCGCCTGATCAGGACTCGTCGTCGAGGCGGATCGGCCCGAACTTCTCGGGGTGCTTCGCCATGTCGCCGACTCCGAGTGGTTCGTAGAACGCTCGAATCTTGTCCATGTCGAGCGATCGATCACCAGTCATCACGATGGCCTCGCCGAAGCCGGCCCTCTTGGCGCGATAGTCGAGGAACGTCGGCACGACCGGGACCTGAGCCTCGACGGCGATCCGATGGAAGCCGGACTTCCAGTGCTCGGTCAGACTGCGCGTGCCCTCCGGAGGCACCATCAGGTGGAACCGCTCCTGTTGGTCGAACCGCTCGACCATCTGGCCGACCAATCCTGTCGGCTTGCTGCGGTCGACGGGGACCGCTCCGACCCGACGCGTCACCCAGCCGAACGGCGGCTTCAACCAGAAGCTCTTGACCATCCAGTTCGCCTCGAGGCCGATCGAACGGGTCATCAGCACCAGCATCAGCCCATCGGTGTTCGTCGTGTGCGGCAAGGCCAGCATCACCGCTTGGTCGGGCGGCAGCGGCGACGGTGCGAAGGTCCACCCGCCGCACAGCTTGAGTCCGAGGCGGGCGACGCGGGCGCCCAGCGTGTTGGGCCGTGGCACGACGTCGGTCATCATGCGACGGTACCGGCCTCGTTCAGCCGATGCTCACGAGGCACTCGCGCTCCGACGTGGCGCGTTCGGGAACCTCGTTCGTTCGCACGCGATCGATCGCCGACGACCGCGTCGCGGCCGCGCGATCAGTCGGCGAGATCGACGATGACGGGAGCGTGATCGCTCGGCTGCTTGCCCTTGCGCGCATTCCGATCGATCACCGACCACTCGGATCGTTCCACGACAGACCGCGAACACATCAGCATGTCGATCCGCATGCCACGCCCCTGATGGAAGTCTCCGCCGCGGTAGTCCCACCACGAGTACATGCGGTCGGCATCATGGAACGTCCGAAAGACGTCGGTGAGTCCCCACGCCTCGAGCTCGGACAGCCGCTCTCGTTCGGCATCGCTGCCATGCGTCGCGCCGACGAGCACCTTCGGGTCGTGGACGTCGCGATCGTCCGGCGCGATGTTGTAGTCGCCACCGACGATCACCTGCTGATCAGGTGCGGAGTCGGCATCGAGGTGCTCGATCAACCGACCGAGCCACCAGAGCTTGTAGGTGTAGTGATCATCGTCGAGGGAGCGGCCGTTGGGGACGTACACACTCGTGCACCGCACACCACCGCAAGTCGCAGTGATGATCCGTGCATCGGGGTCAGGGTCGCCGTCACCCGCGAAGTTCGTGACGACGTCGTCGAGGCCGACCTTCGAGAGGATGGCGACGCCGTTCCACTGCCCCTGACCGTGATGAGCGCACGAATAGCCCAGTGCTTCGAACGCGAGCGTCGGAAAGGCGTCGTCGGCGAGCTTGGTCTCCTGCAGCAACACCACATCGGGCTGCACCTCGCTCAGCCATGCCTCGACACGCTCCTGGCGGGCACGCAGCGAGTTCACGTTCCACGTGACGACCCGCATCAGCCCTCGACCGCCTCGTCCGCCGGCGACGATGCAGCGCGCTTGCGGCGGCTACTCGTGGACTTCTTCGCGGAGTCCTTGGCGGCTGCGGTCTTCTTGGCCGCAGTCTTCTTGGCAGCGGTCTTCTTCACTGCGGTCTTCTTCGCTGCGGTCTTCGTGGCCGTGGCCGACTTCTTCGCCGTGGCTGACTTCTTCTTCGTCACCGACTTCTTGGCAGCGGTCTTCTTGCTCGGAGCCTGGTCGACAGATGCCTTGTCGGAAGTGGGCAGCGTCGACACAGCGGTCTTCTTCGTCACCGACTTCCGCGCCGCACTCTTCTTCGCTGCGCTCTTCGTCGCCGCCGCCTTCTTCGCGGCGGTCTTCTTCGCCGCAGGCTGCTTCGCAGCAACTGTCTTCTTTGCAGGCGTCTTCTTCGCCACAGGCTTCTTCGCAGCAACCGTCTTCTTTGCGGGCGCCTTCTTTGCCGAGGACTTCTTCGCAGCCACCTTCTTCTTGGCTGCTGCCTTCTTCGCAGCCGCCTTCTTCTTCACCGGTGCCGTCGCGCTCTTGGAAAGCGCCTCGGCGTCGTCGTCGGCCTGGTCCGCTGCGTCCCGCACTGCTTCTGCGATCGCGTGATCTGCCATGTCCGGCAACGCGCAGTCGATGCTGCGACGAGCGGGAGCGAAACTCACGACCACGAGCGCGACCGACTCTCCCTGCGAAAGCACCTTCTTGGCGCTTCGCGGAGCCGGGTCTGCCATCAACCGGAGGGGCACGTAGCCCCGGACCTCGCTGTCACCGATCGTCACGTACGCCCCGTGGGACGAGTAGGCGTCGACCGTCCCGGTCACACTCGTACCGACCGGGTGCTGTTCGACGAAGTCGAGGAACGGCATCAGCTCGTTCACCGCCTCGTCCCCGGTCGGCACGCGCTTGGCTCCCGAGCCCGGATCGGTCTTGTCGGGAGCCGACTTCTTTGCGGCCCTCTTGGCCGCCGATTTGCTGGCGGCCACCTTCTTCGCCGCCTTCCCCGGAGGCGGCACCGACGGTGTGGGCATCGGTGCCGATGCCTCCTTGCTCCCTGTCCGCACCGACGACTCTTCGTTCCCGCGAGTCCGGCCTCGGCCGCCGCCACGGCTCTTGCCGCCACCTCTGCCACTTCCCCGTGTCGCCTTGCGGCTGACAGGACCTCGGACTGGGACACGGTCGACGAAGACCCAGCCGATGTGCGGCACCGGCTTGCCGCCGATCAGACGGCCTTCGTCGAACAGCCACTGGTAATCACCGTGGAACTCCTGGAACGAGTCGTTCGACAAGATCGCGGCGCCAACCTTGTTGGCGATCCCGAGGACGAACGCATCGCCCCGGCCGACCGCCCCGGCGGGCGGAGCCACCAGCTCGTTGTTGGAGATACCGGCCTCGAACTCGGCAACCTCGGACTTGTCGATTCGGTGGCCGAACGTCGCGTCGACCACGACCGTGATCGCCGAATCCGGGTGTTCGTCCATGAAGGCGCCGACGGCCTCGCTCAACTGCGCCAGGCTCGGCATCGAGCGGCCCTCGGTCGCGATGTTCGATCCGTCGACCACCACGTGGGCGGGATCGTTGCTGCTACTCATCTCGGGTTTTCACTTCCCTCGTTCGGTGTCGGCATCGAGCAGAGCTGCGTCGATCGCCGGAGACGGTCCTGCATCTGCACGGGCCGCCTGTCTGAGAGATCGTAAGGGTTCCGACACGCCGACGCACTGATGCTCGTCACGCCGACGACGGTTCGTAGGATCGGCGGCCATGACCGATCGCACGATCCGCGCCGTCCTGTGGGATTTCGGAGGAGTCATCCTCACGAGTCCGTTCGAGGCCTTCAACCGCTACGAGGACGAGCACGGTCTGCCGACGGACTTCATTCGGTCGGTCAACAGCCATGAGCCCGACGACAACGCCTGGGCACGCCTCGAGCGTGACGACATCACCCCACACGAGTTCGACGGCGCCTTCGCCGCGGAGTCCGAGGCACTCGGCCATCGAGTGCCAGGCGCCGACGTGCTCGCGCTGCTCTCCGGGGCTGTCCGCCCCGAGATGGTCACCGCGCTCGATCGTGTGATCGAGGCGGGACACGCCACCGCGTGTCTCACGAACAACGTCGTCTCTGACGACACCGCCGCAAACAAGCGACCCGACGTCGCCGCGGTGATGGCCCGATTCGACCATGTCGTGGAGTCGAGCAAGGTCGGCGTGCGCAAGCCCGAGCCGCGGTTCTACGAGATCGCCTGCGAGCTCCTCGGCGTGCAACCCAGCGAATGCGTTTTCCTCGATGACCTCGGCATCAACCTGAAGCCCGCTCGCGCGATGGGCATGGCGACGATCAAGGTCGGCGGGCCGGATGCCGCCATCGCCGACCTCGAGTCGATCCTCGGCATCGGGCTGCGCTGATCACGCCAGCGCACAGCCCGGTCAATCGGCGACGCTCCAGGTGTTCCGGCCCGCGACCTTCGCGGCATACAAGGCGTCATCGGCCGCCGCTGTCAGGGCATCGAGCTCGGCGAGCATGCCGCGCGCCGCGCCGACGGTCACCGTGACGTTCAGCGGTCCTTCTCGCACGCTCACGTCCGACTCGGCGGCGCTCTCGACCACTCGCTGAGCGAGGTCGGTGAGCGGCTCCTCAGCCGTCGGGCGCAACGCGAGCATCTCGTCGCCACCGACTCGCGCGACGATCGCTCCAGCGCCGAACACACGGCGCAGCCGTGAGGCGACATCCACGAGGACGGCGTCCCCAGCCACGTGCCCGAACGTGTCGTTCACCACCTTGAAGTGGTCGATGTCGACGAAGCAGACATCCACGAGTGGGTTTCCCTCCAACTCGGCAACGGCGCGTGCCAGCCCGTGCCGGTTCGCGAGCCCCGTGAGCGGATCGTGCACGGCGTCATGCGCCAGCCGATCCTCGCGCCGCTTGCGGTCCGCGATGTCGCGCGCCATCACGATGGCGCGAACCGGCACGTCGGCCTCGACCTCCGCGCGAACGGAGAGCGCGAGATCGACGTTCTGGCCGTCGACGTCCACGAACTGAACGTCCGACGACCACTCCCCTGTGGCTCGCAGCGCCGAGACGACGTCGTGGGCGTAGCGGTCGCGGAACTGTTGCTCGAACGTGTGGCGGCGGCGGTCCACGGCGAAGGCGGGGTCAGTGCGCTCGAGCAACAGCGTCGCTGCTCGATTCGTATAGGCCACCTCGCCATCTTCGATGATCGCGATCGCGTCGCCCGCGGCTTCGACGATCTGAGCGAGGCGATCGGACCTGCGCCGCGACCGGTGCAGGTCGTCGATGTCCTCCATCGAACCAGCGAACCCGTTCATCTTTCCGTGCTCGTCGACGAGAATCGTCATGCGAGACACCACCCAGCGCGAGCTGCCATCGGTGTGCATCAATCGGTACTCGCTCCGATAGCTCGACCCCTCGGTTGCCGCCACGGCCGCCTGCATCACGTCGAGCGCGTCGTCAGAGTGCACCAGCTCGAGCATGGGCAGACCCGGCGTCTCGGCGACCGTTCGACCCGTCATCTCGGTGAACATAGGATTCACGTAGGTGACGTCGCCCGACGGGGAAGCCTCCCACACCGCCACGGGCAACATGTCGGTGATGGTCCGAAACCGGGAATCGCGCCGTTCAAGCAGCTCACGTGTCTGCACTCGACGGTCGTGGTCTGCGACCAGCACATCGACCGCGACCACGTCGTCCCCGGTGACGGGGTGGGCCACGAAGCGCAGTGATCGTCGCTCGCCGGCCGGCGACTCGATGATCACCGTACGTTCATGCTGCTCCCCGGTGAGCAACGCACGAGTCCCCGGATGGTCAGCAACGCCCAATAGCGCGCCGTCCTCGCCGAACATCGACCACCCCGACGGCAGAGGTGGCCCACCTTCGAGGTCTCGCTGATCGAGACCGAGCCGCTCGTGCGCCCGGATCGAGTGCACGACGACGCCGTCGTGTCCGAGAAGCATCGTCCCCTCGCGTACTGCCAACTCCACATGACGGTACGCCGATCGGAGCCGGTCCTCGAAGCCTCTGATCTGATCGTGATCGGGCGCTTCGGCGCGCCCCGGGTCAGCGGGGTGGATCACGCGAGCTGCCCCGTCAGTCGTCGGCGGGAGCGAACAACTCGTCCATCAGCTGTGCCAGCTCCTGGTCGTGGATGACCTTCGAACCCGTCGCCGGGCTCCCCGACGCGACACGCGCCACATGACGCAGGTCGTACCCCTCATCCTTGATGCGCCAGGTGTTGTGTTCGATGAAGTTCCAGGCGCCCATGTTCTCGGGTTCCTCCTGGACCCAACGCAGTTCCTTGGCGTTGGGGTACTTCTTCAGGATCTTCAACATCTGTGCGGTCGGGAGCGGATAGAGCTGCTCGATCCGGACCACCGCGACGGGCGCGTTGCGCTCGTCACGGGCGTCGATCGCGTCCCACGCGACCTTGCCCGAGCAGAACACGATCCGCGTGACGGACTCGGGATCGATGTCACTCGGGTCGTCGAGTACTTCCTGGAACGATCCGCTGGTGAGTTCGTCGATCGACGAGCGCGTCTGCTTCATGCGCAGGCCCTGCTTCGGCGAGAACACCACCAGCGGTGTCTGACGCTCCTGGTGGACCTGACGGCGGAGGAGGTGGAAGAAGTTGGCCGCCGTCGTCGTGTTGCCGATCTGCATGTTGTCCTCAGCGGCGAGCGTGAGGAAGCGTTCGATGCGTGCCGAGCTGTGCTCGGGCCCCTGCCCCTCATACCCGTGCGGCAGCAGCAACACGACGCCGTTCTGCTGATCCCACTTGTCTTCGGCGGCGACGATGTACTGATCGATGATGATCTGCGCACCGTTGACGAAGTCGCCGAACTGTGCCTCCCAGACCACCAGCGCGTCGCTGTTGGCATGGCTGTAGCCGTACTCAAAGCCGAGTGCGGCGTACTCGGACAGCAACGAATCGAACACCCAGAAGCGAGCGTCGGCGTCGTCCATGGAATCGAGCGGCACGAACGGCACGCCAGTCTCGTAGTCGATCAACGCCGCGTGCCGATGACTGAACGTGCCACGGCGGACATCTTCTCCTGCGTACCGAACCGAGCTGCCCTCGCGCACGAGTGATCCGATCGCGAACGCCTCGGCGAGCGCCCAGTCGACCTCGCCGGACTCGAACATCTTTCGACGAGTTTCGAACTGGCGAGCCAACTTCGGGTGGGGGGTGAAACCCTCCGGGTAGTTGGTGAGTTGATGGAAGACCCGGTCGAGCATCGCCCGATCGACGCCGGTCTCGATGTGCGGCAACACGCCGACCGGTGCCGGCGGGCGCGCTGCGGTGACGGGCTCCGGAGCCGACGACCGCGTCTCGTCGAGCGCCACCTGCAGTCGGTCGTGGAAGTCGGTGAGCGCCTGCTCAGCCTCCTCGAGCGTGATGTCACCGCGCTTGACGAGGGACTCGACGTAGAGCTTTCGCACGCTGCGACGCTCCCCGATCGCCCGGTACATGAGCGGCTGCGTGTAGCTCGGATCGTCGCCCTCGTTGTGACCGTGGCGCCGATAACAGACCATGTCGATCACGACGTCTTTGTTGAACTCCTGGCGGTACTCCCACGCCAACTGCGCGACTCGCACACACGCTTCGGGATCATCGCCGTTCACGTGGAAGATCGGGGCCTGGACGGTCTTCGCGACATCCGAGCAGTACGGCGACGACCGCGAGTTGGCCGGGGCGGTCGTGAAGCCGATCTGGTTGTTGATGATGAGGTGGATCGTGCCGCCGATGCGATATCCACCCGTGTCGCTCATGGCGAGACACTCGGCGACGACGCCCTGCCCCGAGAACGCCGCGTCACCGTGGATGAGCAACGGCAGCACCGGGAACGAACCCGGCGGGTCGATCTGGTCTTGCTGCGCGCGCACCATGCCCATGACGATCGGATCGACCGTTTCGAGGTGACTCGGGTTGGCTGCCAGTTCGATCGCAATGTCGGCGCCCGCCTGGCTCACGTACTTGCCCTTCGACCCGAGGTGATATTTCACGTCGCCCGAGCCCTGGACCGAGTCGGGGTCGAGGTGACCCTCGAACTCCGAGAAGATCGCCTCGTAGCTCTTCCCCATGATGGTGGAGAGCAGGTAGAGCCGACCGCGGAGGGCCATGCCGAGTACCGCGGAGCCCAGCCCCTCGTCGGCGGCACTGCCCAAGATCGTGTCGAGAATCGGGATCGCCGACTCGGCGCCCTCGATGCCGAAGCGCTTCGTGCCGACGTACTTCGTGGCCAGGAACTTCTCGAAGGACTCCGCAGCGTTCAGGCGCTCGAGGATCCGGCGCTTCTCCTCGACACTGAATTCCAGGCGGCCGCCCTCGACACGCTCCTGCATCCACTTCTGCTCGTCGGTGCTCTGGATGTGCATGTACTCCACACCCACGGTGCGGCAGTACGCATCACGGAGCACCCCGAGCAGGTCGCCGAGCTTCATCTTGTCGGATCCACCGACGCCGTCGGTGAGAAACTCGCGGTCGAGGTCCCAGATGGTGAGGCCATAGGTCGCGGGGTCGAGTTCACGCGGGGTGTGCGGTTCGGTCCAACGGAGCGGATCGAGATCGGCGATCCGATGCCCTCGCACCCGGTGGGTGCGGATGAGCTTGGCGACCGCCATCTGCTTGCGCAGCATGGCGTCTTCGTGGTCGCGCGGGTTCACGTCGGGGCGCCACTTCTCGGCCTCGTACGGGAGGTCGAGCCTGTGGAAGATCTCTTCGTAGAAGTCGTGCTCGCCAAGCAGCAACTCCTTCACTCGCTTCAGGAACAGCCCCGATTCGGCGCCCTGGATGATCCGGTGGTCGTAGGTGGACGTGACCGTGACGACCTTCGACAGACCCATCTCGGCGAGGCTCTGGCGGTCGGCGCCTTCGAACTCGGCCGGGAAATCGATCGAGCCGACACCCACGATCAGACCCTGTCCCGGCATCAACCGGGGCACGGACTGCACGGTCCCGATGGTGCCGGGGTTGGTGAGCGACACGTTCGCCCCCATGAAATCCTCGACCGTGAGCTTGTTGTTCTTGACCTTGCGGATCAACTCGTCGTAGGAGGCCAGGAATCCGGCGAAGTCGAGCGTGTCGGCATCGCGAATGATCGGCGTCAGCAACGTGCGGCTGCCGTCAGCCTTCTCGACGTCGACGGCAAGCGCCATGTTGACGTGGTCGTTCACGACGAGCCGAGGCTTGCCGTCCTCCCCTTCGACGAAGCCGTTCTTCATCGCGGGAACGGAGTCGGCGATCGCGCGGACCACGGCCCAGCCGATGAGATGCGTGAAGCTGATCTTGCCCTGCCCGGAACGTGACCGGAAGCCGTTGACCACCTTGCGGTTGACCTCGAGCAGCTTCGCAGGGACATTGCGGAAGCTCGTGGCCGTCGGGACCTCGAGACTCGCCTCCATGTTGCGCACGATCGCCGCTCCGGCGCCGCGGATCGGCTTGCCCGGCTCCTCGGCGGGCGCTGCCTTCGCCGGTGCTGCGGCGGCCGGAGTCGGCGCTGCAGCGGGCGTGGGGCTCTCGGCTTTGGTCTGGGTGTCGGGCGCAGGGAGGTCGTCTTCGGGCGCACGATGCGCAGCGGCGACAGCTCGAACCTCGGGCGAGGCCGCAGCGGCCGCTGCCAGAGACGGCGCCGTCGCCTGGTAGTCGGCGAAGAACTCCTGCCACTGCTCACCCACCGACCCGGGATCGCGCACGAATTGTTCGTACATCTCTTCGACGAGCCAGGAGTTGGCTCCGAAGTCGGAGCCTGCGGTGTTGTTCTCGGGCGTTGCCACGTCCGACAGGGTAACCCTCGGGCCTCGGCGGAGACGGATGAACCAGCGACGATCTGTCACTCGACCTCCGAACTGGGCCGCTGCCACCAGAACAGGGCACCGAATCCGCGTCGAGGCCCGGGTTCGCTGATAGGCACGCACCGATGACCACGACCGCAACGCCTGCGCGTTCCGCCGCTCCCACCGGCCGCGCAGCTTGGCTCGTGCTCGGATTCGCAACTCTCTCGGCAGGTCTCACCGGTCCCGGCCAGACCATCGGCGTCTCGGTGTTCGTCGATCGATTCGTCGAGGATCTCTCGCTCAGCCGTGACGAGGTGAGCGCCGCGTACCTGATCGGGACCCTCGCTGGCGCCGCACTCCTCCCGTGGGTCGGACGCCAGATCGATCAACGTGGCGTGCGAATCGCACAAGCCGTGATCGGCGCGTGCTTCGCCATCGCGCTGGTGAACATGTCGCTCGTCAACGGTCTCGTCTGGCTGGCGATCGGGTTCGCCGGCATCCGGTTCCTCGGACAGGGCTCGCTGAGTCTCGTCTCGACCGTCACGGTGTCGATCACATTCCGAGAACGACGCGGGACAGCGCTCGGGATCATGTCGACCGTCCAGTCCGGTTTGATGGCTTTGGTCCCCGTCGGCCTCTCACTGCTCATCGCAGGCATCGGCTGGCGCCAGACCTGGCTCGTCGCCGCCGGCGTGATCGCAGTGACCGTTGTCCCGATCGCACTGTTCGGGTACCGCAGCGTGCCGCGCCCGATCGCCGCGCCGGTTGCCGACACCGCCGACGCGTCGACGCCCGAAACGAGCTCGGAACGACCGGTCGACACCGCCGACGCGCCCGGCGCGGACTTCGATCGTCGAGAAGCGATGACGACCCGGTCGTTCTGGATGATCGCCGCGGTCAGCGGTTCCACCGGGATGCTCTCGACAGCGCTCAACTTCCACCAGATCGACCTGATGGGCGATGCAGGAATCTCCGAGCAGGCGGCCGCCGCACTGTTCCTCCCGCAGGTGGTGGGCTCCACCATCGCCGGACTGGCCGTGGGCGCGCTCGCCGACCGTCTCGGGCTGCGCTACCTCCCGGCGGCGGGCATGGCGCTGCTGGTCGCGGCGCATCTTCTCGGAGCAGTGATCGCCCCCGGCCCGATCGTCATCTTCTACTCGATCGTGCTCGGGGCCACCGGTGGTGCCGTTCGAACGGCGACGTCGACGCTGCTCCCGGGATGGTTCGGAACGTCGAACCTCGGCTCGATCCAGGGTGCGCTGACCTTCTTCAACGTCGCCGCGAGCGCGCTCGGCCCGGTCGTGCTCTCGGTCATGCAGGGCGTCACCGACGATTATTCGCCCGCCCTCCTACTGCTCGCGACGATCCCTGGGGCTGCCCTGTTGTTCTCGCTCTTCGACGACCCGAAACGTCGACCGCTCGCCAACTGAGAACTCTCCCGAGGCCCTCTGGAACGCCGATGACTTCGCCACTTGACGCGCTCGATATTTCACACAGTGCGACCGCGTCACGGAGGTCGGCCGATTCTTGAGCAACCCTTGACGGCGTTCTCGAACGAGCGCTCCAGGCCCCAACTACGGTCGATTCGACCCGTTGGGCGACGGGGGTACGAGCAGGAGGCAGGTCCGATGGACATCACCCAGCTGAGTTCCGGAGCGATGCGCTCGGGCGCCGACATCGATGCGACGGCCAACCGTGAGCGAGTTCGGCAGCGTCGGCTGCGACGCAAGCTCTACGTGCTCGCACCCGTGTTCGCCTACCTGATCTACCGGGTCGCGACCGACAACCCGATTCGACCGGGCGTGCCTGGCTGGCTCGCCGGCAACCCCGAGATCATCATCGCCGTCGGGCTGATCTGCATCCTCGGCGTCGCCATTCTGTTCCCGCTGCTCAGCCACGGCCGCTCACCACACACGGTGCTGCGCGCCGAGGACTCCGAGGTCCGCCTCGACGACGTCGTCGGCGCGAGTCAGACCAAGCGCGAAGCGATCGACTCGATGAATCTCTTCCTCGCATCGGAGACCTTCGAGCGCGTGATGGGGGGCAAGCCACGCCGCGGCGTGTTGTTCGAAGGTCCGCCGGGAACCGGCAAGACCTACCTCGCCAAGGCGATGGCGGCCGAGGCCGGCGTGCCCTTCCACTTCGTCTCGGCGTCCGAGTTCCAGTCGATGTACTACGGCGCGACCAACAAGAAGATCCGGACGTTCTTCAAGACCCTCCGCCACGCCGCACGCGAAGAGGGCGGTGCCATCGGCTACATCGAGGAGTTCGATGCCATCGGCCAGGCCCGGAGCGGCATGGGCAAAGGCACCATGGCCGAGGGCTCGGCGGGAATCGTGAACGAACTGCTCGTGCAGATGCAGAGCTTCGACATGCCTGCGCCACGCGACAAGATCAAGGCGAAGTTCGTCGACTGGATCAACAAGCACCTCCCGCCACACCGCAGGTTGAAGCATCCGCGCTCGGCGATGGCGAACATCCTCGTCGTGGCATCGACCAACCGTGCAGCCGATCTCGACCCGGCACTGGTCCGGCCCGGCCGTTTCGATCGAACGATCGGCTTCACGCTGCCGGCGCGCAAGGACCGCACCGAGATCGCCGAGTACTACCTCGCCAAGAAGCGACACGACGACGACGTCACTGCGGCACTGATCGCCGACGTGAGCGCTGGCTACACGCCCGTACGGATCGAGAAGCTCCTCGACGAAGCGCTCATCGTGGCCCTCCGAGACGGGCGAACGGCGATGAACGTGACCGACGTGCTGAAGGCGCAGCTGATCACCGAAGTCGGCGTCGCGCAGGACATGGGCTACCACCCCGACGAGCGGCGCCGCATCGCAATCCACGAAGCAGGCCACGCACTTGCTGCCGTGCTCACACGCCGGGACATCAAGATCGCCTCGATCCTGCGCCGCTCGTCGGCGCTCGGTCTCGTCGCCCACGGCGATGCACAAGAACGCTTCTTGAAGACGCCCAGCGATGCCCGCGACATGATCTGCGTGGCGCTCGCGGGCCGCTCCGCCGAACAGATCGAATTCGGCGAGGCGAGCAGCGGCATCAGCTCCGACCTCGCGTTCGCCACCAACCTGGCGAGCCAACTCGTCGGACAGCTCGGGAACGGACCTGGGCTGCTGAGCCTCGAAGCAGCGCAGACTCCGACCGCCGCGAACCTCGTCGCCAAGGTGCTCGCCGACGCGAGCTATCGCGACGCCGCCGAGGCGTACCTGGTCGAGGGTGCCGCTCGCGCCGACCAGATGGTCACTCGCCATCGAAAGGCGCTCCTCGAGATCGCCGATGTGCTGTGCGAGAACGACGAGGTCGACGGCGACCGGATCGTCGAGATCGTGGCTCGCTACACAGACGTCACCGAGCGTCGAGGCCCAGTCCGCATCAAGGACCGCGCCAACCTCGACTCCTGAGGCGCGGAGCCCGTCGGTCTCGCGGCCCGTTTGGCGAGACGAACGACACCTCGACGCCTCCAGACGGACGGGCGACGTTGTCGTAGTCTGACGCCGTGTCCGCCGCCTGGTCGACCGCCGACGAGGCGGCCTCTCGTCTTCGTACGACGGTGCGTTCGTGAGCCGTTCCCGTCCGGCGATCGCGGCCGTCGTCGTCGCCCACCCGTCACCGCAGGCGTTCACACACGAGCTCGCGCAGCGGGTACGCGTTGGTCTCGAGGCGGGCGGATCCGAGGTCCATGTCCTCGACCTCACCGCCGTGGGGTTCCGTGCTGCGATGACCCCCGAAGAACGCGCCGCCTACCACGCAGAGGAGCCGATCCTCGATCCACTCGTGGCCGAGCATGCTGCGATCCTCCAGCGCGTCGACACGCTCGTGTTCGTCTACCCGACGTGGTGGAGTGGACTGCCGGCGCTGCTCAAGGGGTGGCTCGAACGAGTGCTCGTTCCCGGTGTCGGATTCCGGTTCGACGAGCGCAGCGGCCGGGTCCGCCCCGGACTCACGAACGTTCGGCGACTCGTCGGCGTGTCGACCTACGGGTCGCCGCGCTGGTACGTCGCTGCCATCAACGACAACGGGCGCCGGACACTGATGAGAGCGCTCAGACTCTCCTGCGGTCTCAACACCTCTCGAACCTGGCTCGGGCTCTACGCGATCGATACGACCACCCCGGGCGAACGCATGGTGTTCGCCGAGCAGGTGGAGAAGAAGATGCGAGAGCTGAGATGAACGGCACTCCCTCGCCGCTCACACCGCGTCGCGTCCTCGTGGTGTACTGCCATCCGCTCGACGACGG
>JBGCFW010000174.1:0-13502 GCA_045107155.1 Ilumatobacter sp. | reverse complement strand
GAGATCGCTCGTTCGATCGGCGACGTCGCAGCGGCCGCCGACGACACGTTGCAGTCGACCTCCGAGACAAAGACCTCAGCCGAGGAACTGTCCCGCATGGCCGCCGACATCAACCAGCTCGTCAGCATCTACCGCTGACGCCCGCCAGAGAACGACGACAGAGAACAGGAAACGGAAATCCAATGGATGACGAACTCATCGGCGAATTCCTCGTCGAGTGCTACGAAGGACTCGACCGGATCGAACATGGTCTGGTGGTCCTCGAGGAGGCTCCCGATGACACGCCGACGCTGACCGAGGTCTTCAGGATCTTGCACACGATCAAGGGAACGTGTGGATTCCTCGACTTCGGGCAGCTCGAAACCGTCGCTCATCGCGGCGAGAATCTGCTCAGCCTGCTCCGTGATTCGGTGATCGAGATCGATCAAGCGATCATCGATGCCCTCCTCGCGACGAACGACGCGATCCGTGACATCCTCGAGACGATCGAGGCCACCGGTTCGGAGGGCTCGCACGACAACGATGCCCTCATCGCCCAGCTCGAGTCGCTGTCTGCTCGTTCGCACCTCCCGGTGACGCCCGCCGCTGACGGCGATACGTCGCTCGATGCCGAGGTAGACGTCGAAACCGCACCCGCGGTTGTCGAGGACCCGGCCGCCGCTGACGAGTCGACCATCACCGTCGAGAGCGTCGAGAGCGTCGAGCGCGTCGAGAGCGTCGAGAGCGTCGCGAGCGTCGAGATCGTCGAGACCGACGGCCCCGTCGATGCCGAGGAAGAGGCCGTCGAAGCGGTCGCCGCCGCGGTGGCAGCCGACAACGAAGACGCAACGGTCGATTCGAGCATCGTCGAAGTGCCGGTCACCGACAAGCGCATCGGCGACGTGCTCGTCGAGGACGGCAAGGCCCATCGCGACGATGTCGAGGTGGCGGCCGCCGAGCAGGCGCTCGGCGACGAACGCAAGCTCGGCAAGATCCTCGTCGACGACGGGCGAGCCGAGAAGGCCGACGTCGACAACGCGGCCGCACGCCAGCGTGGCGCCGCTGACAGCTCGGTGCGCGTCGATGTGTCGGTGCTGGACTCGCTGATGAACCTCGTCGGCGAGCTCGTGCTCTCCCGAAACCAGATCGTGCAGCTCGCCGGCTCGAACCCGGAGAACGAGTTCGCCAAGCCCTCGCAGCGACTGAACCTCCTGACGAGCGAGCTGCAGGAAAGCGTGATGAAGACCCGGATGCAGCCGATCGGCAGCATCTGGAACAAGCTCCCCCGAGTCGTTCGGGACCTGTCGAACCAGGTCGGCAAGGACATCCGCCTCGAGATGGAAGGCAAGGAGACCGAACTCGATCGGACCCTGCTCGAGGCCATCAAGGATCCGCTCACCCACATGATCCGCAACACCGTGGATCACGGGATCGAGTCTCCCGAGGTCCGCGTGGCGAACGGCAAGGACTCCGAGGGCACACTGCGCCTGAGCGCCAGCCACGAGGGTGGCCAGGTCAACATCGAGATCTCCGATGACGGTGGGGGCATCGACGCCGAAGCCATCAAGAACTCGGCGGCGTCGAAGGGCTTGATCACTGCCGAGCAGGCCGCCGGACTCAGCGACGCCGCGGCCGTCCAGCTGATCTTCCGTCCGGGCTTCTCCACCGCACAGCAGGTCAGCAACATCTCCGGCCGTGGCGTGGGCATGGACGTCGTGAAGACGAACATCGAGCGCATCGGCGGCTCGGTCGACGTCAAGACCCAGGTGGGCGTCGGGACGACCTTCGAGATCAAGATCCCCCTCACACTCGCGATCATTCCTGCGATCGTCGTGCGCTGCGATGGCAACCGCTACGCCATCCCCCAGCCGAGCATCCAGGAACTCGTCCGCCTCGACGAGGGCCAGCGAATCGAGGACGTGCACGGCACGCCCGTCTATCGCCTGCGAAACCGACTCCTCCCCATCGTCGATCTGCGGACGCAGCTCGGTGCCGAGCGGCTCTGCGGTACGTCCGGAAACATCGTCGTGCTCGAAGTGCTCGGTCGTCCGTTCGGCCTCGTGGTCGACGCGATCGACGACACGGAGGAGATCGTCATCAAGCCGCTGGGCCGAACGGTCCGCGACAACCAGCTCTTCTCGGGTGCCACCGTGATGGGTGACGGCTCCGTCGCCCTGATCCTCGACGTCAGCGGCGTCGCCTCAGCCAGCGGGGTGCTCAACACCACTGCAGCGACCGAGGCCGCCGCGCTCGATGACGAGCACCGTCGCAACAGCCAGTCGGGCTTCGACGACCGCACCGTGCTGGTGGTCGGGCTCGAAGGTGGGGAGCGTGCGGCGATCCTGCTCGACCAGGTCGACCGCCTCGAGGAGTTCACCCAGGACGCGATCGAGACGAGCAAGCATCGCGACGTGGTGCAATACCTCGACGAGATCATGCCGATCCTCGACCTCGGACCGCTGACAGGTCGAGGCTCCAACGCCGTCGGCGCATCGGAACGAGTCAGCGTCGTCGTCTGCTCGACCGGTCACGAATCGGTCGGCATCGCCGTGGGCGAAGTGCTCGACATCGTGTCGCAGCCGGAGATTCGTCGTGACTCCGACGGCGTCATCGAGACCGCAGTCGTCAACGGCGACGTCATCGACATCATCGACATCGTCGACCTCGCCGACGGCGGGGTCGGAGAGTTCAGAACGCCGACGCTGGTCGGAGGAGGGGTGCAATGAGCGCCGACGACAACAACACCGTGCTGCTGTGCACGTTTCGCCTCGGCGATCTGCTGCTCGGCATCGACGTTCGAGACGTTCAGGAGATCCTGCGTGAAGCGGACATCACCCCGATTCCCGGCGCCGCTCCGGCCGTGGCCGGACTCATCAACCTTCGTGGCCAGATCGCCACGACGCTCGACCTGCGGACCCGCCTCGGTCTGGAGTCCGCAGCAGAGGACGCAGTGCCGAGCCACGTCGTGGTCAAGAGCGGTGGCGAACAGCTGTCGCTGCTCGTCGACTCGATCGGCGAAGTCCTCGAGGTCGGTTTCGACCTCTACGAACCGCCTCCTGTGACCATGCAGGAAGAGATCGCCGACCTGATGGTCGGTACGTACAAGCTCGCCGATGAGCTGTTGCTCGTCGTCGACGTGGCCCAAGTTGTGGCCATTCCCCTCAATCACGGACAGGACGCAGCATGAGAGCTCTCGTCGTCGACGACGCACGTGTCGCACGCAAGATGGTCGGCAAGATGATGACCGACCTCGGTTTCGACGTCGTATCGGCCGAACACGGACAGGATGCGCTGGACAAGCTGGATCCGTCCGATCCGCCCGACGCCGTCGTGACCGATTGGAACATGCCGGTGATGGACGGCGCTGAACTCGCCAAGACGCTTCGTCGTTCCGAGGAGTTCGCGTCGATTCCGGTGCTGATGATCAGCAGCGAGTCGGATCCGCGTCGAGTCGCCAAGGCGTTGTTGAGTGGGGTGGACGAGTACTTGTTCAAGCCGGTCGACGTGTCGATGATCCGGGAGCGTCTCGAGATCATGGGCGTGTACGCGACAGGGCAGCGATGAGCCGTCCGGCCAGGATCCTCCTGGTCGATGATTCGGTCGTCATCCGAGGATTGCTCAGCCGATTCATCGACGCCGAACCCGACCTCGAGGTCGCCAGCACTGCGGCAGACGGCCGCGCCGGCGTCCAGAAGGCGAAAGCGCTGTCCCCCGACCTGATCGTGCTCGACGTCGAGATGCCGGTGATGAACGGACTCGAGGCCCTTCGCGAGATTCGTGTCTTCGACAAGAAGACACCGATCATCATGTTCTCGACCCTCACCGGTCAGGGAGCGAACGTGACCCTCGACGCGCTGTCGGCCGGAGCGAGCGACTACGCGACGAAGCCGTCGACCACGAGCGGTGCCGCGAGCGCGCTCGAGCACGTGCGCGGCGAGCTCGTCGTGAAGATGCGAGCGCTCCTCGGTCGACGCAATCCGCACTCGACTCCGGCACGACCGGAGCGTTCCTCGCTCTCGAAGAACCGCGCGCTCGTTCCGAACCACCGCGAGCGAGCTGCGGTACCGCTCCACCCGAACGCGAAGGGCGGTGGCGCCCTTCGAAAGTCGACAGCATTCGGTAAGCAGCTCCGCGCGGTTGCGATCGGGAGCTCGACGGGAGGCCCCGTCGCCCTCGAAGAGTTCCTCTGCGGCATCTCCGAACCCCTCTCGGTTCCGATGTTCGTCGTTCAGCACATGCCTGCGAAGTTCACGCTCGCGCTTGCGGAACGGCTCGACCGTCGCTCGTCGCATCGCGTCGTCGAGGTGTCGCGCCGGATGGTCGCCGAGCCCGGCTCGGTCTACATCGCGCCCGGCGGTCGCCACATGCGCGTCCGCAAGACCGGCACATCGGTCGAAGTGGAACCGTTCGACGGCCCGCCCGTGAACTCGTGCACACCGTCCGTCGACCCCACGTTCGAGTCGATCGCCGCGGCGTATGGCAGCGAATCGCTCGTCGTCATGCTGACCGGGATGGGTGCCGATGGCACCGTTGGAACCCGGCAACTCGCCGAGCTCGGCTGCGACGTGATCGCACAAGACGAAGAAACAAGCGTTGTCTGGGGAATGCCCGGCAGCGTGGTCGAGAACGGTCTCGCGACCGAAGTCCTGCCCCTCACAAGAATTGGACCGCGCGTCGCCGACCTGGCGCATTCCCGCGCGGCACTCGCCGGAGCCCGAGGAGGGCGAACCTGATGTCAACCGTCCATAATGCACCTACTGCGGCTCCGGCCGACCTCGATGCGTTCATCGCGCTGGTCGACAAGGAGATCGGTGTTCAGTTGGTCGGCAAGGAGTACCTCATCGAGAGCCGGCTGCAACCGGTCGCGCTCGAGCTGGGGCTGTCTTCGGTCGCCGATCTGCTCTCGAAGATCCGACGCGGAGATCGAGCAGCGAGTGGTCGGGCGATCGAGGCGATGACGACGAACGAGACCTCGTTCTTCCGTGATCAGCACCCGTTCGAGATGCTGGCGAAACACGTGTTGCCCGAAGCGGCCGCTCGTGGCCGACTCACGATCTGGAACGGCGCCTGCTCGAGTGGTCAGGAGTCCTACACGCTTGCGATGGCGATCATCGACAACGTGCCATCGCTCGCGATGCCGGGGCGTACGAAGATCGTGTCGACCGACGTGTCTCCCGAGATGGTCCAGCGGACGAAGGCGGGCAAGTACTCGCGGTTCGAGGTGAACCGTGGACTGCCGACCAATCTCGCGGTCAAACACTTCGATCAGACGGGGCGTTCGTGGACGGCGAAGCCCGCACTGCGCTCGATGATCGATGCCCGCGAGATGAATCTGCTCGGGCCCTGGCGCGGTATCCCCACGTGTGACGTCGTGCTGCTGCGCAACGTCCTCATCTATTTCACGCTTCCCGTTCGCAAGGACATTCTTCGACGGATCAGGACCGAGGTCCTGAAGCCGGGCGGCTGCCTGCTGCTCGGAGCGAGCGAGACGACCAATGGCATCGACGATGGCTACGAGAGCCGTCGCGTTGGAACATCCACCTTCTACTACTCACGAGGAACGACATGACCGTGACCATCGACTTCAACGACCCAGCTGTGCGCGAAGAACTCGGCGAGATCCTCCAGGAGACCTTGGACGGCATCGACGAGTCGACCATTCTGGGAGCGCCACTTCCCGAGGTCGCAGGACACGACGGCACCGTCGTGGAATCCCACCTCGTCATCTCCGGCGGCGGCAAGGAGGCCGCGTTGATCCTTCGGGTGCCGCTGGCGACCGCCGTCGCACTCACCGCCGCGATGATCGAGGAGTCGCCTGACGACATCTCGGCCGAGGAGGCGTGCGGATCGATCGGTGAACTGAGCAACGTCGTCGCAGGGTCTGCGAAGACGCTGATCGACGACGAGACCGAGCTGCGGGTGCCAAAGCCTGAGCTGATGTCGATCGATTCTTTGACTGAGCGCAACATGGTCCAGGTGCATCATCGCCTCGGTCGTTTCGAAGCAGTGCTCGACGCTGCGTCCTGACAGCAGGGGCGGCGTCCACCACGCATCGCGTGGCCTGACCGTGCGAGCGGAACGGCCGTGCGAGCGCCGGTCGGACGTTCGGTAGCGTGCCGCCCATGCCCACGATCGACGCCGACTCCACCCTTCCGACGCTCTGCTCGTACGTCGACGGCGCAGCGCTCGCATCCACATCGGGTGAGGTGTTCGACACCGTCTATCCGGCGACCAATCGCGTGATCTGCCAGGTCGAACAGGCGGGGGTCGCGGAGGTCGATGCTGCCGTGGAGTCCGCGCAGCGCGGCTTCGACATCTGGTCGACGACCCCGGCAGTCGAGCGGTCCCGGGTTCTCATGCGGGCGGTCGAGCTGATCCGCGGCCGAAACGACGAGCTGGCACGGCTCGACACGCTCGACACGGGCAAGCCGATCGGAGAGACCTCGACGGAGGACATCCCCACGGGTGCTGACGTTCTCGAGTTCTACGCCGGTGTCGCCCCGACGCTCCATGGCGAGACGATCGACTTCCCAGGTCGGGGCTTCGCTCGCATGCAGCGTGAGCCTCTTGGCGTCTGCGTGGGTATCGGTGCGTGGAACTACCCGATCCAGATCGCCATGTGGAAGTCGGCGCTCGCGTTGGCGTGTGGCAACTCGATGATCTTCAAGCCCGCCGAGATGACGCCCTTGTCGGCCGACACGCTCGCCCGGATCTACACCGAGGCTGGACTACCCGACGGTGTGTTCAACGTGCTCCAGGGCGACGCCCGGGTGGGGCAGGCGCTGGTATCGCATCCCGGCGTGGCGAAGGTCTCGCTGACCGGTGAAGTGAGTACCGGCAAGGCGGTCATGGCCGATGCGGCGGCATCGCTCAAGGCGGTGACTCTGGAGCTCGGTGGCAAGTCTCCGATTGTCGTGTTCGACGATGCCGATGTCGAGTCGGCGCGCAACGCCGCACTCACGAACAACTTCTATTCCACCGGCCAGGTGTGCTCGAACGGCACCCGAGTGTTCGTGCAGCGTGGTGTGTACGACGAGTTCATGGCGCCGATCGCCGAACGGGTGGGAGCGCTCACCGTGGGGGATCCGTTCGACGACGCGACCATGATCGGACCCCTCGTGAGCGCGGAGCACCACGCCAAGGTGATGCGATACATGGCCGTCGCCAAGGCGTCGGCGGCGACCCACGTGGTCGGCGGCGACGTTCCGGTCGACGGACCTCTGGCGGCCGGCAACTATGTGACGCCGGCGGTGTTCGGTGACTGCACCGACGACATGGAGTTCGTCACCGACGAGGTGTTCGGTCCGCTCATGTCGGTGTTGCCGTTCGACACCGAGGAAGAGGTGCTGGCGCGTGCGAACGACACGCCGTACGGACTGTCAGCTGCGGTGTTCTCGAAGGACTTCGCCCGTGCGAATCGGGTCGGCAACGCGTTGCAGGCCGGCACCGTGTGGATCAACGACTACGGGACCTTGCCAGCCTCTGTGCCGTTCGGCGGCTACAAGCAGTCGGGGGTCGGGCGGGAGAACGGTGCGAACGCGATCGAGCACTACACGCAGGTCAAGATGATCTACAGCTCGCTCGTCCCCGTCGAGAAATACATGTGACGCGACGCCAGGTGCGTCAGGCGTCGGCGTCGCTCGCCAGCTCGCGCACACGGGCGAGCAGGACCTCGATCGCCGGACGGTTCAGACCGCCCTCGGGGATGATGACGTCGGCGTATCGCTTGCTTGGCTCGATGAACCTCTCGTGCGCTGGCTTCACGGTCGTGAGATACTGCTCGATCACCGAATCGGCGGTTCGCCCACGTTCGGCCACGTCTCGTTGAAGTCGTCGGATCAGGCGAATGTCGGCCGAGGTGTCGACGAAGATCTTGAGATCGAATCGCTCGCGTAGAGCGCGGTCGTACAGCACCAGGATCCCGTCGACGACCACGATTCGGTTCGGGTGGACCTCGCGGGTGTTGCCCGATCGGTTGTGCGCCGAGAAGTCGTAGATCGGAACCGGCACGCTCGCACCGTTCGCAAGCGCTGCGAGGTGGTCGTTCAGGAGACTCCAGTCGAACGCGTCCGGGTGGTCGTAGTCGGCCTGACTGCGTTGTTCGAGTGTCTGGTCGCTGCGGTCGAGGTAGTACGAGTCGAGCTCGATTCGCGAGAGATGCCGTTCGCCGGTGAGTTCCACGAGCCGTTCGGAGATGGTCGTCTTGCCAGAACTGCTGCCGCCGGCCACGCCGATCAGAAAGGGTTTTGCCACGCAGCGCAGCCTAGAGCCCCGGGCCGGACCGGGGATTTGTTGCTCTCATGCTTGTAATTCGGTCGTGTTCCAGGCCAACCTGTGCGGTGATGCTGTCCGAACGCCATGCCGCCATGCTCGAATTCGAACGTTCGTGGTGGAGTCTCGAAGAGCCGCGGGATCAGGCCATCCGCGCGCGCTTTCAGTGTTCGCCAGACGAATATCATGCGGAACTGACCACGGTGCTCGACGATCCAGCGGCGATGGAACACGACCCCATGGTCGTGCGACGTCTCAAGCGGCTGCGTCTGCGGGCCCGCAAGCTGCGCCTCGACGAGGCGTCGGGGGCGTCGAGCGCCACGAAGGGATGAACGCATGACCACAGACGAGCAACTGGGTGCGAGCCGACGAACGCCTCGGCAGGGGGTGGGTGGCTCGCCAGTCGGTTCCGGTCTCACGATCGTGCTCGCTGTCGTCGCCCTCGTCGCCGGATTCTTCATCCTGAGCGATCTCACTGACGATGGTGGGAGCAGTGCGTCCGATCCGTCGATCGGAGTCGTTGATGATCCCGGCCTCACGATCCCGGAGGTCTCGGTGACTGCGGCACCGGTGGCAACCGAGCCCCCGGACACCACGCCGATCCGAACCACCACCGGTGCGACCGTCGTCGTGGCCAATGCCAACACGGTGGGCGGGTCGGCGGGCCAGATGAGCAGCACCCTCGAGTTCGAGGGGTACACGATGGGGCCGCCGACCAACGCAACCGGCCCGAATCTCGATGAATCGATTGTGTACTACGACACGGCTGTCGCCGGTGCGTTACCGGTCGCCGAGTCTGTCGCCCGCGACCTCGGGGGCGTCGAAGTGCTCACGCTCGTGAGCCCTGCCCCGGTCACCGATGGAGACCTGGGCGGTGCTGGTGTGCTGCTCCTCCTCGGTGACGCTCAGGCCGGGCAGACGATCGCCGAACTCTCCGCTGGCACCACTGGGGCTGGTGCCACGCCGGAGGCTCCAGAACCCTCCGACGGCGACACGGTCGACACCGGCGAGTGATCGGTCGGACCGGTCAGCGCCGGTCCGACAACTCCGCGAGGAGGGCTGATGCGACCGCCTCGACGCATCGTCGTGGCTCGTTGGTCGCTTCGTCGAGGCCGAAACGGTCTGTCAGCGCCTCGACGCGCAGCGACGAGGCGACTCGCTCCCGGGTGTGATCGTCGGCTTCTCCGACGACGGCGGCGACCGCCACGCCCGCATCTGCCGCAAATCCAGCGACGCTCCCGACGACCTTTCCCTTCAGGCTCGTCTCGTCGAAGCGACCTTCCCCGGTGATTACCAGATCGACGGGCTGCTCTCCGTCGAGATGGTCGAACAGATCGAGTTCGTCAGCCACGAGTTCGACGCCCGGAACCAGTCGCCCGCCCATCGCTGCGAGGGCCGCCCCGAGGCCGCCTGCGGCGCCGCCGCCCTCGATGTCGGATACATCGACGTCGAAGTCGTCCGCGAACATCTGGACGAGTCGATCGAGGCGGCGCGTGAGGAGTTTCACCTGTGCCGGTGTGGCGCCCTTCTGTGGTCCGAACACCGATGCCGCATCGGTGAACCGGGTGGTGACGTCGCATCCGACGAGGAGTTCGACGTGTCGGAGTCGGGCGATGGCGTTGATTGCTCGGATCGCTCCGAAGCCGCCGTCCGTGGTGGCCGAACCGCCGAGGCCCACGATGATCCGAGCGGCGCCGGCGTCGAGGGCGTGGTCGATCAACTCGCCGACGCCGGTCGTCGTTGCATCGAGCGCGTCGTTGTTCTCGGCGCCGCCAGCGAGCACGAGGCCGCTTGCGCGCGCCATCTCGATCACCGCGGTGTCGCCCGACATCCGCCACATCGCCTCGACCGGGTCCCCGAGCGGTCCGGTGACCGTGGTGGTCCGGTTGGCGCCGCCGAGGACGTCGAGGAGCCCGTCGCCACCGTCGGACATGGGGAGTTCGACACAGTCCATGTCGAGTTCCCAGCACGCGTGGCCGATGGCCGCGGCGATCTCGGCGGCGGACGCCGTGCCCTTGTAGGAGTCGGGCGCCGCGAGAACTCGCATCTCGACGAACCTACCCGGACCTTTAATCCCGACCGCTTGAGTCGGGAATCGCCGATAGTGTGAACGCCATGTCAGCGACCGTTCGAATCCCCACGACCATGCGCCCGATCACGGGTGGCGAGAAGCAAGTTTCCGTCGAGCCGGGAACCCTCAGCGACGTGATCTCGTCGCTGGAGTCTGCGCATCCCGGTCTCGGCGAACGTCTCCTCGATGACGATGGCTCCCTCCGCAAGTTCGTCAACGTCTTCGTCGACGATGACGACGTGCGCTACCTGGACGGCCTCGACACGAAGGTCGGCGACGGAATCGTGGTGTCGATCATCCCCGCCGTCGCCGGCGGCTGACGAGGCTGCCGCGGTCTGCGAACGTCACGAGTCGGATTCGGTAGCCGGCGGCCGGAACCGACGGCGCCACCTCAGTCGTCGTCGGTGAGCTGATCGTGGAGGTCGTCCACGATGGTCTCGTCGAAGATGGTGTCGTCCACCTCGGCGGCATCGATGGCGAGCCACACGAACACGGCGGCCACCGCAGCGACGAGCGGCATCACGACGAACGGCCACAATTGTCCGATCGCGTTGGGGTCGGCTTCGGCGAAGACGGCGGAACCGATCGATCTGGCCGGATTGAGGCCGATCCCGTCGAGGTCGATCATGACGAGCGCCGCGATCGCCGACGCAGCACCCGTGAATCCGGCGATCGCGGTGAGCGACAACCCTTTCGAGATCGCCGAGAGCAGCACGACGACGATCACCACGCCGAACACCAGCTCGGCGGCCATCACGGTTCCGAGGTCGGCGAAGCCGTTTCGATCCCAGCCATTGGCGCCACCTGACTGGCGTTCGAGTCCGTTGAGTCCGAAGATCAGCGCACCGCCGAGCCCCCCGCCCACGAGTTGCCCGATCCAGTCGCCGACGGCCTCGCGGAGGCTCACCTCGCGCACGACGAGCAGCGCGAGCGTGAAGGCCGGGTTCGCGACGGCGCCGATGACGCCGATCGAGATCGCGACCGCGAGTCCGAACGAGAGGGCAACGGCGAGGTCGTTCGCCGCGACCCCGCTGAGCGTGAGGAGTCCGGGTCCGGCGAGCATCACCAGTGTCGTTCCGACCGCCTCGGTGACCACGTTGCGCGCAACGGGTGCCGGTGCCCCTGCCGCCTGCGTGGCGATCGGTGCAGCGTCAGAGACCGTGTCGCTCATCTCGCCACGGTACAACGCGTGCCAGCCTTCGTAGGCTGTCCCGCGTGCTCGGACTCGTCACTGCCGACGTTGCAGCTCCGCTCGACCCTGACCTGGAGCCGCTTCGGGCGGCCCTTGCCGAGCGCCTCGGCGCTGCCCATGTCGCCGTCGTGTCGTGGGACGATCCGACGGTCGATTGGTCATCCTTCTCCGCTCTCGTGGTGCGCTCGACGTGGGACTACACCGATCGACTCGACGAGTTCCTCGGGTGGGTCGACGCCGTCTCCGACGTGACGACGCTGCTCAATGGTGCCGACGCGATTCGATGGAGCGCCGACAAGCGATACCTGGGCGAACTGGAAGCCGCCGGTGTCGGGATCGTTCCGACCACGTACGTCGCACCCGGCGATCCCGTACCAGCTGTCGATGTCGACGCCGGGGTTCACGTGGTCAAGCCCACGGTCGGTGCCGGATCGAGTGGCGCACGCCGATGCGCGCCGTCAGAGGTCGCCGATCACATCGCCACGCTGCACGCCGAGGGTCGCACTGCGATGGTGCAGCCGTACCTCGAACTCCTCGATCGGGATGGGGAGGTGGCCCATTGCTATGTGGTCGGTGGCGACGGCACCAGCCTCGAGCTGTCGCACGCGTTCAACAAGGGCGCGATTCTCACGTCGGTCGAGGTCGAGCAGGAAGGTGGACTCTTCGCGAAGGAAGAGATCACCGCCGCCGTTCCATCGGACGAACAACTGGCGACCGCGCAGGCCGCGCTCGCCACCGGCGTCGCTCGCTCGTTCGATGACGTCGTGTTCGCCCGCGTCGACGTCGCACCGGTTCGTCTCGCCGACGGCTCGGACGGCCAGGTCGTGATGGAGGTGGAGCTGATCGAACCATCGTTCTACTTCGTGACGGTCGCCGCTGCGGGCGGCGACCCTGCGGGTCGGTTCGCCGATGGCGTGCTCTCGGCGTTGCGAGCTCGCCAGATCGACGTCGCCGGGCACGCGGTGTGAGACATCGGAGCGAACGACTCATCGTCACCCGCGTGACCGGTCTGCCGGGGGCACGCGTCGCCGGCCGGCGGCCCGACGAACTCATCGTGGAAGAGCCGATGTCGATCCAGCTCGACGGAACCCTCGTGAGCACCACGATGCGCACTCCCGGACACGACTACGAGCTCGCAGCAGGCTTCTGCCTCACCGAAGGTCTGATCGACGGGCACCCGGTCACCGGCGTCCGCTACTGCGCCGATGGCAGTGCGGCCGATGCACAGTTCAACGTGGTGACGGTCGAGACCGGCGGAGCTGCGCCGACGCCACGCCCTCGGCTCGGCAATGTCTCGTCGAGTTGCGGATGGTGTGGCAGCGATCAGCTCGACGAACTCGTGAGTCGGCTCGCTCCGCTTCCTGTCGCCGAGCCGATCGATCTCGATGTGCTCGGTGGTATCGCCGACACCGTCCTGGATGGCCAGGGGCTCTTCGCGGCCACCGGGTCGGTACATGCAGCGGCGGCGTTCGACCGCTCCGGGAGCGTTCTCGTGACCCGCGAGGATGTGGGCCGGCACAACGCCGTCGACAAGGTGATCGGAGCGTTTGTGTTGGGGGCAGATGCGCTGCCGCCACTCCCTGCGACCGGGCTGGGTCTGTTCGTGAGCGGTCGTGCCAGCATCGAGATGGTTCAGAAGGCGTGGGCTGCGGGGTTCTCTG
The DNA here is from genome assembly GCA_045107155.1 of Ilumatobacter sp. Lineage (GTDB taxonomy): Bacteria > Actinomycetota > Acidimicrobiia > Acidimicrobiales > Ilumatobacteraceae > Ilumatobacter_A. Next base: position 328 of record JBGCFW010000174.1, on the reverse strand, counting down.
CGCTCATCGCGGTGAGCGCACCCACGGCGCTCGCGGTGGACGCGGCCCGCAGTGCCGGCCTGCTGCTCGCCGGTTTCGTCCGCGACGGCGAGTTCAACGTGTACTCGCCCGAGCGTCTCTGACCAACGACGCTGACCAGGCGAGGCGGCACCGCCCTAGCCTGGCGCCATGTTGATGGAAGAGGGCGTGAGCGTCGTCCACCTGTTCGCGAAGCCGACCGAGTCCACCCACCGAGCTGCGGTGGTCGCCGTCGTCCGTGCAGCAGAAGAGGCGGGGGCGCAGGTCGTGACGGCGTCGATCCTCGGCCACAAGGCCGACATGTGCTTCA
>JBGCFW010000173.1:0-24158 GCA_045107155.1 Ilumatobacter sp. | reverse complement strand
TGCCGACCGATGCGTACGGCCCCGAGTCGCCGATCATCCGGACCTTGATCGCTGTGAGCTTGCCGTCGGCATCACAACCCGCCCGGTAGTGCATTCGGATCGGATGCCGCTTGGGGTGCATCAGCAGCGATTCTTCGCGCGAGAGCGTGATCTTGACCGGCCGACCGGTCAGCCATGCAGCGAGCGCCGTGTGGGCCTGGTTGGACATGTCCTCCTTGCCGCCGAACGCGCCGCCGTTTGAAACGAGCTCGGTGACGACGCGAGAGGTGTCGATGCCGAGCATCGCGGCGATGTCGTTGCGGTCGTCCCAGATGCCCTGGCCTCCCGAGTACACGTACAAGGATTCGGGGAAGTCCGCCCGACCCGGTTCGCTGGCATCGAGTGGCGCTGCGACACCGGGCGCCATCGTCGGCACGGCGAGCGTCGACTCGGGTTCGAGGAATGCGTGCTCGATGCGTTGGGTCTGGAACGTCTCGTCGACGGTGAACGCCGCTGATGCGAGGGCCGCGTCGACGTCGCCGCGCGAGTACGCGGACGTCGACAAGATGTTGCCGTCGAGTTCCCACACGGCATCGTCAGCCGACTCGACCACGCGAACGGGATCGACCATCGGCTCGTGGACGTCGTAGGTGACGTCGATCAACTCGGCGGCGGCACGCGCCTGACGGCGGGTATCGGCCACGACGATCGCCAGCACGTCTCCCAGGTACGAGGTTCTGCCGCCGACGGGGATCATCACCGGCCAGTCCTTGTGGATCAACCCGACACGGGTGGCTGCCGGGATCGACTCGGCTGGGATCACGGCTCTGACGCCGGGTGCGGCGTCGGCGCGGCTGAGGTCGATCGCCACGATGTCGGCGCGGGCGTGATCGGTGAGGCGAAGTGCTCCGTGGAGCATTCCCGGCAGGTTCATGTCGTCGATGAAGTCCCGGGCGCCGATCGACAGTTCTCGACCCTCGTACTTGACACCCCGTGACCCGACGCCGCCCGGCTGGATCACGACCGGCACCTCGTCCTGAGCGATTGCCTCGACCGCGTCGAGCACCTTCACGTAGCCGGTGCAGCGACAGAGGTGCGCTCCCATGTGACGCGACGCCTGCTCACGCGTGAGCGCCGAGCCGTGCTTGTCGACGAGCGCCTTCGTGCGCACGACGATGCCCGGTGTGCAGAAGCCGCACTGCAGTGCTCCGCATGCGGCGAATGCGTCGGCGTAGCGGGCGACCTCGTCGTCGGGGAGACCCTCGAGCGTGACGACTTCCGAACCGGCGATCTTCTCCATCGAGGTCTGGCACGACACTCGCGCTTTGCCGTTGATGAGCACCGTGCAACAGCCGCATTGGCCGGTCGGCGAGCACCCGTCCTTCGGTGATGTGACGCCCAGTTCGTCTCGCAGCGCCGCCAGCAGGTGCGGATGATCGTCGGCGGCCGAGACGGCCTCGCCGTTCAACGTGAACTCGGACATCGGGGTGCTCCTGTCGGTCGCTGCCTCAGTCGTCGCCAGGGTCGTCGTCGCCGAAGTCGGGCTTCGGTCGGGCGAGGCTGTCGACGAGCGACTTGGTGGTCGGGTCGGTGATCACCGAGTACATCTCAGGACGGCGGTAACGATCGAAGTCGAACAATGTCTTCTTGTAGCGTTCACACATGTCGAGGTCGCAGAATGCGTCGACCAACTCATCGCCGATGGTGGTCGCCTGGGCGACGACTTGGCCTGACGGGGCGATGATCGCCGTCTGAGCGAGCGATTCGACGCCCTCTTCGATCCCGCCCTTGGCGACGCCGACGACCCAGGTGCCGTTCTGATAGGCGCCGGCCTGCATCACGAGGTGATTGTGGAAGCCTTGGAGTGGGTTCTGTGACGGGTCGGGTGCGTAGTTCAGCGGGGTGTTGTAGCCGATGAGGATCATCTCGACGCCCTGGAGGCCCATGACGCGGTACGTCTCGGGCCAGCGTCGGTCGTTGCAGATCGCCATGCCGAACCTGCCTCCGAACGCGTCGTGCACGCCGAATCCGTCGGGTGACTCCTCGAAGTAGCGCCGCTCGAGGTGCTGGAACTGACGCCACGGCTCGTGCGACTCGTGGCCCGGGATGTGCACCTTGCGGTACTTCGCGACGATCTCCCCTGCCCGGTCGACGAGGACGTAGGTGTTGTAGCGGTGGCGGACGCCGTCACCGTCGGGCGGTGTGAGTTCCGCGTAGCCGAGGCAGAACCCGACGGCGAGACGCTTGGCCTCATCGAACAGCGGCTGCGTGGCGATGCTCGGCACCTCGTCCTCGTAGTAGCTGTCGAGCTCGGTGGTGTCGCCACCGATTCCGGCGTCGCCGCCTTCGTCGAGGTACCAGCGGGGAAAGAACGTGGTGAGCGCGAGCTCCGGGAACACGACCAGCTCACAACCGTGCTCCGCCCCGCGGCGCAGCAGCCGCAACAGGCGATCGACGACGTGATCGCGGGGCTCGTCTCGAGCGATCGGGCCGAGTTGAGCGGCACCGACGTGGATCGACCGGGTCACTGGAAGCTCGTCTCGGCGAGTTCGAGCATCACGTCGAGCAACACGTTCGACCCGGCGTCGAGATCTTCGGGCTCGGTGTACTCGGTGACGTTGTGGCTGATGCCGTTGACGCTCGGGGTGAAAACCATCGCCGTCGGGCACACGCGGGCGAACATCTGTGCATCGTGGCCTGCGCCCGATGGCATGCGCAGCGACGACAGTCCTCGGCGGCGAGCAGCCGACTCGACGAGGTCGACGACGCGCGGGTCGAATTCGACCGGTTCGAATCGGGCGAGCGATCGGGTCGCGACGCCGACCCCCTCTTGTTCTGCGACCTGGGCGAGATGCCCCCGGAATCGTGTTTCGGCACGCTGCAAGACCTCCTCGTCGGTGTTGCGGAGGTCGACGGTCATCGTGGCGGTGGACGGCACGACATTGACGAGATTCGGGTGCAGCGTCACCGAGCCGACGGTGGCGACCTGCGCGCCACCGAGTTCGGCGGCGAGCGATCGCACGAACGTGGTCATGTCGGCGGCGACGAAACCCGGGTCGTGCCGGAGCCGCATCGGGGTCGTACCGGCGTGGCAGGACTGGCCGGTGAGCGTCACCTCGGTCCAGGAGATGCCCTGGACGCTCTCGACGACACCGATGCCGATTCCCGCGTCTTCGAGGACCGGGCCCTGCTCGATGTGGAGCTCCACGAACGCATGCGGTACCGGACCCGGTAGCGGAGCGGTACCGCGGTATCCGATCCGGTCGAGCTCGCCGCCCACCGTCGCCCCGTCACGATCCTCGATCGACAGGGCGTCTTCGAGGGCCATTCCGCCGACGTACACGAGGCTCCCGAGCATGTCGGGCGGGAATCGCGCCCCTTCTTCGTCGGTGAACCATCCGACCGCCAGCGGCCGCGAGAGCGCGAGGTCGCCCGATTCGATCGCCGCCATCGCGGTCTCGATGACTTCGAGGCCGGCGAGGACGCCCAGGTTGCCGTCGTAGCGGCCACCGGTTGCGACGGTGTCGATGTGCGAGCCCGTCATGACGGGTGCGAGGGCGGGGTCGAAACCGGGCATGGTCGCGACGACGTTGCCGATCCCATCGACGACGATCTCGAGGCCGAGATCGCGCATCCACGTCAGCACGAGGTCGCGGCCGGCCTTGTCCTCGTCGGTGAGCGCGAGACGCGCGCATCCGATCGTGCCCTCGATCGCGCCGATGGCCCCGAGCTCGTCAAGACGCGCCACGAGACGATCGGCATCGATCCGAAGGTCTGCGGTGGTCATTGCGGCGACAGTACCAGCGTGATCGCACCGTTCGAGGTTGAGCACTACGGTCCGCGCCATGGCGACACAGCGTTGGATCACCGAGATGGGAATGGGTGTGGACGTCCACGGCAACGATCACACCAAGGCGGCTCGCCGTGCGGTCTCGGACGCGTTGCGCCACAGCAGCCTGAGCTTCTTCGCCGCCGCACGAAAGGAGCGCGACGACATGCGCGTCGACGTGATCGTGGGTGTCCCGGAGCCCGATGCCGTCGACGTGGTCGCCGTTGCCGAGGAGGTCCCGTACGGCACGGTGTCCGTTCGCGCTGAGCTCGGCGGGTTGGCGGTCCCGGCGGCTCCGGGTGCCGACGTCATCGTCATCGCCAACGCGGCGATCCTCGTTGGTTTCGACTCGGACGCCTGATCAGCGCACGGCCCGCCGTGGTCGTTTGGCGGCGCGGGGATGTGGGAACGCCCGGCGAATGGAGAGCGATCTCTGGCGGGGCTTCCTCGCTGTCGCGGAGCACCGCAGCTTCACCGCGGCCGCAGCGACGCTGCCGGTTTCGCAGTCGGGTCTCTCCCAGCAGATTCGTCGCCTCGAAGGTCTGCTTGGCGTGTCGCTCTTCGAGCGGTCGACCCGAGACGTGCAGCTGAGCGAGGTCGGTGCCGAAGTGATCGTCGCGGCCCGCGAGCTGATCGCGGCCGAAGATGATCTTCTCGCCCGCGTTCGATGGCTGCGCGATGCCGACGATCTGACGCAGGTGCTGACGGTGTACGTGATGGAGAACGGGATCGGGCATCTGCTGATCGACATCGTCGAGCGTGCTCGACACCGGATCCCCGGACTCCGAGTCGAGGTCGAACAGGTCAGCATCGAAGAGCAGAGTTCGGTGCTCGCTGATTCCACGGAAGCGGCGGTGTTGATCGGTCGTCCGCCGTTCTCGCCACAGCTCGCCGGGGCCCGGCGCACCGTGCTCGGTGCTGATTCGTTGTGCCTGGTCGTTCCCAAGCACTTCGACATCGCTGACGAGGTCACGGTCGCGGAGGCGCTTCAGCTCGACCGGCGCTCGATGCCGTGGCTCCCCGACGAGTGGAAGCGCTCGACGCCACTGTTCGAACCCTCGACGCGACGAGGGTCCGATGTCATGGTCGCCACCAACTTCAAGAACGCGATCCAAGCGGTCGGCATCGACGATCGTCCGTGCGTCGCACCGATCACCATCGCGAAGAGCTACGTCGTTCCGGAAGAGGCGCGTATCGTCTCGCTCACCGATGGGCCCCAGGGGGTGATCGAGTTGGTGAGCGCGTCGCAGGACCCGCTCGTCGCCGCGTTCCACGACGAGGCGGTCGGCAGCGGAACCGACGGTGATGAGGGTGTCTTCGAGGTTCCGGATCTGGAAGTCGTCGATTCATGAGCACCGCTACTGAATCTGGCCCGTCATCCGTCTGAGTCAGGTGGTGTACGCGGGATTTGCGTCGGCGACACTGATGGTGTGACGACGTCTGGGCTCGGGGGCAGTGATGCGCTAGAAGCGCGCGACACGGCGTTCCGCCGCGAGTTCGGACACCTCACTAGTCCGCCCGAGACGCCGCTCTACCTCCACGGCGACATGGACGCTGATGCGGCCCGTGTGTTCGTCCGATACGTCGAGACCGGCATCAAGGAGACGACGAATCGCATCGACGTCCGGCTCGACGGGGTGACCTTCTTCGGTGCGGCGGCGGCCGAGGCCGTCGAGCGTGTCGTGTTCCTCGCCGAGCAGCACGGCCGCGATCTCACCATCGGCGGTTTCTCGCCGATCGCTCACCAAGTGCTCGACGTGCTGGGCTTCGATCATCCGATGCTCGAACACGATGACCCGCGGTCGGTACCGCTGTCGCCGGTCGTGTTCGACGCCGTGATCTCGAAGGCGGTGTTGCGATCTCGCGAGGCGGTGTGTGTCACGACGCATGACATCGACGATCCGAAGATCGTGTTCGTCAACGAGTCGTTCACGACGCTCACCGGCTACGCGGCCGATCAGGCGCTCGGCATGAACCCCAAGGAGTTGCAGGGGCCACTCACCGATCGTGGCGTGATCGAGAGTCTCAAGTCCTCGCTCCGTTCGAGCCAGCCGTTCAACGGTGAGGCGGTCAACTACCGCGAGGACGGCTCGCCGTTCTGGATGAACTGGAAGATCGTCGAAGCTCGGGTCGGGATGCGCAGGTTCTACGTCGCGCTGCAACGCGATGGCACCGATCTCCGTCAACTGCGGCTGCTGCAAGCCGCTCGCTCACGAATCGAGCGCTCACACACGCTGTTGCCGGGGGCTGACCTCGCAGCCGTGCTCGATGCACTCGCCGATTCGATCTCGCTGGTGATCGAATCGCCGGTGGTCAGCGTGACCGCAGCGGTCACCGCAGCTGACGGTTCGCTCGTGACCTCGACGTCCAACGTCGAGAACGTCGACCGATCGCTGTTCAGCGGTCGCCGGACGCGGCGGACGCTGCGCGACGACGAGGCGAGCCTGCATCTCCCCTTCGAGCTGCACGACGGGATCTTCGGACACGTGCGCCTCGACGACCTCCACCCGGACTGGCTTCGGCTGGTCAATGACCAACACCTCACCGAACTCACCTCGCTGGCGCGTCCTGCGCTCATCGACCGATTGCCTGCGCTCGAAACATGACCACACCACCCACCAACGCCGATGCGGACTCGCCGAGCACCTTCGAGATCCGCCCAGTCGATGTCAGCCGCCTCGCACTCGTGGGCGAGTTCGACGCCGACGCGAGCGAGCGATTCGACGACCAGCTCGCGACCCGAACGCCCGCCGACCTCGGTGTCGACCTCTCGCAGGTCTCGTTCATCGACTCGAGCGGACTTCGGTCGCTCATCGTCGCCCGCCAGCGGCTGGAGGCGGAAGGCTTCGTGCTCAATCTCGAGTCGCCGTCGGATTCGGTCGTCCGCCTGTTCGAGATCAGCGGGTTGACGCAATACCTGGAGGTCTCCTGATGGAACAGTCACGCGCGGACACTCGGAACGCTCCACCAGCGTTTGCGCCCGAAGTGAGCGTTTCGAGCGCAGCGTCGCGAGGAACGATGAATGCGATGAACTCGTCCTCGACACAACTGGAGGTGACGCTGCCCTCCGAAACCTCCGCGCTCGGGAGCCTGCGACTCCAGTTGGCGATGGATGCCGCCGACTCCGGTGCCGACCTCGATGTCGTCGAGGAACTCGTCTTGGTGGCGAGCGAGCTCGCGAGCAACGTGATTCGTCACACCGACGAGGAGCAGGTTCGGGTTCGCCTGGGCAAGAGCGACGACGAGTGGACGCTCGATGTGTCCGGTGCGGGTTCGCTCGATGCGATCCCCGGCCGCGACGGGATGCCGAGTCCGATGCAGGAGGGCGGTCGTGGTCTCGTGATCGTCAGAGCGATGATGGACGCGGTGGAACTCCTCGATGACGACGGAGATCGCTGGATTCGAGCCCGCAAGTGGCGCTCGTAGCGTCGTCTGCGACGCAGCGTCAGGCGAACGCCGCGCCGAACATCGCCGTGGTCGCATCCCACGAGGTCGTGGCGGCGAGCTCGTCGTAGTTCGGTGCGCCCGGCCAGGTGTACCCGTGATCAGCGCCCGGGAGGACGTCGACGCGCACGTGGTCGAGCGGCTCCACTGCGTCGAGGAAGCGTTGGTGCATGTCGATCGACTGGATCTGGTCGGCGTCTCCGATGCCGAGGTACAACGGTCGACGCAGTGTCGGCGCCGCGAGATGTGGTGAATCGTCATCGTCGTCTGCGAGGAATGACGGATGCCAACCCGCACCGGCGAGTACGCGATCGGGTTCGCTGAGCATCCGACGTACGACCGCCCGTGCGCCCAGGCAGAAACCGATGGTCACGATCGGCTCCTGTGGGTCGACCCCCGCGGCCGCCAGCCCGCGGTCGGCGTCGTGAGCGATCTGCGCGTCGGTCATCGATGCGATCCACATCCAGACCATCTCCTGGGCGGTCTTTCCGTCAGGTGGGGTGGTGTCCATCGCATTGCAGAGGCGTCCGTGCCGATGATGGAGGTCGGGTGTGACCACTCGGTATCCCTCGGCGGCGAGCTTCGATGCGAAGGCGTGCGTGGCACCTCGGATTCCGGGCGCGTCGATGAACAGCAGTACGACCGGCCAATCGCCCGACGGTGCCGCATCGGCGGGCCGGGTGACGAGCACGGCCATCTGCCCGTCGTCGGTGGTGGTGTCGATGATCTCCTCGGTGGTCTCCACAGGGAAGACACTACGCAGACAGTGGCGCACGGCCGAGGGTCGGGGTGCCGAGTGGTGAACAGGCTCGGCGTCGAACGGACTCCGACGGGAACGTGCGGCGTAACGGATGGCAGGATCGCGCGATGCACGATCTGGTGATTCGACATGGTCTGGTCGTCGACGGAACCGGTGGTCCGCCCTTGCCCCACCACAGCGTCGCGATCGTCGACGAGACCATCGTCGCCGTCGCCCCCGATGCGCAGGTCGGGGCCGGCGTTCGTGAGATCGACGCGACAGGCCGACTCGTCACGCCTGGTTTCGTCGACATCCACACGCACTACGACGGTCAGGCGACGTGGGACGGCGATCTCGAACCCTCGACGCCGCATGGGGTGACCACCGTCGTGATGGGCAACTGTGGTGTCGGCTTCGCACCGGTGCGACCTGACGAACGCGACTTCCTCATCCAGCTGATGGAGGGCGTCGAGGACATTCCGGGGGCAGCACTCAGTGAGGGGATGACCTGGAACTGGGAGAGCTTTCCCGAGTACCTCGACGAGCTCGATCGAGGGGAGTACGCAGCGGACGTCGCCGCGATGATCGCGCACGGCCCGTTGCGCACCTACGTGATGGGCCGTCGGGGGGCGGACAACGAGCCCGCCACGTCGGACGACATTGCGGAGATGGCCCGCCTCGTTCAAGAGGCTGTGGAAGCTGGCGCAATGGGGTTCTCGACGAGCCGCACGATCACGCACACGGCGATGAGCGGAGATCCGGTGCCGGGAACCTTCGCGGCGGAGGACGAACTGTTCGCTCTCGGGCGGAGTCTCGCCCGCGCCGGGAAGGGCGTGTACGAGATCGCACCGGCGGGCGTTGCCGGTGAGGACCTGGTGGCGCCTCCGACCGAGGTCGAATGGATGGTTCGACTCGCCGACGAGATCGATCGGCCGGTTACCTGGCTGATGTTGCAGAACGCCTTCGCGCCCGACGACTGGAAGCAGTTGATGGAGTTGTCGAGCGATGCGCAAGCGGCGGGCAAGCAGGTGATCCCTCAGGTGGCGGGCCGGCCCTTCGGCATCTTGATCGGACTCGCGACCCGACACCGGTTCGTTCAGTGCCCGAGCTTCGAGGCGCTGCGCGAGCTCCCGCTCGCCGAGCAGGCCGAGGCCATGGCCGACCCATCGGTGAAGGCGGCGATCATCGCCGAGTCGGAGTCGCAGGTCGATGCGCTCCGCGAGGTCGATGCGCTACGCGCCTATGTGGTCGACGCGTTCGACCGCCAGTTCGTGCTCGGGGACCCGGTCGACTACGAGCCGACGCCTGATCGGTCGATTGCTTCGATCGCAGCGCGCGAGGGTGTGCGCCCGATCGAGGCGTTCTACGACGCGCTGTGTGACCGCCAGGGAGAGGCCATGTTGATGATGCCGTTCCTCGGCTACGCCCATGGCAACGGTGACGCGCTCCACGAGATGCTCACGCATCCTGCTGCGGTGCTGGGTCTTGCCGATGGCGGTGCGCATTCGAACTTCATCTGCGATGCGTCCACTCCGACGTGGATGCTGACGCACTGGGCCCGCGATCGAACCCGGGGACCGAAGCTGCCCCTGGTGGACGTCGTGAAGAAGATGACCGCCGATACCGCCGCGCTGTTCGGTCTGACGGATCGCGGTGTGCTCGCGGTGGGCAAACGCGCTGACGTGAACGTGATCGACCACGAGCGGCTCACCCTTCGCGAGCCGCGGCTCGTTCGAGATCTCCCGGCGGGCGGCACTCGGCTGCTCCAGGCCGCCGAAGGCTATGTGGCGACCATTGTTCGAGGCGTCGTCACCCGTGAGCACGACGAGTTCACGGGGCGTCGGCCCGGCCGCCTCGTGCGGAGCTGACCGTGCCCGTTGCCGACGTCAACGGCATCGAGGTGTACTACGAGGTGCACGGTGAGCGTGACGCGCCCTGGCTGCTGAACATCGGCGGAAGCGGCGGTGACCTACGCCTGACCTTGCCCGACCGGTCACCGCTCAACCGGCGATTTCGGGTACTTCACTATGACCAGCGCGGCCTCGGGAGAACCTCCGTACCCGATGGCCCCTATTCGATCGAGGACTACGCCGATGACGCCGCCGCGATCGTCGAGGCGATGATCGTCCCCGAGGGTGGCGTCCCGTGTCACGTCCTCGGAACCAGCTTCGGCGGGATGGTGGCGCTCAACCTCGTGCTCCGGCGCCCAGACCTCGTGGGGCGGATGGCGCTGCTCGTCACGTCGCCGGGCGGTGACCATGCCTCGTTTCGGTTGAGCGAGCTGTCGTCGATGGACCCCGAGGTCGCGTTCCCGCTTCGGATGCGGCTGCTCGATCGACGTTGGGACCCCGACGCCGTGGAACCGATCCCCGGTCTCGGCGCGGTCTACGACGGCGTCGCTGCGCGTGCTCGTCAAACGCCTTCACCTGAGGAGGCGCCGGGCCTCGCACGCCAGCTCGCCGCGCGTGACACCCATGACGTCGTCGACCGGCTCGCCTCGATCTCGGTCCCGACCTTCGTCGGATGCGGACGATTCGACGATCAAGCACCGATGGCCAACTCGGAACTGATGGCTCGGGTGATCCCTGATGCCACGCTGCAGGTGTTCGACGCCGGCCATCTCTGCATGCTGCAGGATCGCGGTGTGATGCCCGCCGTGGGCGACTTCTTGGCGGCGGGCTGAGCGATGCCGGCGACGACCTCCGACGAGTTGGAGTCGCCGGGTCGGTTGGTCACGATGGCCACCCTCCCGTTCTTCCTCGGCGGATTCCTCGGCCCGGTCGGCACGATCAGCGTGATCTCCATCTATCCGGAGCTGCGCGAGACGTTCGAGGCCACCACGAGCCAGGTGAACTGGGCATTCAGTGGCTACCTGCTTCCGATGGCGTTGCTCATGCTCGTGTCGGGAACGATCGGTGAGCGGTTCGGACGTCGACGGGTCATTCGCATCACCTTCGTGATGTACGCCGTCGGATCGCTCGGGTGCGTTCTCGCCCCGAACCTCGAGCTCTTCGTGGCAGCACGGGTCGTGCAGGGGGTCTGCAACGCGTTCATCACGCCACTGCTGATCGCTGGGCTGGCCGAGGTGATCGCTCCGCATCGACTCGGGCAAGCGGTGGGCGTCTACGCCGGATTCCAGGCGCTCGGCGGTGCTGCGGCGCCCTTCATCAGCGGGTTCGCCGCACTGGTCGACTGGCGCTGGACGTACGTGGTCATCGGCGTCGTGGCGTTGGTGCTCGCGACGCGCCCTCCGTCGGGCGAGCCCCGTCCGGCAGCGTCGGCCCCGCCGATCCGTCCGCTGCTCACGAGCCGGATGGCGGGCCTCTGGCTTGCCGCGATCTCGGGTGCGGCGGGGCCGTTCGGGATTGCCGTACTCGCCGGGGTGTATCTGCGTGACGGCCTCGACGCGAGCTCGTCGACGGCGGGGTTCGTCTTGTTCGCGGGTGGTCTCGCGACGATGGCGATGAGTCCGACCTGGGGAGGGCTGATCGACCGGTGGGGCAGTCGTCGCGCAGCGATGTTCTCAGCGACGATCGCGACGGCCGTGACCGTTCCGCTCGGTCTGGTCGACTCGGTGTGGCTCCTGGCCATCGTGTGGATCGGCGTGTCCGGCATCGTCGGCTTCATTCCGATCAACCTGCAACACCTCGCGGCGGTTGCGGTCCCCGACAACCGGGGTGGGGCGTTGTCGTCGGTGCTCTCGTTCCGCTTCTTCGGCCATGCGATCGGCCCACTGCTCTTTCTGCCGCTGCTCGCAGACGATGTCGTGGTCGGGTTCGCCGTCCCGGGGTCTCTCGGCGTGCTGACGTTGATCGGGTTTGCGATCGCGACGCGGCCTTCCGGTGTGACTGAGCGCGATCTCCCCGATGGGAACGCAGCGTCAGCACCGTCGTAGCGTTGTCGCATGTCCGACGCACTGATCATCGACGCTTGCCGCACACCTCGGGGGATCGGCAAGGTGGGGAAGGGCTCGCTCGCTCATCTCCACCCGCAGCACTTGGCACGTACGGTGCTCGAGGCGATCCGCGATCGGAACGGACTCGACACCGCTGACGTCGACGACATCATCTGGGGCACCAGTGCCCAGGTCGTCGAGCAGGGCGGCGATCTTGGGCGGATGGCCGCGCTCGACGCCGGCTATGACATCACCGCGAGTGGAGCGACCCTCGATCGCTTCTGTGGCTCTGGCATCACGACCGCGAACTACGCCACGCACGCCGTGATGGCGGGTATGGAGGACGTCGTGATCGCTGGCGGTACCGAGATGATGTCGCTGCCCAAGAAGGGAATGCTCCCGATGGGAGCCGGCAACGAGCACCTTCAGGAGCTGCATCCCCAGTCGCACCAGGGAGTGTGCGCCGATGCCATCGCGACTCTCGAGGGCATCTCTCGCGAGACACTCGATCAACACGCCGCCGACTCGCAACGCAAAGCTGCGCAGGCCATCGAGGAAGGCCGCTTCGACAAGAGCCTGGTGCCCGTGCTGAATCTCGACGGGTCCGTCGCGCTCGATCGCGAGGAGTTCCCGCGGCCTGGCACGACCGCCGAAGGGCTCGCCAAGCTCGCCCCGAGCTTTCCGGCGATCGCCGACTACCGCCACTCCGAGGACTCGAAGACCTTCCGGGAGCTGATCAACCAGAAGTACCCCGACCTCGACATCGAGCACGTCCACCATGCCGGCAACTCGTCGGGCGTGGTCGATGGGGCTGCGGCGATCTTGATGACGAGCACTGACTATGCGCAGCGGCACGGTCTCACAGGCCGTGCTCGGGTCGTGGCGACGGCGAACATGGGCGATGACCCGACCCTGATGTTGAACGCGCCGGTACCGGCCGCGCAGAAGGTGCTCGAGAAGGCTGGAATGACCAAGGACGACATCGACATCTGGGAGATCAACGAGGCATTCGCCGTCGTCTCCGAGAAGTTCCAGCGCGACCTCGATCTCGACCGCTCGACCGTCAATGTCAACGGCGGTGCGATGGCGCTCGGTCACCCCATCGGAGCGACCGGCTCGATCTTGATCGGCACGGTGCTCGACGAGCTCGAACGCCAAGACAAGCAGCTCGGTTTGATCACGATGTGCGCCGCCGGGGGAATGGCGCCTGCGATCATCATCGAACGGATCTGATCGTTCGATTCAGCCGAACGCGCCTCGGGGGGGGGGGTCTCATCGAGCGCCGTTTCGAGCGTTCGCCCGCGGGATCCGCGATCGGCCGCGAGGCAAATGTTACGGTTGCGTTGCAATCGGACACTCGATCGTTATGATCTTGACGAATTCTTGCTCAAGGTCTGACGAATCCCAGCCGATGCAGACCCATGCGTTCCGCCGCCATCCCGCCATCTGAGGTTCCCGCCATGCCCCAGCCCCCGCTCGACCTGCCGCTCGCCGCGCAACGTCGTCGACGTCGGACGCTCTCCGGACTGGTCGCCGCCGCCTCGATCGGCACCGCGCTCATCGCCATTCCGTCCTCGTCAACCGGCGCGGTCGCTGCGCAGGAGATGGTCGTCAATCCGTCGTTCGACGACGCGCTCGACGGCTGGCGGACCAGCGGCCACGGTCGCTTCATCGAGGCGATCGACGACAACGGTGTCAGCGCGATCAAGCTGACCACGAGTCGTCGCCAGAACATCCTGCTCTACACGGAGAAGCGCCCGATCTCAGACGCTGGCCCCCAGGGTTCGGTGTACGACGTCGAGGCCCGCGTGCGGACCACGACGCCAGGTATCAACGGCGCCCTGCGGCTGCGCGAGGTCGCCCCCGGCAAGTCGAAGACGCACCGCTTCCGCTTCTCGTTGAATGACACCGAGTGGACGACGGTGTCGTTGCGCATCGAGACCGCTCGTGCTGGTGCCACCCTCGATCCGAGTGTCGCTGCGTGGAACCTGGAGAACGATCAAGACCTCCTCGTCGACATCTTGTCGGTGACCACGACGGCAGCGGGCGACGACGATCCGACGCCGCCGACCACCGCACCGCCGACGACTGCACCGCCGACGACTGCACCGCCGACCACCGCAGCCCCGGTCAACGACGACGCCTGCGATGCGCCGGTGCCGTCCGGCACCACCTTCGGTACGAGCATCTCGGCCGTCGGGCAGTCGGCTCAGGAGTCACTGCGCCAGAACGATGCTCGCTTCGGTGAGATCGGTGTCGTCCGCGACTTCTTCCCGGGTCGCCCGGCGGGTTGGAACTCGTCGCGGATGAAGATCCACGCCGACCGCGATGTCGTCGTGTCGTTCAAGCTCACGCCGCAGTCGATCTTGAGTGGCCAGCACGACACGTACTTGAAGAACTGGTTCAACACTGCACCGCGCGATCGCGTGGTCTACTGGGCCTATCACCACGAGCCCGAGGGCGAAGTGAAGAACGGCGAGTTCACGCCGGCGCAGTACCGCCGGGCGTGGGAGCGCCTCGATCGATTCGCTGATGCGGCGTGCAAGCCGAACATGCACGCCACGCTCATCTTGTCGGCGTGGACATCGCGACCGCAGGCGAATCCGACCTACACCGCGTACGACGCCGGACCCGATGTGATCGACGTGCTCGCGTTCGACCCGTACAACCGGATCTTCGATCCGCGCGGCACGGTCTACGACTCGCCCGAGAAGATCTTCGGTCCCATCAACGACGTTCGAGTGGCAGAGAACCGCCCCGTCGGAGTGGCCGAGCTGGGAACGCGCAAGGTCGTCGGCGACACCAACGGCGCCAAGCGTGCGCAGTGGCTGCGCGACATGGGTGCCTATGCGATCGAGCACGAGTTCGCCTTCGTTGCGTACTTCCAGTCGACCCGCGGCGCTGACTGGCGTCTGCTGGACACTCGCTCGGTGAACGCCTGGAAGGCGCTCGTCGCCGGCAACCCGCGCTGACGCACGGAGGAGATCCCACATCGATGGCTGAGTGCATCCCCGAGCACACATCGGCATCGAAACGATCGCGCTTCCTGCGACGACGGCTCCCGCTGATCGTCGCGATGGTCGGCACCGCCGCAGTCGTGGTTCCGGCCGCGTCGAGCGGTGCGACGGAAGTGATCGGCGGGGACGCACTCACGTACAAAGCGACGTCGAACATCAGCGCCTCGGAACTCGCAGTTCGCACGGGCCGCACCACCGAGCAGGCCGCGCCCCCGTCCGAGGACGACCCTGGTGGCTCGGGCGGCTCAGGCGGATCCGGCGGCTCGAGTGGGAGCTGTGATGCGCCCGTTCCGTCCGGCACCACTTTCGGCGCCAGCATCTCCGCCGTCGGGTTGTCAGCGCAGGAATCCCTCCGCCAGAACGACGACCGGTTCGGCCGCCTCGGTGTCGTGCGCGACTACTTCCCGGGTCGCCCGGTGGGTTGGAACTCGTCGCGGATGAAGATCCACGCCGACCGCGATGTCGTCGTGTCGTTCAAGCTCACGCCGCAGTCGATCTTGAGTGGCCAGCACGACACGTACTTGAAGAACTGGTTCAACACGGCGCCGCGCGATCGTGTGATCTACTGGAGCTATCACCACGAGCCCGAGGGCGAAGTGAAGAACGGCGAGTTCACGCCGGCGCAGTACCGCCGGGCGTGGGAGCGCCTCGATCGATTCGCTGATGCGGCGTGCAAGCCGAACATGCACGCCACGCTCATCTTGTCGGGATGGACCGCACGGCCGCAGGCGAATCCGACCTACACCGCGTTCGACGCCGGTCCCGATGTGATCGACGTGCTCGCGTTCGACCCGTACAACCGCATCTGGCAGCCCTACAGCCCCGAGTACGACGACGCCGAGCAGATCCTGGGAGCGATCGTCGACGTCAAGCGTGCGGAGGGTCGTCCGGTCGGTGTCGCCGAGCTCGGTTCTCGTCTGATGCGGGGCGACTCGAACGGTGCTGGACGTGCCGCCTGGCTCAGCGAGATGGGCAGATACGCAACGGCGAACGGCATCACGTTCGTGTCGTACTTCCAGTCGACTCGCGGTGCCGACTGGCGTCTGCTCGACGCTCGTTCGGTCAACGCGTGGTCGTCGCTCGTGGCCGGCAACCCGCGCTGACCCGCCGGCGGTTCGCCGGCGAGCCCCGCGGGGACTGGTCGCAGCGATCGTCAGTGCCGCGTACTGGGCCGGTCCAGGTCGACGCCGGAACGACCGGGAGCATCGCTGACCATCAGCGCGACCGAGTCGTCGAGTGCGGCGGGTGTCAGCACACCCCAGTGGTGTTCGAAGTTCTCGGCTGACATCGGGCGTCCGAAGAAGAAGCCCTGGAACTTCTCGACGCCGAGGTCGGACAGCATCTCCGCCTGATCGCGAGTCTCGATGCCTTCGGCGATCACGTCGAGGCCCAGGGTTTGGCACTGGGCGATCAGGTCGCGCAACACCGCGAATGACCTCGCTCCCGTGTCGCGGAGTTCCGGGATCCAGCGTCGGTCGATCTTGGCGACGTCGACGGCGAGATCCACCAGCCGTTCCAGGTTCGAGTGGCGAACACCGACGTCGTCGATCGCGAGGAGCACGCCCGCCGATCGAAGCGAGTCGATCACGCTGGCGTCGACGTTCTCCACGGTCTCGGGAATCTCGACGAGCAAGCACGACGGCTCGACGCCACAGCGAGCGAGCTCGGTGGCGAGTGTGTCGGAGAGTGTCGGGTCGAGGATCGAGGCCACCCCCGCATTGACCGCCATCCGGAACGTGCTCGGCACGGTCTCGTACCTCCGCCAGGTGGCGAGCTGTTCGATCGAGTGTCGCATCACGAATGCGTCGAGTGCTCGCGCCGTCGGCCCCGAGCCCAACGCCGGCAGGAAGTCGCCCGGTGGAACCAGCACACCGTCAGCTGTTCGCACGCGAACCAACGCCTCGGCGCCCACGGCCACGAGTCGGGCTCCGTCGTGTCGCACCACCGGTTGGAACATGACCTCGACGTTGCCGTTGTCGAGCGCGTCGTCGATCAGGCGAACGGTGGGTGAGGCATCGCGAGACCCGGGTTGCTCTCGCTTCATGGTGTACATCGCCGTGTCGGCCTCGACCAGAACTGCGTGGCCGGTGAGCTTTCGGCTCGATGTCGCGACACCCACGCTCGTTCCGATCCGGTGGTCGCCGTGCCCGGTGGTGATCGCGTCGTTGAACACGTCGGTCGCGAGCTGGGCCCGCAGACGTGCGTTGGCAGCATCGGTGTCGGCAAGGATGACGACGAACTCGTCACCGCCCCATCGGGCGACGGTCGCCGACTCCTCGAACGCCCCGGTCAGGCGCCGGCCGACTTCGATGAGCACCTCGTCGCCGGCTCCGTGGCCGTACGTGTCGTTGATGGCCTTGAAGCCATCGAGATCCAGGAACAGCACGGAGAACGTCGTCTCTGTGCCGAAGGAGTCGATGAGTGTGGTCGCGTGCTGGCGGTTGACCAGGCCAGTGAGCTTGTCGTGCGTTGCCTGGAAGCGAAGCTCGTCCTCTGCGCGGCGTCGTGCGGCGATGTCGTCATCGAGGTCGCCTGCGAGTCGATCGATGCTTCGGGCCATCTCGCCGATCTCGTCGGCGACGGTGTCGTCGATCCTCGACTCGTAGTCACCGCTGGCCACCCGATCCGACGCGGCGGCCGTGCGGCGAAGCCGTCGTGCGAGCGGTTGCACCAGAAGTGCCCAGCCTCCCAACAAGAAGGCCATGGTGATGGCGATGCCGATGTACACCGATCTGGTCAGCTGATTCGACAACTCGAACGCCTCCGACGTGTCGATCTTGACCGCCAGGCCCCACCCGGTCGCAGGGATCGTCGTGATCGCGGCGACCGTGGGTTCGCCTCGATAGTCGTCCATGTGGACGACCTGCGGGGTCGTCGAGAGGACACTCATTCCGCTCGGTGTCGATCCGCCGACTTCGACGGTCTCGTTGAACGCGGCGTCACGATCGAATCGCCGAATCGTGATCACCTCCGCGTCGCCATCGGGTCGTGGCTGCACGACCACGGCCTCAGTGGTGGCTCCGAAGTCTTCGAGCTGGATCGCGAGGTCCACGACGGTGCCGAGGCGGTGCTCCATGGCGAGGGCTCCGAGCACGGAGCCGTCGGCGGCGATCACCGGAACGACGAGCGCGAGGCGTTCGTCACCGTCGGATGTCACGAATGCGTTTCCGAAGAGGGGGCGCCGCTCTTCCATCGACCGCATGACCAGCAAGTCGTCGTCGGGAGTCCAGCTGTAGTCAGATGACTGGCCAAGGACGTTCGCGGCCCGGTCCACGATCTGCGTGGCTTCGAGGCCGTTTCCGCTCGGGATTCCGCCGCCCACGAGGATCTCGGCGAGAGCGGTCAGGCCTTGCCGCCGGCCGGTCGCTGCGAGCGTGGCGTGGCGTTCCAGTGCAGCGAGGAGGTCGCTGTTGGCTGCAACCTGCACGCCGTCGATCTCCATCGTGGTGAGCGCGCTGTTGATCCGAGCCTTCTCGAGCTGGAGCAGGTTCGAGAACCGTTCTTCGATGCTCGCTTCGTCATTCCGTTCGAGCTGTGTCACCACGACCACGCCCGCGGCGATCACCGGCATGGTGGCGAGCAGGAGCCACGCCAGCAGCCGCGTTCGAACCGTCCATCTCACCTGGTGTGTTTCGGCGGCGGATCACCGCGACTTGAGTTCGGCGGATTCGCCGACGAACGCTTCAGATTCGTCGGGTGGGGGCCGAAGGTATGAACGATGTTTTCGTCGTCAATCTCTCGCCGTGACCTGTTCGGTCTCGCGGCCGGTGCACTCGTCGTCGGCGGATGTGGGTCCGCTCGGGTCGGACGCGCAGCACCATCGGCGGGATTCGGCGATGCGCAGCTGTCGGCGGCGATGCGCTCGAGCTTCGTCGACGAGCTCGCCGCCACGGTGGAACGCCAGACCGAGGCGTGGTCGACGGATGTGAACGCCGAGGTGGACCTCGACTTCTCTGGCGACAATGCTGCGCGCGTGGCGACGATCGCCCGCCAGCGCCAGGGCGCCGACGTCGGGGAGCTCTCCGGCAACGCGCCCCACGAGTACGCCGATCGGCTCGTCGACGTGAGCGAGATCGCCGAGCGGATCGGCGAGGCGTCAGGTGGTTGGATCGACGTGGCACGACGACTGTGTGTCGTCGATGGTGTGTGGCGTGCGGTTCCTTGGGCATCGAGCAACGTGCTGCTCAATGTTCGCCCGAGCGTCCTGGAGGCTGCAGGCGTCGAGGCTCCGGCGACCTACGAGGACATGCTCGAGGTCGCGACCCGGCTGCGTGAAGAACGTCTGCCGCTCATCGGGTGCAGGATCGCCCCTGAGGCGCCGCTCGATTCCGCCGCGCTTGCGTACTCGATGCTCTGGGCGTATGGCGGGCGCGAAGTCGATGAGAGCGGTGGGCGAGTGGCCCTCGACTCTGATGCCACCCGGGCGGCGCTCGCAGCGTGGGAAGAAATCGCTGCGCTCGGCGAACCCCGTGCGTTCAACTACGACGAGGGCGGGAACAACCCGGCGTTTCTCAACGGCGACATCGCGATCACACAGAACGGCACCTCGATCCTGTGGCGGGCACGCCACGACGGTCTCGCCATCGCCGACGACATCGAGCTCGTCGGGACGCCGGGCGGACCCGCGGGGCGACACCTCCTCACCAACATCCATTCGCTGGGTGTGTTCGAGCACAGTCGGAACGTCGAGGCGGCGCTCAGCTGGGTCGAGGCACTCCTGGGAGCCGAGCGGATCGCCGAGCGTTCCGACGCCTCGCTCGGCCATTACCTCCCGCCGCTCAACGCCTCGATCGTCGATCCCGCGATGCCGTGGAATCGAGATGCGTTGCTCGCCGGGCTCCGTGATGACTCGTCGCTACGACACCACCAGGGTTGGCCGGGTCCGCCCAGCCGTGAAGCCGAGTTGGTGTACCGCAACCGCACACTGGTGAAGATGTTCGACGCGGTCGGTACAGGTCGGTTCTCCGTCGACCGAGCGGCGAAGATCGCAGCGGCCGAGATGGCGCGGGTCTACGAGACCTGACGCGTCGTCGCCGACTGCGCGTCAGACTGCGAGTCGGGAGAACCGTGGCCCCGCCCGGAGCATCCGGCTCGGGAGTTCGACGCCGAGTCGTGATTGCGTCGCGCGAGCTGTTGTGACCAATGCGTCGAGTTCGATGCCGGTGTCGAACTGTTCCGCGTGAAACAGGTGCACGAGGTCCTCGGTGCATACGTTGCCGGTCGCCCCGGGTGAGAACGGGCAGCCGCCCAACCCGCCGAGACTCGAGTCGAAACGTCGGACGCCGAGGTCGAGACCGGCCATGGCGTTCGCGAGTGCCAACCCCCGCGTGTCGTGGAGGTGGAGGCCCAGCTCGAGCTGCTCACCGGTGCGTTCGCGTATCGCGCCGACCACAGCACGGACGTCTCTCGGAGCTGCCGCACCGATCGTGTCGGCGACCACGATCTCGAACACGCCGATCGACGCAAGTTCGGCCGCGACGGCCGCCACGGCCGCCGGCTGGATCGGACCCTCGAACGCACAGCCGAACGAGGTCGAGACATCGACGCTCACTGGCACGTCGGCGTCCGCTGCGATCTCGACGATCGACCGAAGTTGCTCGACCGCCTCGGCGGTGGACATGCGGACGTTGCGCTGGCTGAAGGTCTCGCTCACCGACACCACGCCGACGAGGACGTCGGCTCCGGCGGCGATCGCTGCGTGGGCGCCGCGTTCGTTGACGACGAGTGCTTCGCGCAGCACTCCTTCGATCAGGTCGGTGGCGGCGAACACGTCGGCGGAATCAGCCATGCGTGGCACGGCTTTCGGGCTGACGAACGATCCGACCTCGATTCGGCGAACGCCCGCTCCGGCCAACCCCACGACCATCGCGACCTTGGTGTCGGTGTCGACGTGCTGGGTGATGGCCTGCACGCCATCGCGTGGGCCGACGTCACGCAGCAGCACCTGGCCGGGTGGCACGGGTGCTCGAACGTCGAGCCGGTCGTTGGCGCTCATCGGTGTCCGAGGCTAGGCGGCGGCCGGTCGGCGGTGCGATGCGGGTCGGACCGGTCAGCGGACGCCGGCGCGCCGATGGGCGCCGATGAGCGAGAACAGATTCTTCGGGTCGTCGGGTTCGGCGACCAGGTCGATCTCGGCGAAGTGACCGGTCCGGCGTACGGATTCGTCGAGAAATCGCAGCGCGCACATGTCCTCGACCGCGAAGCCGACTGAGTCGAACAGCGTGAGCTCGTCAGGTGACCGCCGGCCGACGGCGTCGCCGGTGAGCACATTCGAGAACTCGGTGACCGGCCACTCGCGCGGGAGCGCTTGGATCTCGCCTTCCAGAAACGTCTGTTCCGCGTACTCGACGAAGATTGAGCACCGGCGAACGAGTGCGTCGTCGAGTTCGGTCTTGCCCGGGCAGTCCCCGCCGATCGCGTTGATGTGCACGCCGGTCACACCACCGGCCCTGCGGGCCTGCTCGAACATCTCGTCGGTGATGACGGTCGCGTTTCGTTGGTCGGCCGTGCATGTGGTGATGATCTCGGCGCCCGTGATCGCATCGAGAGCGTCGCGACAACGCACGACGTCGCCCCCGAGATCAGGCGCGTTGGCTTCGAGCTTGGCCATGGCGGCGTCGTCGACGTCGAACACCCGAACCGTCTCGATGCCGAGCATCGAGCGAAATGCGAGCGCTTGGAACTCGGCTTGCGCGCCGGCCCCGATCATCGCCATCGTCGTCGCGTGGGGCGGCGCGAGCGCCCGGGCGAACATCGTCGACACCGCAGCGGTTCGCAGGGCGGTGAGAACGGTCATCTCGGCAACGAGGATCGGGTAGCCCGTCGTGGCATCGCTGAGTGCGCCGAACGCGGTGACGGTCTGCAACGAGCGGTGGGCGTTGATCGGGTGGCCGCTCACGTACTTGAAGCCGAACGTGGCGCCGTCGCTCGTCGGCATCAGCTCGATCACGCCGTCGTCGGACTGGGCCCCGAAGCGCGGCCGCTTGTCGAAGTCGTCCCAGCGGCGGAAGTCGTCTTCGAGTGCGGCGACCAGACCGGCGATGATCGCCTCCACTCCTCGGTGGGCGACCCAGCGGGCCATGTCGTTGACGCTGACGAATCGGACCATGATGACGGCGACCTCCCGGAGACCGCAGGCAACGTACCGGCCAGGTGTCCGGACGCGGCACCGCCCGCTCCGTCGATCGGAGCGGGCGGTGCCGACGCAGTTGACGACGGGGGTCGAGGTCAGGTGCCGACGCGGCCGCCGTCGTCCTTGGTCACCACGACCGTGGCAGGTCGTGGGCGACCGTCGACGTCGTAGTCGGGCCACGAGCTGGTCGCCGTCGGGTTCTCCGCCGAACCGCCGTCACCCGGATGCTGGATGTTGAAGAACAGCGAGGTGCCGTCGGGCGTCGACGTGATGCCGGTGACTTCGCAATCGACCGGGCCGACGGCGAAGCGCTTGATCTCCTTCGTGTCGGGGTCGCAGGCGAGCATCTGGTTGTTCGACCCGTCTGGCTGGCCGCCGTCGGTCTGGATCCACAGCACGCCGAACTGGTCGAGCCACAGGCCGTCGGGTGAACCGAAGGTGTCCTCGCCGTCGGCGTCGGTCATGTCGTCGGCATCGCCGCCGAGGAGGAAGATCTCCCACACGAAGGTGGTGTTTCCGGCATCGCCGCCTTCGCTCCACTTGATGATGTGTCCGAAGAAGTTCGGACCCCGCGGGTTGGCGGCGTCGACTTGCTCCTCGGTGCGTCGAGAGTTGTTCGTGAGCGTCACGAACACCTCGCCCGTGAGCTCGTTCGACGTGGTCCACTCCGGGCGGTCCATCGGCGTGGCGCCGAGCAGGTCGGCGGCGATCCGCGCCTTGATCAGTACGTCTCCCTGGTCCGCGAAGCCGTTCTCGGGCGTGAGCGGTCCTTCGCCCTGCACGAGTGGCAGCCAGTCGCCCGAACCGTCCTCGTTGAAACGGGCGACGTAGAGCGTGCCCTCGTCGAGCGGGCTGCGGCCGGCAGCGATCTCCTCGGCCCACGGTTTGGCGCTCACGAACTTGTAGACGTAGTCGAAGCGCTCGTCGTCACCCATGTACACGGCGACCTGCCCGGTCGACGTGGTGAGGAACGCAGCGCCCTCGTGCTTGAAACGGCCGAGTGCCGTGCGCTTCATGGCGGGCTTGCCCGGGTCGTACGGGTCGATCTCGACCATGTAGCCGAACGTGTTCGGGCGGTTCGGGTTCAGGTCGGCGCGCCAGTCGTCGTCGGTGCTGGCCCAGAGGTAACCGAACCCTCGGCTTCGGACGCCGTATCGGGCGTTGATCGCGGCCTGCTCGGCAGAAATCGCGGGAGCGGTTCCGCCGGATTCCTCCCAGAAGTAGCCGTTGAAGTTCTCCTCGGTGGTGAGGTAGGTGCCCCACGGAGTCTTCGCCGACCCGCACTGGTTGACGATGCCGCGGGTGATGGTGCCGCCGGGGAAGTCAGCGGTCCGCATCAGGCGGTGACCGGCTGCCGGACCCGTGATCTGCACCTTCGTGCGTGGCGTGATGCGACGCGCTCGGAACGATGGGACGACCTGCCAGTCGCCGTTGCGCTTGCGCACCACTTCGACCACGGAGACGCCGTGACCGGCCTGCTCCTTCTTGGTCTTGGGTGCATCCCAGTTGTCGCGACCGTCGGGGAAGGTGAGCTGTCCGAGCGTGTACTCGTGGTTGATTGCGAGGAGTCCCCGGTGGTTGCTGTCCTTGTTCTCGCCGAGCGGGTAGTAGTGCATCCCGTCGTGGCCCTGCCCGAGCTGCTCTTCTTGGTGGGCTGCAGGGTTCGATGCGTCCTTGGCGAAACGAGGGGACTGTCCGTTGATCGGGTCGCCCCACTTGGCGATCACCTGGGTGCTGTAGCCATCGGGCACGGTGACGGCATCGAATGCGTTGGTGTCGATCGCCTCGTAGCCGAGGCTGGCGGCCCCGTTCGCAGACGCCTTCGAACCGACCACGGCGTCGCCGAGGAAGAAGGCGGCGGCACCGACTGCGCCTCCTCGCAGCACGTTTCTGCGACTCAGTCCGGCTCCGAGGATGTCGCTGAACGGGCGATTGTCCGAGTGGTTGCTTCCGATGTTTTCGATCTCGTCGTTTTCCATGTTGGTGAGAATGGATCATGCCGCTGTCCGCTTTGTGCGAGTTGGGTGACTCTCGGGTGACGCGGTGGTGAAATTTTGGCGAGGCCGGTCAATTTGGCGCCCAGTGGCGCGGGGGGGTGACGTTCAGGGTGGGTTCACGTGCTG
>JBGCFW010000172.1:0-11471 GCA_045107155.1 Ilumatobacter sp. | reverse complement strand
GCTCTCGAGCACTGGCTCCGAAGTTCGCCGCCGCGGGGGCGATCGTCATCGACAACTCCTCGGCGTTCCGCATGGACCCCGAGGTACCGCTCGTCGTTCCCGAAGTCAACGGTCATCTGGTGGCGAACCCGCCCAAGGGATTCATCGCCAACCCCAACTGCACCACGATGGCTGCGATGCCGGTGCTGAAGCCGCTCCACGATGAGGCCGGGCTCGTTCGGCTCGTGGCCTCGACCTTTCAGGCCACGTCGGGCTCCGGGCTCGCCGGTGTCGACGAACTCCACAGCCAGGTGCGCAAGGTCGTCGACCAGGCCGACCAGCTCACCCACGACGGCGGCGCGGTCGACTTCGGCGACCCCGTGAAGTTCGCTCGACCGATCGCGTTCAATGTGTTGCCGATGTGCGGTTCGATCGTCGACGACGGCCGCTTCGAGACCGACGAGGAACAGAAGCTCCGCAACGAGAGCCGCAAGATCCTCGACATTCCCGAGTTGCTCGTATCCGGCACGTGCGTTCGGGTGCCGGTGTTCACTGGCCACTCGCTGTCGATCAACGCCGAATTCGCGAACGAGATCTCGGTCGCCCGCGCGATCGAGCTCCTCTCGGCTGCCGACGGCGTCGAGCTGAGCGAGATCCCCACCCCGCTTCAGGCCGCTGGGCAGGACCCCACATATGTCGGACGCGTCCGCGCCGACGAAGGTGCCCCGGCCGGTAAGGGTCTGGCGCTGTTCTTGAGCAACGACAATCTCCGCAAGGGTGCGGCGCTCAACGCGCTCCAGATCGCCGAGTTGGTCCAGAACACCCGATGACCGCAGTGCGAGGGCTCAGGCGATCTGATTGTCAGGCTCGACGCACACGCACGGAAGCTCGTCGCATTTCGGGCACCCGGTGCCGAATCTCGCTGCCGCTTCGTTGAGGTCGATCCCGACCTGATTGGCGAGCGTGGCCACCCAGGCCACCACATCGCCGAACTCGTGGAGCTGCTGGTCCCTGGTGCCCTTGCGAACCGCCTGCGCGAGCTCGCCGACCTCCTCACACAACCATGCGACGGTGGGGGCCGTGCCTCGCTCCCGGTCTCGATCCCCGTAGGTGCGATCGATCACGTCCTGCAACTCGGCCAAGTCCATGTCGGCGAGCGTATTCGCCAACCCGCCGAACGTTTCGATGTGCTGCTGCGGCGAGATACTGATGGACGGAATGGCAGAGTATGAGCGTGGCGGGGGCACTTCGATGACGACAGCGCGACCCGAGCGCACCGGCCGCAGTTTCGGATATCACCCCGGCATCGACGGACTCCGTGCCGTCTCGGTGATCGCGGTGCTCTTCTACCATGCCGGCTTCGGGTGGATGCGGGGCGGATTCCTCGGCGTCGAGGTCTTCTTCGTGATCTCCGGCTTTCTCATCACCACGCTGCTGATCGAAGAGCACGAGCGCAACGGTCGGGTCTCGCTCCGCGAGTTCTGGACACGCCGAGCGAAGCGATTGCTTCCGGCGCTGTTTCTCATGATGCTCGCCACCGCGACGTGGTTCACCATGTTCGGCACCGACGCAGAGCGATCGTCGCTGCGTCGCGAGTTGCCGTGGTCGGTCTTCTACGCCAACAACTGGGGCCAGATCGTCGGCGAGACGCCGTACTTCGGCGGCGTCACCGACCCGTTGCGCCACCTGTGGAGCCTCGCGATCGAGGAACAGTGGTACGTCGTGTGGCCGCTCGTGTTCGTCGCACTCGCCACGTTCACCGGAACCGATCCGGTGCGTCGACGCATCGCGGCTCTCGTGGTCCTGCTCGGAGCGTTCGCGTCGATCGCCCACATGTTCACGGTTGCCGGCGGCGACGGCGCGCTCATCTCGTCGGGCATCGACATGTTCGACGGCGCCGATCGTGTCAACTTCCTCTACCTGTCGACCACCACCCGCGTCGGCGGGCTGCTCCTCGGTGCAGCCACCGCGTTCGTGTGGCGGCCCTGGACCGAGAACAAGCCACGCTCACTGGCGGGCAAGGTGGGGATCGACACGCTCACCGTCATCTCGGTCGCAGTGCTCGGCGCGCTCTTCACGCTGGCCCAACTGGACCTCCTCGACGTGTACCGCTGGGTCATCCCGCTCACGTCGCTCGTCTCGGTCGCACTCGCCGTGGCCGCCACTCATCCGACCCCCGGCTTCGCGACCCGACTCCTCTCCCTGCCGCTCCTCGTGGCGATCGGTCGGCGGAGCTACGGGCTGTACCTGTGGAGCTGGCCCATCTCGGTGATCGTCGGTGCGACCAGCGGTTCGGTCGCGCGGTTCGTGATCGCGATGATTCTCAGCGTCGTCGTCACCGAGCTGTCGTACCGCTTCGTCGAGACGCGCGCCCGGCGCGCCTCCTGGTCGCTGCCGTCACTCATCGGAGCGCCGCGAGCGTTCGCGGTCACGTGCTCGGTCGCCGTCGTCGCTGCGGTCGTGTCCGCCATCTATGTGCAGACCGACCGTTTCAACGAGTTCCGCGGCGACGACGTGGTGTTCTTCGACGCCGAAGTGGTCGAAGCACCGACGCCGGCCGCGACATCGACGACCACCACCACGATCACCACGACCACGGCGCCGCCTGCGGCAGTCGAGCCAGACGCCGACACCGACACCACGACGACCGTCGAGGCCACCACGAGCACGACCACCACCACGACCACCACGTTGCCACCCGTCGAATTCGCCGATCTCGCAATCGTCGGAGACTCGACGGCACAAGCGTTGCTGATCAACCGGCCTGCGGGCATCGACGAGATCTACCCTGAGATCATCGACGGCGCACTCGACGGCTGCGGCGTGTTCGATTCGGGTCGAATCCTCACGGAGGCAAGCTTCCGCAACGACTTCTCGCGGTGTCGTGACGGGCGCGCCGCCTGGGGCCGCGCAGCGAGCGACGCCGACGTCGTGATGGTCGTGATCGGCGCCTGGGACGTGTTCGATCTGCGCGACGGCGACGTCGACTACGAGTTCGCGAGCGCCGAGTGGAACGAGCTCTACACGACCAATCTGCGGTCGGGGCTCGACCTGATGCTGCTCCAGGAGACCCGCATCGCGATTCTCGAAGTGCCCTGCATGCGCCCGGTGTCATCGACCGCCACAGCACTCCCACCGCTTCCCGAGCGCGGGGACGACGCCCGCGTCGCCCACGTGAACTCGCTCCTCCTCGATGTGGCCGACGAGTACGGGTCGTCGGTGCGGTTCATCGAGGGCCCCGACGAATGGTGTGAGAGCGAGGAGGTCGCCACAGACCGCGGGCTGCGCTGGGACGGTGTCCACGTGTACGGCGAAGGCGCGAACATGATCTACGAGGCCACGGCCGGCTCGATCCTCCGCCTCGCAGCGGTCCCGCTCTGAACCCGGAGCGCTCGCGGGGAGCCGTCGGGACAGGACGGAGAAACCCTGCAGGTGTGCATGCACCCGGCTGCACGCAGACCTGCCGATTTCTCGTGGCGGCCACCTGCACGCGCCGGCCGGAAGCTTGATCACAAGCACCGAGCACGACGACGAGGAGTCGCCCCACATCACCCGGAGATGCGCCCGAACAACGAAAGAGGCCCGGCGAAGTTCTGACGAACTCCAGCCGGGCCCCTGATACTGGGAGAGTCTCGCTCGTCCAGGTCCTTGAGGACGGTGGTTCGAGTCAGGCTCTCGTGGTCGGGGTGGGGAGATTTGAACTCCCGGCCTCCACGTCCCGAACGTGGCGCGCTACCAAGCTGCGCTACACCCCGTAGCGGCGATCGATGCTATCCCGCGTCGACGGTTTCCGACCCGGCGGATTCGGCGGTGTCGCCCAGCTCCATCATCGGCTCGACCGGCGCAGCATCGGCGGCGACGCCTTCGGTGTAGGTGCCGCCACCCGAGATCGCCTTCGCCGCTCGCTTCAAGCGGAGTGCGTCCAGCGGCTTGATCAGCCAGCCTTCGGCGCCACACCGACGAGCGAGGTGCAGGTCGGCCGCACGATCGACGAGCATCAGCACGGGAACGTGCGGGATGCGGTCAGCGGACTCGTCGAGACGCAGCGACATCGTGACGGCCATTCCGCCCATCGATCCGATCTGCAGGTCGAAGATCCCGAGGTCCGGAACCCGTTCCTCGACCTGGTCGGCAACGACGCGTCCCTCCCGGCACACCGTGAACGTCACGTCGGGTCCACCGAGCGCGTTGGTGACCTCGTCGACGATCCAATCGGCATCGGTGGCAAGCAGGATGTGCACGCCGCAACGCTACCCGCACCACCCGCCACGGGCCCGAAATCCGCGGGTTCTGCAACGACGGCTCGGTGCGCGTCAGTCGGCGAAGAGGTGGCGGCCGACGACGTCGAGCGTGTCGATGTCGTGCACGTCTCGGTCCAGCAGCGGGATCAACGCAACCGGTGACGGACTCGTCAACTCGACGAGTGGCGCAAGCGCGGCGAGTTCGGCGTCGCGCACGGCGCGCAACTCGTCCAGGTTCTGCCACAGCGCAGCGAGTCCCGGATCCTCGCGACCCGACGATGCGTCGGTATCGGCTCCTCCGTCGAAGGCCGGCTGAACACGATTGACGATCGCCGCGGCCACGCCGACCTCTTGAGCCCGCAGCTGCTCGGCGAACCACACCGCCTCGGTGATGGTGTCGTGACGCGGTGACGCGATCACGACGAAGTTCGTCCGCTCGGCTCGAAGCAGCTCGACCACCTCGTCAGCTCGCTCGCGGAAGCCGGTTTCCATCCCGCTGAACGCCTGGAAGAACGCAAGCGAGTCGGCGAGAACGTCCGATCCGACCACCTTGCCGATCGCACGGAAGATGGGCTGGGCAGCGGCACCGAACACCTTGAGGCCGCTGCGTGTCGGCAACATCGCCAACTTGAAGACGCGGTGGTCGAGGAATCGCGACAGCACGCCGGGCGCGTCGAGGAAGTCGAGTGCGTTGCGGCTCGGCGGCGTATCCACGATCACGAGATCGAAACGGTCGTCGTGATGCAGCGCGTGCAGCGTCTCGGCCGCCATGTCCTCCTGCGTGCCGCTCATCGCACCGGCCATGTTGCGATAGAAGCCGTTCGACAGGATCCGATCGACCTGCTCTGCATCATCGGCATGACGCCGCACGAGACCGTCGAACGTCGCTGCGGTGTCGAGCATCATCGCCCACAGCTCGCCGTGCGACCCCTCGGTGTCGAGCGAGATTCGCTGGGGAGCCGATGACAGACCCGCCTCGAGGCCCAGTGCGTCGGCGAGCCGGCGGGCCGGGTCGATCGTGACCACGACGACACGGCGACCCGAGCGGGCGGCTCGCAACCCGAGCACCGCAGCAGTCGTCGTCTTGCCGACGCCACCCGATCCGCAGCAGACCACCACGTCCGATGCCTCGAGCACGGTCTCGACACCCTCGGCGATGGCGCCCGCTCGGCGATCGCTCACGCGACGACCTGCGATGACACCAGCTCCGTCGCCAGTCGATCGATGTCGGCGGCATCCAACCCGGCGACCGGGAGCGCAGGAACCATCATTCGGCCGATCGGCAGGTCCGCGGCGAGGCGTTCGATCGCCTCGTGTTCCATCGCCCGACGGGACCGACGGAACGAAGCGGCGTCAGCGAGCATGGTCGCCGCGTCGGCATCGAGGTCGCTCGCGGCGATCGCCGCATCGACCGCGGCCTCGTCCGGGATCTCGACGCCGACATCGGCGCCGTTCACCACCACGGGGCCGATGCCGATCCCGACATCCTCTTCGAGTGAGAACGCCGTCTCGACGGTTTCGATCACGGGCGTGGTCTCCGGCAGAGTCACCAGGAGCGCCATGCACCGGTCCGGGTCACCGAGCAGTTCGAGCACGTCGTCGCACTGTTGCTTGATCGGGCCGCCTCGAACCGCATTGCCGAGGCCGGTGGCCGACGTGAGAAACGTCACGGCGTGGCCGGCGGCCGGACCGTCGACGAGGATCAGATCCCACTCCTCGGTGCGCTCGTACTGCTTGATCTTGCCGAGCACCACCACGTCGTCGATCCCGGGCGCCGCCGTGCCGACCATGTCGATCACGCCCGTCTTGTTCAGGCGTTTCGCGATCCGCTTGAAGCCGTGATCGTTGAGATACTCCTCGAGCGCATCCGGCGCGGACAGGTGAACCACCGACATCGTTTCGCCGTCACGCTCGGGAAGCAGCCGTTCGAGTGCGGGCTTTCCGTCGAGCTCGATCACGAGCACGCGGCGACCTGCACGGCTGGCCGCTCGCGCCAACACTGCCGTTACCGTGGTCTTTCCCACTCCTCCCTTGCCAGCGACCACCACGACGTTGGCGGCGGTCAACGACGGCAAGGGGTTCTCGCTCTCCGGAGGCACTCGTGCGCAGACTAGCGATCGGCCTGCTCCTCACCCTCGCAGCGCTCGTCACCCTCACCGGCCCCGCCGCCGCACAGGACGAGCCGACCGGCGCTGCACCGACCGACGTCCTGCAGGTCAGCGGCCTCATCGACCCGATCCTGGTGTCGGCGATCGACGAGGCGATCGACAACGCCGTCGAGCGCGGTTCCCAGGCACTGATCCTTCAGGTGAATTCCCGCGGGACCGTCATCGACGACGGCGAGCTCGAAGATCTGATCGAACGAGTCGCCGACGCCGGGGTTCCGATCGCGATCTGGGTCGGGCCGACCGGTTCACGCTTCTACGGGCCGGCCGCTCAGTTGCTCAACGTCGCCGACATCACCGGCATGGCGCCAGGCGCCCGGGTCGGCTACGTCGGCAGTCCCGTCACCGATGAGAGCGGCTTCGAGGGCGCCGCACAGGACGCCCTGCGCGCCGGCTCGCTCGGTCTTTCCGAAGCGCGTGCGCTGAGCGTCTTCACGGAGATCTCGGACCAGGGGGTCCCCACGATCACCAGCATGGTCGAGGTCCTCGATGGCCGCGAGGTCGACGGAGCGGTCCTCGAGACCACCGAAGAAGCGATCACCGACAGTGGCCAGGTGCGCCGCGACACCACGTCGATCGTGCGCTTCTCGAAGCTCTCGCTGATCGACCAGCTGTTCCACACCGTTGCGAGTGCACCGGTCGCCTACCTGCTGCTGCTCACCGGGCTCGCGCTGATCATCTTCGAGTTCTTCACCGCCGGGATCGGCATCGCCGCAGTGGTCGGTGCCGTGTGCCTCGTCCTCGCGACCACGGGGCTCGCTGTGCTCCCGACGCGGGAGTGGGCCGTCGTCGTGATCCTGCTCTCGATGCTCGCGTTCGCGGTCGATGTTCAGGTGGGTATTCCGCGATTCTGGACCGGCGTCGGCATCGCCGGCACCATCATCGGCAGCCTGTTCCTGTTCGAGAGCCTGCCCGGCACGTCGCTGCGCCCGTCGTGGATCGCACTGCTGACCGGCGTCGGGGGCATCACCCTCACGTTCATCGTCGGCATGCCGAACATGGTCCGCACACGCTTCGCGACGCCGACGATCGGACGCGAGTGGATGATCGGCGAGGAAGGAACCGTCATCGCCGACGTCGACCCCGAAGGTGTCGTCGAAGTCGGCGACGGCCGCTGGCGTGCGCTCACGAATCGGGCGACGCCCGTCCACGTCGGCGATCGGATCCGCGTCGCGGCGATCGACGGCGTCACCCTCGAGGTCGAGCCGCTCGAAGGCGCTGCGCGCGACTATCGCGAGATGCGCGGCAAGAAGTCCGACGAGTCAGAGGTCGCCGTGGCCGACGAGGCCGTGGCGAGCGACGAGCGCTGACACGGCGAGCGTTGCGGTCAGAGCTCGGGCAGACGACGACCCGCGATCCGCAGGTCGTCACGGCGACGGGTCACGCCGCCCTTGTCGAGTTCGGCGAGGAGCGGGAGGGCGAACTTCCTGCTCGCGCCGGTCGCGTCACGGAACTGAGCCACCGTGAACCCGTCGGGATCATCACTCAGGAGCCGTGCGGCAACGTGCGCCGCATCGTCGATCGCCCGCGTGTGGAACACGATGCCCTCGCTCTGCACGACGTGACCGCGACGAGCGAGTTCACGAATGTCGTTGCGGTCGACGTCACCGGCTGACGGCGGAGCGAATCCACCGGCTTTCAGCTCGGCGAGAAACGGGTGGTCTGCGTAGGGATCGACAGCATCCGCCGGGAGCACGAGGCCGGCATCGACCACGACCTCGTCGGTGGTGGCGATCGCAGCGCGTTCGCGGTCATCGAACGCGGCGAGGTCGACACCCGCGCCGCCGCTGGCCTGGACGCGCTCGATCACGGTGGCGACGGTGGCTTCCACCGCCTCGGCGGAGGTGACCCACTGGCCGAGGTTCGCATCGACGACTTCGCCGGTGAGACGTTCCAGTTCGTCGACGGTGATCCAACCGCGTTCTCGGATGACGCGTTCGATCGTGCGATCGGGCGCCGCCTTGGATGCTTTCGTCACTGGATCGATGTCGAGGATCTCACCACCGCCGATGGTCTCATCGCGACCGGACTCGCGCAGGATGTAGCGGTCACCCGGCAGCAGCGGGAGCTCCGCCGGGAGGAACATCCTGACCGCTCCCGACGTGCCGGGTGCGAGTGCATCGGAGCCCAGCACCCGCAACTTGACCGGGTACTCGCCTGCGCCGACGTAGGCGGCGAACGCGCCGCGGCGAGACACGTCGTGGTCGAGGGCCGGGAGCACGTCGAGTGACGCATCGACCCGTGCGGTCAGTCGCCAACGGTCGGGTTCCACCACGGCATCGCCACGGGTGAGGTCTTGATGGTCGACGCCGCTGAGGTTGATGGCGACCCGGTTCCCCGGTCCGATCGTGTCGACCGACGAGCCTGCGGTCTGGATCGAACGGACACGAGCGGTGAGATCGCGCGGCGCCACCAGCACCTGATCGTCGGCGGCGACACTGCCGCCCACGAGCGTGCCGGTCACGACCGTCCCGCTGCCTTTGGCGGCGAAGACCCGATCGATCCAGAGCCTGGGTCGTGCCCGATCGAGCGCGTCGCCGCTGCGGGCGACCAACACGTCGAGCGCAGCGAGCATTTCGTCGATGCCGCGACCTTCGGTCGCTGCGACCGGTACCACCGGAGCGTCGGCGAGGAACGTTCCCGCGACGTGGTCGGCCACGTCCATCTGCGCCAGCTCGAGCAGGTCGTCGTCGACCAGATCGACCTTGGTCAACGCGACCACCGCGTGCTCGACCCCGAGAAGCTCCAGGATCCGGAGATGCTCCTCCGATTGCGGCTTCCACCCCTCGGTGGCCGCCACCACGAAGATGCAGGCGTTCACGCCACCGACGCCGGCGAGCATGTTCCGGAGGAACTTCACGTGGCCGGGAACGTCGATGAAGCTGAGTTCTGTTCCCGACGGCAGCACGGTGTGCGCGAAACCGAGATCGATCGTCAGACCCCGTCGCTTCTCTTCCTCGAATCGGTCGGGATCGGTCCCCGTCAGTGCGAGGACGAGCGACGACTTGCCGTGGTCGACGTGCCCGGCGGTGGCGATGACGGTCATCGAGAGCTGCCTCGGGGGCCCATGCTCAGACCAGCGCCTCGGCGAGAGCGTCGACGACGATCGAGTGCTGCGAGGGTTCGACAGCGCGCAGGTCGAGGAACGTGCGGTTGTCCCGAGAGCGAGCGATCACCGGAACGCGATGGCTTCTCAGCGACTCCAGGTGATCGCCCTCGATCACGAGACCGAGCGACGGCATCGTGATCCCTGGAGCCGATCCGGCGCCCGGAAGTGCGTCCATCTTCTCGACCGAGATGGTCGAGATGTCGATCCCCCGATCGGAGAGCGAACCCATCACGTCGTCCGCGCCGCGCTGGAGATCAGCGAGTGACCGGTCGACCATCCGCCAGAACCCGATGTCCTTCGCGGCCCGTTTGTCGAGGTAGGTGAGCGCTGTGTCCTGGAGCGAGCGGAGCACCAGACCCCCGGGCCGGAGCGCTCGGGCGAGCGGATGCTTCTTGCACCGGGCGAGCAGCTCGGAGCGACCGGCGATGACTCCTGCCTGCGGCCCACCGAGGAGCTTGTCGCCCGAGAACGTGATCACGTCGGCACCGTCGGCAATCGCCTGCACCGCCGCCGGCTCGCCGGCAAGCCATGCGGGCGGCGCACCGCTCAACCACGGCACGTTCGCGTCCAGGAGACCGCTGCCGATGTCGGCCATCACCGGCACGTCGAGCGAGGAGAGTTCGGCGATGCTCGTCTCTTCGATGAATCCTTCGACCCGATAGTTGCTCGGGTGGACCTTCATCACCATCGCCACATCGGTGTCAGGGCGTTCGACCGCGGTGGCGTAGTCGCCGAGTCGTGTCCGATTCGTGGTCCCGACGTCGACGAGGCGACAGCCCGACTGTTCCATCACCTCCGGCACACGAAAAGACCCACCGATCTCGACGGATTCACCTCTGCTCACGGGAACGTCTCGCCCGGCGGCCAACGCCGCGAGGACAAGGAGCACGGCGGCCGCGTTGTTGTTGACGACCATCGCGTCCTCTGCACCGACGAGACGCGCGAACAGTTGACCGACCGCGGTCTGACGCGACCCGCGGGCTCCGGTCACGAGATCGAACTCGACGGTTTGCGCGCTCGCCTCCTGGTGGTGGGCGAGCGGTGCGCGTCCGAGGTTCGTGTGCAGCAGGACACCGGTCGCGTTCACCACGTCGGTCAGCAGCGACCTGCGGAAGCGAGCGGCTCTGGCCGGCGCACCAGCGACGTCGTCGTGTTCGATCGCCGCCCGGGCGATGTCGACGCAGATCGGATGCGGCAACCCCGACGAACTCAGTGACCGGGCCAGCTTGTCCACCGACGGTGGACGTTGCGGCGCAGTCACTGGACAGCCCTCGGACGCATCGACACGAGTGTACGAGCGGCTCGCGCCCGACGTCCCGTCGAGTCGAGCCCGCAGTGCGGTGCGTGCCCGAGACTTCCGTGGGGGACGAGCGACGGTCGGTAGCGTCGGCCAGCGTGAGCCTTCCGATCCCGATCGTCCGACTCGACGCAGAACTCCCGCTACCGGCCTACGCCCACGAAGGCGACGCCGGGCTCGATCTGTACGCCCGAGAGGGCATCACGCTCGCGGCGGGTGGCGGGCGCGGCCTCGTCCCCACCGGCATCTCGATCGCGATCCCTTCCGGTCACGGGGGTTTCGTGCTGCCTCGCTCCGGGATGGCGCTCAAGCACGGCATCAGCGTCGTGAACGGCCCCGGGCTGATCGACGCGGCCTACCGCGGCGAGATCAAGGTGATCCTGATCAACACCGACCCCACCGACGACTACGTCATCGCACGCGGTGACCGTGTGGCGCAGCTCGTGATCCAACGCGTGGAACAGGTCGAGTGGCTGGTGACCGACGACCTCGACGGCGCCGACCGCGGCGGTGGCTTCGGCCATTCCGGTCGCTGACGTTCGACGATCAGTCCCGCGCCCAGTCGAGAAAGTTCGCGATCAGTCGACCGCCGGCCGGATGCTCGTCGGTCCAGGACTCGGGATGAAACTGCGTCCCGACCATCCTCGCCTCATCGTTCACGACCATCTGCCGCTCGCACA
>JBGCFW010000171.1:0-12829 GCA_045107155.1 Ilumatobacter sp. | reverse complement strand
CGACGACCACGACGACGACCGTGCCGACGACCACCACGCCGTGAGCAGCACCAACCCACGACTCAGACACCTGGCAGACGCCGACGGCGCGGCCGTGGCGTCACCCTTCGCTGGTCCCGATCATCCGATGCGCCTCCTCACGAGAGCCAAGGCGTTCGGCGAGGCGTGGACCGAGACCGATGCGGCTCGCGTGCAGCAGATCTTCGACGGACTCGCACCCGCCTGGAGCGAGGACCATGTCGATCCGGTCAAGGCGGCACCGGTCGCCGACGCGTTCGAGCGCGGCGGGGTTCGCGTCGATGGGCGATGGCTCGAGGTCGGGTCGGGCACCGGCGCCGGAGCTCGGGTGGCCGCACCCCTCGTGCGGTCGTTGATCTGCACGGATTTGGCTGCCGAGATGCTCGCCCACGCACCCGACATCGCCCCGCGGGTCCGCGCCGACTCGGCCCGCTTGCCGATCGCCGATCGGTCGGTCGACGGCGTGCTCTTGATCAACATGTTGTTGTTCCCCGCCGAAGTCGACCGGGTACTCGCTCAGAACGGCAGTGTCGTGTGGGTCAACACGCTCGGCGATCAGACACCGATCCACCTTCCGCCGTCCGACGTGCTGGACGCGCTGCCCGGCGAGTGGACGGGTCGCACCGCACGCGCCGGAACCGGATTCTGGGTCACCGCGCAGCGCTCCTGAGTGCGAAAACGACGAACGCCCCCGGCATTCGCCGAGGGCATTCGATCGGATTCTCGATGATCACGCGTCGGCGTCAGCCGGTTCGTCCTCCAGAGGTTCGGGCTTTTCGCCCAAGCCCATCTGATGGAAGATCTCGGCCTTGCGGAACTCGAAGACTCGTTCTTCGACTTCACCCTCGGCGAACTGCTCGTTCAGGATGCGAAACTCTTCGAGCAGCGCGTCCTCGTCCGGGCCGTCCTCGTCGGAGGACGCCTTCTTCTCAGCACTGCGGCCGTGGCGAATCGCCTGTTTCTCGGCCTTGCGCTCCTTCTTGCGGAGCTCGCGCTGACGCTTCTGGTAACTCTGCGGGCTGGATGCCATGCAGAATCACCTCCTCTCAGATCAGATTTCCTTGACGTCGACTGCTTCCGGTCCCTTGCGCCCGGGGGCGACGTCGAACTCAACCTTGGCGTCGTTGTTCAGCGTCCGTCGGCCGGTGCCGACGATGTTCGAGTAATGCACGAAGACGTCGTTGCCGCCTTCGTCCGGGGTGATGAATCCGAAGCCCTTCTCGTCATTGAAGAACTTCACGATGCCTGTCGCCATATCGGCTCCTTGTGTTCAGTAAGCCGAATTGTGACTCACGGTTTCATGTCACAGCGTACTGGCGGGGGCGTGGAAACGTTTCGCGACCACGCGTGACGCGCGCTTCAGGCCAACACGAGCCGGCGGCGGGGCCGCGCGAAGGGCCGGTGGCCGGTCACCGCGAGGCGGCCGAGGATCAGCGACGAACCGAGCGCGCCGCTCACGCCACCGGCGAGCAGGGCGACGTCGAAGGCGATGACGCCGTAGCCCAACCAGATCACCGCCTCGACCCACGCCATGATCCATGTGCTGGGCGCAACCCCGTGGAGCTCGCGGCTCCGGAACGCCGAGACGACGGCGGGTACCAGCTGCATGCCGTAGCACAGGCCGATCGCGAGCCCGGCGACCGACCAACCTCCGACCAGCAGGAACGGCAGCGGCATCATCCCGAGAACGAATG
Source organism: Ilumatobacter sp. (assembly GCA_045107155.1). GTDB lineage: Bacteria > Actinomycetota > Acidimicrobiia > Acidimicrobiales > Ilumatobacteraceae > Ilumatobacter_A. The sequence goes on along the minus strand of JBGCFW010000171.1, from coordinate 11,117 downwards.
CTCCGAGAGCGATCCCGCCGATCGAGGTGCGGACTCCGCGCCGACGGGCGTAAGCGACCACGATCGCCACATACAAGACAGCAGCGACGGCCGACACAGGCACGAGCACCCAGAGGCCTTGGGCCAGGCCGTAGGCCAACCACCAGATGTTCATCGTGAGACTCACTCCTGCCCAGACGCCGGACACGCCGTCGGTGTTTCCGGTCCGGATGAGCTTCGACGCCTGGGGATACGCCATGCCGGCACCCATCACATTTGCGACGACGATCATGAGCGTGACGAAGACAGCGGTCATTTTGGGACACCTCCAGGGCGTGAACGGATGCAGATCTCGAACGGATGTCAGGACCGTCTGCACATTCGGTCCTGACAGACGTAAGGTTCTACTCGCGTTTAGATCCTGACGCAACATCGTTCAGCGATAGGCTGGCGTGATGTACGTCTCATCGACGAACGACGAACATCGCCTCACACTCGACGCGATGGTCGACCTCGCCAACGCACTGCAGGACGACACGCACAGCGACCTGCGCCCTCAGCTCGTGGAGGCCGGCTTCAGTCGCGCACGCGACGCATCGGCTGCCTCGATCGCTCGAGTGGCCGATCGATTCCGTGCGCTCCTGCCATTCCTCATCGCACTCCCCGAGCTCGAGGCAGAGGCCGCCGCAGCGCGAGTGACCGAGGAGCTCACCGAACTCCCGATCACCCCCTCGATCGTCGACCATGACAGCTCGGGCGCTCACATCCACTGGACACCACCGACCGCCCGATTCGACGATCAGGTGCTCGCCGACGTGTTCATGGCGCTCGCCCAAGAAGTGTGCGACAACGGCACGATCCGTTTCGGCATGTGCGGCGCGGACGACTGTGACCACCTCTTCTACGACGCGACACGAAACCGTTCGAAACGCTTCTGTGCCGATCAGCGGTGTGCCAGCCGCACACACACAGCCGATCACCGCAAACGCAGAGCCGCCGACATGTGACGGCTCCGCCGACTTCAGCGATCGCGCGGCGCGACCGGGAATGAACGATCGGTGAAGTGGTTACACCCCCACGATGAGCAACGACACCAGGTCCACCGCGATCGACTTCTGGATCGACCCGATTTGACCCTTCTGCTGGGAGACGGCCCGTTGGGTCGTCGATGAGGTCGTGCCGCACCGTGACATCACGGTCAACTGGCAGCCGATCAGCCTGCTGTTCAAGAATCAGCCGCCGGAGGGCTCCGACTACTACGGGCCGGTGATGAAGACTCACAAGATGCTTCGCGTGCTCGAAGCCGTGCGCGCGGACGCCCCGACGCCCGAGGCCGGCAACCACAACGTGTTCAAGCTGTACTGGGAACTCGGCGCTCGGATCCACCACGACCGCGACTACGCGTTCGACGTTGCCGACGCGCTGACGGCCGTCGGACTCGACGCGGCCCACGGCGCCGCAGCAGACGACGAATCGTGGGACGAGGTGATCCGTTCGAAGATGGACGCCGGACTCGCGCTCGTCGGGAACGACGTCGGCACACCGATCATCGCGACCGAGAACTCGAGTGGCGATCAGGTCGGCTACTTCGGCCCCGTCATCACCAAGATCCCGCCGACGGAACAGAGTCTCAAGATGTGGGACGCACTGATGACCATGATGGACATCGATGGCTTCTTCGAACTGAAGAAGACACGGACGGAGGGTCCGGACTTCGGCCCCAGACCTGACCCGGTGTGACCAATCGGCCACACCGGGAAGTTTTTTTCGCCTTTTCGGGTTTGACCGGCCACCACGACGGAAACAATCCGAACACACAACAACATCCGGACCACGTTCTCCCACGTGACGCGCCGATCCCACGGCGCCCGGTCCTGGATTCCAGACGGAGCCCCGACGACTCTCTCCCTTCCCCCAAAGGTCGTCGGGGCTTTGTCGCGTCCGGGGTCAGGTGAACGCGTTCACCCCCGTCGCGTCGACCGAGAACGCCCACAGTCGCGTCGCCTCGTCCGGGTCCACGGCGTGGTCCATCACGAACTTCGCACGCGCCATCGGGTGCTCTGGATCGAAGGGCGCTGCGATGTCGCAGTCTTCGCAATACACGCCACCCATCCCGTCGAGCTGCGGTGAGGTCGCACACCACAGCGTCGTCGACGCCCCTGCGTCGGCGACTTGAACATCGTGTGTTCAGCTGTCGTCGTCGGAGCTCGCCGGCTCCGTGGCGAGAATCGCGTACAGACGGCGCTTGGTGTCGTCGAGCACCTCGATGGCTGCGGCGTACTGCTCCGGCGTGCCGAAACGGCCGATCTGGCGTGCCTGACCGACGAGTTCGGCCATCTTGGCGCGCAGATCGCCGCGGCCACCGGCGCCGAACTCGTCCCAAGGTGCGGGGCTTTCGCCACGCTCTGCTTCGAGCGCGGCGAGGCGCTCGCGCCCGGCATCGGTGAGGCGCTTGGTGCCCTCCTCGCCGTCGGACTCGACGAGTCCGCGCGCTTCCATGCGGCCAAGTGCCGGGTAGATGGTGCCGGGGCTCGGCTGCCAGCGGCCGCTGCTGCGCTCCGTGAGCTCGTTGATCAACTCGTACCCGTGCATCGGGCGTTCGCCCAACAAGATGAGCACGGCCTCGACGACCGCGCCGCGGCGTGCGCGTTGTCGGCCGCCGTGGTGACCGCTGTGACCTCCTCGTGAGTGGGCGGCGAAGTGTGCGTATCGATGAGCCATACGGGCTCCCTTCCGGCGGCGCCGTGCGCTCGCCTCGTTCTGGTGATCGGAATGTGCGTGACGGGTGAAACCCATGACGTTCTCCTCACCTCGATCGAGCCGAGACGGTCTCGACTGTCGAAGTCGTTAACGATATTACGTTACGAATATCGATAACGCAACCCGCGAGATGACGCAACCCGTGTCGAGAACACCCTCCCGATCACCCCGACGGACGCGGGCGTCCTCCGCTTGTCCCGTCGGGAGCGAGGCAGTGACCCTCGGGACAGGGGTCTGGCCACGGCCCGGCATCGCCGACCCACAGGACCTCTGCACCCGAGGTCTTCTCCTCCACGAGTTGACGAAGCCCGCTCACGAATGCCGGATGCGTCCCGACCGTCGGAGCTCGCCGAAGGTCGATGCCCACCCGTTGCGCGGTCTCTTGTGCCTGGAGATCGAGGTCGAACGCGACCTCCATGTGATCGCTCACGAACCCGAGCGGCACGAGCGTCACGTCATCAACGGCGTCGGCGGCCAAAACCACGAGATGATCGTTGATGTCTGGCTCCAGCCACGGGATGTGGGGCGGACCACTCCGACTCTGGAACGCCAGATCCCACGCAGATGTGCCGACACGCTCGGCTACCAGCGCCGCCATCTCGCGGAGCTGCGGTTCGTACTCACACCATCGCGCCATCGAGACCGGGATCGAGTGTGCGGTGAAGACCAGGCGAGCGTCGGGGCGATGCACCTCGTTGATCCGATCGACGACGGCATCGATGAAGCCGGGATGGTTGTAGTACAGCCGGAGCTTCTCGAGCGTCGGAGCGCCCTCGCCGGCCTCGGAGGCAGCCCGGGCGAGGTCTTCGCGGTACTGGCGGCACCCGCTGTACGACGAAAACGCCGACGTGGCCAGCACGAGAGCGTTTCGGATGCCGTCGTCGCCCATCTGGCGGACCGTGTCGGCCAGGTACGGCGCCCAGTTCCGGTTGCCGAAGTAGATCGGCAGGTCGATCCCGTGTGAATCGAACTCGATGCGCAGCGCATCGATCAACGCCCGATTCTGGTCGTTGATCGGTGATCGACCCCCGAAGACGTCGTACTGCTCAGCGACCACCGCGAGTCGCTCATCGGGAACGTTGCGCCCGGCGGTCACGTTCCGCAAGAACGGCATCACGTCGTCGGGCCCCTCGGGACCGCCGAAACTCAAGAGACAGAGTGCGTCATAGTCAGCCACCCGAGCAGTGTGCCCCGCACTCCCGCATGCCAGTCCACGAGCGCCATCTCGAACGGCACCCGCGGGAATTTCTGACGGTCGACCCAACCAATCACCGCGCTGCGTCGTGTCATGTCCACCATGACGGTGACCATCCCGCAGCGACAATCGGCGAATACCGTCGTCGAGATCGACGAGCACTCCACGACGCCTCCCACCACGACACCCCTCGGTCGGACGCGCCATGATTTCGACTCGCTGTTTCGCACGCACCAGCCACGCCTCGTGAACAGCCTCACGCTGATGTGCGGCGACCGCGAAACAGCTGCCGACGCTGTCCAGGATGCATTCATCCGAGCCCACCGGAAGTGGCGCAAGGTGGGGCGCTACGAAGATCCGATCGGATGGGTCCGTCGTGTGGCGATCAACCGGCTGCGCGACGAACACCGACGCAGCGTCCGCAAACGTTCCGCCGTGAACCGCTTGTCGGGGATGGCAGAGCGTGCGTCGATGGAGCCGACCCTGCCCGATGACGGACTCGCCGCTCAGCTCGCCGACCTGCCGCCCCAGCAGCGACGATGCCTCGTCCTGCACTACGTGGAGGACCTCTCGGTCGCCGACATCGCCACCACGCTCGACATCTCCGTCGGCACCGTCAAATCGACGCTCTCCGACGCTCGCGCCGCCATGCGCGACCGCCTCGGTCCGACACCGACACCCACTCGCCCGGCATCTCCTCAGGAGCACAGCTGACATGAACGATCCAGACCGCACCGACGATCAGCTCCGCGAGCTCTTCGGTCCCCATCGCGACGCCACCGCCTCGTACGCCACCGAAGCCGACCTCACCGCCGCGCGATCCCGCTCGATCGCAGGACAGCGCGGCAGAGTCCTCGGCGGCACCGCTGCGGTCGCGCTCCTCGCGGTCGGCGGTGGCGCACTCGCGCTCACAGGCGGCGAGACCGGTTCGTCCGACATCGTCAGATCGGCAGCGATCGACGAGGCAGCGGCGAACGCCGACGGACCGACGGCCGACCGGGTTCAGGTGACATCGACCGAACAGAGCAACGAGGCCGCGCTCGCCGACGGCCCTGCCGCGAACGACGACGAGATCGATGCGTGGCTCGCCGACTTCCCGATCCCGCCCGTGTTCGACATGGCGACCTTCCCGGCGTTCCCCGTCTTCGACCTCGAGGACGCCACGTCCGGAGACGGCCTGCCCCGATTCCAGGTCGAATTCGACCGGTTCTTCGAAGCACAGCGCAGCGCGGTCGAAGAGTGGGGCGGCGAGATCGTCGAGTGGTTCGACGACCGGCCCGATGGCGACATCGTGATCGGTACCGACCGGCTGTTCGAAGCGAGCACGCTGAACGACTTCATCGGCGACGACCTCGCCGAGATCGACCCCGAATTCGACATCGGACTCGAGAAGCTGGAGGGCATCGAGATCACGATCGGAGATGACTCGATCGAGATCGACATCGACGGCGACGGTGTCGCCGACGAGGTCATCGAACTGAGCGAGATCGAAGATGCGTGGCAGAAGATCGGCGGCCTCGACCTCGACGAGCTGATCGGCGATCTCGAGTCGAACGGCATCGATCTCGAACGGCTCGACATCGGGCAACTGCTCGAGGACCTCCGGACCGAGTTCGACGGCATGGGTGCCGGCAAGTTCGACCTCGACGAGCTGCTGAAGGCGTTCGACCTCGACCGCATCGAATGGGAGCGCGGAACCCTGCCCGACCTGTCGGAGCTCGAACTCCCCGATGGCGTGGAGCTTCCGACCGACGAAGAGATCGACGAGCTGCTCGAGAAGATCGAAACCGAATTCGGCGATCTCGACCTGGGCGAGTTCGACCTCGAGGACTTCGACCTCGAGTACTTCGACCTCGGCGATTTCGACCTCGGCGACCTGCTCGACTCGGATCAGTTCGACAAGACGCTCGACGAGCTCTTCGGCAACTGAGTCCCCTCGGGCGCATCGCGCTCGATCCCCTCGCGCTCACAGGCGCGACCCGTGTCACTGTGTGGTGGTGGATCACGCAGCACACATGGAGGAGAACCGACGGAACTGGGACGACCGCGCAGCGCTGCACGCCGCGGCGACATCCGGGTATCGACTCGACCGATATCGCGACGATCGTGCGCTGCTCAGCGATGTGATCGAGTTCGATCGGACCTACCTCGGCGACCTCCACGGTCTTCGGGTGCTGCACCTGCAATGCCACATCGGCACCGACACGCTGTCGTTGGCGCGGCTCGGGGCCGACGTCACCGGCCTCGACCAGTCACGAGCGTCGATCGACGCAGCCGAAGCGTTGTTCGCATCGGTGGACACCGCCGGGCGATTCGTCGAAGCCAACGTGTACGACGCCGTCGAAGCACTCGACGGCGAGGCCTTCGATCTCGTGTACACGAGCGTCGGAGTCCTCAACTGGCTGCCTGACGTCGACGCATGGGCGAAGGTGGCGGCGGCGCTCGTTCGACCTGGAGGTCGCTTCCATCTGCGTGAGGCGCACCCGATGGCGATGACGATCGACGATGAGCGCGACGACGATCTGCTCGTCGTCCGGTACCCGTACTTCCAACTCGAGGAACCAATGACGTTCAACGACGAGGGGACCTACGTCGACACCGACGGCGCGACCATCGAAAACACGACGCACCACGAGTGGAGCCACGGGCTCGGCGAAGTGTTCACGGCACTGACACGTGCCGGGCTGGCCGTCACGACTCTCGAGGAGCACCGCTTTCTGGACTGGAAGCTGCTGCCGGCGCAGAACGAGGTTGATGCGCTCTGGTACCTGCCGCTCCCGCAACGCGCCATGGTGCCGATGCAGTACACGATGCAGGCGGTTCGACCGGACGTCTGAGCACTGCCCCGGGGCCCTGGCGTCAGGCCGATTCGGCGACGTCATCGTCGTCGGCGCCGAGGTGAGCATCGTGTCGCTCACCGGCGACCACGAGTGCGTCGGCGATGGCGTCTCGCTCGTCGACCACCCGCTCCGAGGTCTCCGCGAGCTGGTGTTCGACGCGGGTGGTGTCCAGGTCGACCCGACGCACCGAGCTCACCTCGCACCAACACCACGTTCCGTCGAGACGCAGGAAACGGCGGATGCCGCGACTCGAGACGCCCGGGCGGTCGAGCGCGCGCTCTCGCGCAGCGACGTGATCGCTCCAGTCGTCGGGGTGAACGATCGACGCCTCGGCACGGCCGACGCGGCGATGAGCGGGCCAGCCGAAGGTGTGCTCGAACTCCGGAGTCACGGATCGGACGATGCCCGCATCGTCCACCGTGTAGACAGCGCGCCGAGGCGTCGGCACACTTCGGATCTGGTCGTGGCCGTGGCCGAGCTCAGCACTCGGGACCGCGACGCCGACGAAGCACCGATAGCTGTCGGTCAGGTCGAACACCTCGAACCAGAAGGGGTCGTCGTGATCGACGAACTCGATCGGCGCAGATCCGTGGCCGAGGCGACGCGCCGATTCGTAGGCGATCCGCGCCGCAGCGCTCGACTCGATCTCGTCGAGCGTGCTCGTGTCCACCGAGGGTGCGCGACGAGCCAAGGGCTTCGGGAGCGGCACCGCCCGTCCGCCGCGCGGGTCGAACGCGATGGCGCGCGCGTTCGCGCTCGACAGCAGTTCGGCGAGTCGTTCGGCGGGGCTCACGTCTGAGTCATCGGCATCGAATGGCGCTGCCTTGAGTGACGCTTGACGGAACCGTCGCGGCATCGCCCAGAGCTGATCAGCCGTCGAACAAGCGCTCGAGGCGTTCGACACGCCGCCGGAGGTCGGTGACCTCGTCGAGCAGCGCCTCCACCATCTGGGTCGTCTCGTTCGATGCCGCCAGATCCGCAGCGGCCAGAGCGTCGGGGCCGACCGCTGCTTCCGATGACGGCTTCGCACGGGTCGTCGCGTTCGTCGCGTCGCTCGTCGACGTCACCTCGACCTCTGGTGCCGAACTCGCTGCGGCGGTCGGGTGTGACTCGACCAGCAGCGCGGAGTAGCGGGCTTCCCGCTCGCCCGGCCGTCGATCAAGGAGCCGCACGAACGGTTCGGCGCCGCCGGTCAGCGCAGCGAGAGCGTCCTCGATCGCGAGCCCGCCCTCCGCCAGATGACGCTCCGCCCGAGCGCGCAGTGTCGCCTCGGTCTCGGGACCCCGCAGGATGAGCATCGCGAGCACGCCGAGTTCACCGACCCCGAGCTGCCAGCGTTCCTCGACGACATGGCGATACCGCAGCGTCCGGCCACCGTGCGATGGGTGGACGAAGCGGACGAGACCGTCGACTTTGAGCGCGTCCAACGCCTCGGCGACGGTCAGCTCGTCGTAGTCCGTCTGCGGGTTGCGGTTGCTGCTCTGGTTGCACGCCGACAACAACGCCTTCATCGTGAGCGGGTACGAGTCGGCGACCGTGGTCTCCTTCTCGATCAGACACGCGAGCACACGACCTTCGACCGATCCCAACGTCATCGCCGCAGTCTGGCCGCGCGTTCGACCCACCGGCGGAGCGAAGCTACGGTCAGACCGTGTTCGACATCGGTGTCCATCACGTCTCGCTCAACGTCGTCGACGCTGACGCTGCGACGCGCTTCTACGTCGATGTGCTGGGCATGACCGAGCGAGAGGACCGGCCGGACTTCGATTTCGACGGCGCGTGGTTGCAGACAGGTGGCCAGCAGGTGCACCTCCTGGAGGTGGCCGACTTCGTACCACCCGAGGGCCAGCACTTCGCACTGCGAGTCGACGACCTGGACGCGGCTCGCCGACATCTCGCCACGCACGGCGTGACGACGAGCGAACCGTCAGTGCTCGACGGCATCTGCACGCAGTGCTTCTTCCGCGACCCGACCGGAAACCTGATCGAGCTCAATCAGCCGATGTGACCGTCTCGCCCGCTTCGGACGTGGTGTCCTCGGGTGGGGCGAAGCGCTCCGCCAGTTTGGTACGGATCTCGAGATGGCGGAGCAGGAATGCGCGCTCGTCGAGCTTCTTGCGGCGGAGCCATCCTGTGACCTCGTCGTTGCACTTGCTCGCGTTGCACGAGCGACACGTCGGCACGATGTTGTCGAGCGTGTAGCGCCCGCCGCGCGACAGCGCCTGGACACAGTCTTTCTGCATGGCGACGCCGGAGACTCTGCAGTACGCGCATCCGGTCCACGCCTCCTGCAGTGCGAGCCACTGTTGGTCGGTGAGATCGTGCTCGACGCGCTGCATTCGTCGTTGACGCTTGCGCGAGGCACGCGCGCGTCTGCTCCGGTTGGCCGCCATGTTCAGCCCGGTCGACTCGCCTCGTAGAGCGCGACGTAGTCGTCGACGCCGACCGCAGTGGTGGCGTCGGCCACGGCATGTAGCTGTTCCATCCGCTTGAAGCGGACACAGCTCTTGCCCATGTCGAGTTTCATCCCTGCCTCGTCATAGGAGTCGCGCAGGCGTTGCGCCACATCGTCAGATGCGTAGACGACGTGCAGGTGGAGTGACAGGTACGCCTCGACGGTGGTGGCTTGACTTCTCGCCATCGCCCGAGCGTACGAATTCGACGCATCGCAGGACGACATCCCCGAGACAGCCGCAACGAGCAAGGGCACAACAACTCGTGCCCGGGTGGGTCAGGCAGCGAAGTGAGCGATCTGAATCTCGGTGCCGAAGTCGGCGTAGTCGCCGTCCGCGCGAGCTTGGCGGAAGTCACCCCAGTTGATCGGCCGGTAGTGGGCCGAGTCGCCAGCGACGATCGAGCCGGGGAGCGGTGCATAGTTCGTCTCGTAGGACGGGTTGAAGAAGTACGGGAGCGATGAGCGCTCGATCCCCGTACGCGGCAGCACGCGATGCGTCGCTGCGCGGTACCGGTCGTTCGACCAGACCTGCATCATGTCGCCGGTGTTCACGACGAATGCGCCGGGGATCGGCTCGACGTCGACCCACCCGCCGTCGTGCGCGACCTGAAGACCACCGACGTCGTCTTGGAGCAGCACCGTGAGGGCGCCGGCGTCGGTGTGATGCTGCAATGCCATGTCACCGAGCTCGGTGACGGCTGCTGCCTCGTCGGCATCGAGCAGATCCCCGACGGGGTAGTGGTTCAGCCGGAGGAAGCTCGTGTGGCCGGCGCCGAACGCGGCATGGAGGTGGTCCGCGTGCTCCCCGAGCCCGCGGCAGAACGCACCGAGCAACCACAGCGCCACGTCGTTGCACGCGTGCATGTAGTCGACCATCGTCGTGCGGAACCCGTCGAGGCTCGGCCACTGGTTGATGCCATCGACGGCGTGCACGTTGCTCGGGTGATCGTCGGGGAGATCGGGGTGAGCGGTCTGGGCGAGATCGAGGACTTCTTTGTGATCCCGCACGTTCTTGGTCAGTTCGCGGTCGTAATAGCCGCGACTGTTCGCCTTGGTCCGACTGATCCGACGCTTGTCGTCCATCGTCAAGGCGAAGAAGTCGGCCGTGGCCGACCACACCTCGGCGATCAGCTCAGCAGAAACGCCGTGATCGACGACCTGAAAGAACCCGAACGTCTCTGCAGCCTCGGCCACCTGACCGACGATGTCGTCTGAGGGTGCCGATCGCCGGCCACCGAGATCCAGGACCGGAACGTTCGTCTGCGCCACGAATCGAAGCTACCTGCCGCGGGTTCGACAGTCGCCGCCAGCGCCGGGTGATCGACGCCGACAACGACGAAGGGGTGTGCTCTTCACGAGCACACCCCCGTGTCATTCGAGGTCATTCGAGCCCGGGCTGGCGGCCGCAGTGGCCGGTCCGGCCTGAGGCAGACGTGAGCGATGTGGCTCGATTCAGTCCAGCCGCTCGATGATCGTGGCGTTGGCCATGCCGCCGCCCTCGCACATCACCTGGAGGCCGTACTTGCCACCGGTGCGCTCGAGTTCGTTGAGGAGCGTGGCCATCAGCTTCGTGCCGGATGCGCCGAGCGGGTGCCCTAGTGCGATCTCGCCGCCGTTAAAATTAACCTTGCTCATGTCGGCACCGGTCTTCTTCTGACACGCCAACACCACGGAACCGAACGCCTCGTTGACCTCGAACAGATCGATGTCGTCGATGGTGAGGCCGGTCTTTTCGAGGATCTTCTTCGTGGCCGGGATCGGGCCCTTCAGCATCGTGACCGGGTCGGTGCCAGCGAGGGCGAAGCTGTGGAACTTCGCACGCGGCTTCATGCCGAGCTCGGCGGCCTTCTCGGCCGACATGATCAGCACAGCCGATGCACCGTCGGAG
>JBGCFW010000170.1:0-8154 GCA_045107155.1 Ilumatobacter sp. | reverse complement strand
GATCGCTGACCGAGCCGTTCGGAACCCGCTCAGCGACGCGGCGACGGGCCGATGTATCGACTGCTCGGGCGGATCAGCTTGGAGGCAGCCGCCTGTTCCACCACGTGCGCGCACCACCCGACCGTACGGCTCACCGCGAATGTCGGCGTGAACATCTCGGACGGGAGCCCCGCCGAGGCCATCACCACGCCAGCGTAGAACTCGACGTTGCTCGGCAGTGGCCGACCCGGCTTCAACTCGGCCAGGGTCGAGAGGATCTCTCGCTCGACCGCGATGGCACGGTCGACGAGGTCACCACCCAGCCGCTCCGCCACCTCGCGAAGCAGCCCGCTCCGCGGATCAGGCGCCCGGTACACCGCATGCCCGAACCCCATGATCTTGCGCCCCGCCGACATCTCGCATCGCACCCAGGCGCCCGCGTTCGCCGGATCACCGATCTCGTCCAACGCATCGAGCGCCCGACTTGGAGCGCCACCGTGGAGGGGGCCCGCCAACGCCCCGAGCCCGGCGCACACGGCATCAGCCGGGTCGGCGCCCGTCGAGGCCACCACACGAGCGGTGAACGTCGATGCGTTGAAACCGTGGTCGATCGTGAGGATCATGTAGTGCTCGACGGCTCGGGCTTCGTCCGGAGTCGGCCGGACTCCGGTCGTCTCGTAGAGGTACGCCGCCGCGTGCCCGAGCGTGGGATCAGGAACCACGGGCTCGAGGCCGTGCGAGCGGCGATGCAGACGGGCGAGGATCGCGGGCACCGACGCCGCGAGCCGGAGCGTCTGGGCGCGACGTTCGGCATCATCGACGTCGATCACCGGAGTGAGATCGAGCGCCGATGCCGACGCCGACAGCACGGTTCGGAGCTTGGCCAACGGAGCGACCGACGTCTGAGCGACCGAGTCGACGAGCGGCATCAGCGGCTCGGGCACGCGCCGATGCTGCGCCACCTCCGCTCGAAACGAAGCGAGCTCACCGGCGTCGGGGAGGCGCTCGTTGCGAAGCAGGAACCACACCTCCTCGAACGAGCACCGTCGGGCGAGTTCGGTGGCGTCGTGCTCGCCATAGTGGAAGAACCCCTCGTCGCCGTCGACCGCCCCGATCTTCGTGTCAGCGGCGACGACGCCGTTCAGGCCAGATGGGACATCAATCAGCGTGGAGGTCATGCACCCGAGTCTCCGACTCGTCCACTCCGCGATCAACGTTGATCGAGTCAACGTTGATTTCATCAAGGACGTCGACAAGGATCGAACGTGTGAGCACGTACGTGGGATCCAACGAGGCCGCCCGCCGACTCGGCGTGTCCACCTCCACGCTGTATGCCTACGTCAGTCGCGGACGGATCACTCGCCGGCGGAGCGCCGACGGACGCACCTCGCTGTTCGACGTCGGCGAGCTCGAGCGCCTCGCCGAGAGAAGCCGACGACCGACCGGACCCCGCCCGACCATCGACGTTCGCATCTCGTCGTCGATCACTTCGATCGGCGAGGACGCGGTGGAAGTTCGAGGACACGACCTCTGCGAACTGGCTCGGCATCGCAGCTTCGAAGCCGTGTGCGAGCTGCTCTGGACCGGCGCGCTTGTCGACACCCCACCTGCCTGGCCGCGACCGTCGGCCGATGAGCGACAGCGCCTCGACTCACTCGCCACCAGCGCGCTCCCGCCGGTCGCTCGGCTCGCGGTCGCCGCGCACCTTCTCGAAGCACCCCCGGACCGCACGATCGCTGTCGCCCGCGATCGGAACGCCGACGCGTTCTCACCTGCGCGTCGTCTGATCTGCAACGCGCCGGACGTGCTCGGTTCCCCACGCCGTACAGGGCCGATCGCACGACGGCTCGCAGCGGCATGGATCACGAGGCCCGGCGACTCCGCGGTGCGCGCGATCGACACCGTGCTCGTCCTGCTCGCCGACCACGAACTCGCCACCAGCACGCTCGCCGTCCGCGTCGCGGCGAGCGCCCGCGCGTCGATGTCGACCTCGATCGCGGCCGGCCTCGCGACGCTCGACGGTCCGCTGCACGGCGCAGCAGCGGCCGAAGCATGCGGCTTTCTCGATGAGTGTGGAGCACGCGGCATCGAGGAGGCGATCCGTCGCCGACGGCGCCTCGGCGAAGTGCTCCCGGGCTTCGGCCACAAGGTGTACCGGGATCGGGATCCGCGTTTCGAGACCGCGATGGAGGCGGTTCGAGCGGCCGGCGACGACGGGTTGGCCGACGAGCTGGTCACGTGCGTCGCACGTGTGCTGCCGAAGCCGCCCAACATCGATCTCGCGCTCGCCGCGCTGATCCGTTGTCTCGAGCTCCCGACGGATGCGCCGCTCTTCGCGGTCGCGAGAATCGCCGGCTGGGCCGCCCACCATGCCGAGGAATTCGCCGAAGCCCCGTTGAGGTTCCGCGGCGTGACGAGCTGAACGGCGTGCGCCGTATCAGGAGTAGAAGGGGTTCTCACCCGTCGAGTGATCGGTGAGGTCCTTGACCTGCTGGATCTCCTCGATTTGCTCCGAGAGCATCGTCTGCACCCCGTCGAGCATCGTCATCTTGCTCATCGAGCAGCCGTGACAACCGCCGCCCATCGTCATGTACGCCGTGCCTTCGCCGTCATGGCCCATGTAGGTGACGAAACCGCCATGCGCTGCGAGCGCTGGATTGACCTCTGCAGCGACGAGCGCCTCGACCTCGGCCGACAGAGCGTCGTCGTTGATCAGGCCCTCCACGTTCGGCGCCGACGGCTTGTTCGGGTTGCGAATCACGAGACCCTGCGTCGAGGTGTGATCGAGCGTCGCACCGGTGAGCAGTTCGACATCCGCACCGGGGATGATGACCTTCAGGCCCTCATGCGTGCGTACCTCGTCGGTGAAGGCAGCCTTCAAGAACTCCTCGAACGAGAGGTCATAGCGGAACTGCTCACCCTCAGCGGATGCGATCGCCAAGCGGAGGCCGAGCTGGTCGCCATCGTCCTCGGCGTCGCGCAACTCGAGGAGCTGCTCGATCGCCTCGGGAGTGATCGAGATGATCGGCTCGCTGGCAGATGCGGAGGTGTCGTCGCCGAGCGCTTCGAGAGGACTCATGGCGGAAGGCTACCGTCGCGATCGTGGACGACCCGATCGACCTGCTCGACCTCGACGGACGTCTCGCTCACCTCCGCAGCGACACCGCGCGCCTCGCGGCCTGCCTGCGTACGGGTGATCTCACGACGCCGATCGCGGCGTGCCCGGGCTGGGATCTTCGTCGGCTGGCGATCCATCTCGGAAGCGTTCACCGATGGGCCACGCAAGCACTCCACGAAGGCGGTCCACCAACCGTTGGCGGCAACCGACCGGCCGACGACATCGGCGGCGAAGAACTCGCCGCGTGGCTGCGCCTCGGCGCAGGTGTCCTCGCGGACATGCTCGCCGTCACCGACCCGAGTGGCCCGACCTGGCACCCGTTTCCCTTCGAGCAGGTCGGCTGGTTCTGGTCCCGCCGCCAGGTGATCGAGACCGCGCTGCACCGCTGGGACGCCGAGATGGCCGTCAACGGGGAGTCGGATCTCGACGCCTTCGTCGCGTTGATGGGCATCGGCGAGTTCTTCGAGGTGGGCATCCCGCGCATCCTCGAGCGCGCCGAGCTTGCGCCACCCGACGCGAGCCTCCATTTGCACTGCACCGACGATGGACGACCGGACGGAGCCGGCGAGTGGATCGTGTGGAACGAAGCGGGTGAGTATCGACTGGAGGCAGCGCATCGCAAGGGCGACGCCGCGTTGCGCGGCAGCGCTCAAGATCTCCTCCTCGTGCTCCACGGCCGTCTCGATCGTTCCGAGGTCGACATCGTCGGCGACCGGGGTGCGGCTGACGCGTGGCTGGACCTCCCCGGCTGGTGACGAAGGAATCCGGTTTCGCCCCGAAGACCGTCTCGACAGCACCGGTTGGACTCGCGGCCATGCTGGCGGCGATCATCGCCTTCTCGCTGTCCACGCCGATCATCAAGTGGTCGGGCGTCACCGGCGTGGTGCTCGCATTCTGGCGAATGTGGATGTCGGTCGCCGCGTGGTGGATCGTCCTCGCCCTGCTGCGACGACGGTCGAGGCGTATTGCCGGCACCGACGTACGACCGTGGCCGGATCGGCGAACGTGGAAGCTCGTCGCCCCCGCCGGCCTGCTGTTCGGTCTGAACATCTCACTGCTGTTCACCGCGGTGACCCGTACGAGCATCGCCCACGTCGAGTTCATCGCCACGCTCACCCCGCTTCTGGTGGTCCCCGCGGGAGCCGTCTTCTTCGGTGAGCGACCGAACTGGGGTGCGCTGCGCTTCGGCCTGATCTCCCTGGCGGGCGTGGCGATGGTGCTGTTCTTCGGACCTTCGTCGGGGAGCGCATCGATCGAAGGTGACCTGCTCATGCTGATCGTGTTGTGCTCGTGGACGGGCTATCTGCTCGTCACGAAGCGGGCACGGGCGGCCGGGGTCGACACCACCTCGTTCATGGCATGCATGATGCCGACCGGGCTGATCACGGCCGTGCCGATGGCGCTGATCCTGGCGGGTGACGGCATCTGGAACGACATGACCGCACGGGGTTGGTTCATCGCAGTGACACTCGCGGTGCTCACGGGGATGATCGCGCACGGGTGCATCGCGTTCGCCCAACAGCACCTCCCGATCGCATCGATCACGGTGATGCAGGTGTCACAGCCGGCCCTCGCCGTGCTGTTCGCGTTCTGGATCCTCGGCGAGGAGGTGCGCCCGCTGCAGGTGGTGGGCATGGC
Source organism: Ilumatobacter sp. (assembly GCA_045107155.1). Taxonomy (GTDB): domain Bacteria; phylum Actinomycetota; class Acidimicrobiia; order Acidimicrobiales; family Ilumatobacteraceae; genus Ilumatobacter_A. The sequence goes on along the minus strand of JBGCFW010000170.1, from coordinate 3,419 downwards.
GCTCGTGATCTTCGGCATCGCGGCCTTCACACTCCGCAGCCAGCGAGCTCCCGTACCGACCCAGGCCACACGTGCTTCATGACACGGCCGCTCGCTGAACCGGCTTGACTGGCTCGATGCGCATCCGAGACGCCGCACTCGCAGACATCGCGACGATCACCGACATCTTCAACCAGGCGATCCCGGACGGGAACGCCGAATGGACCGAAGTGCTCCACACGGTCGATGAGCGCACCAGTTGGTGGCGCGAACGCGTCACCGCTGGCAGACCTGTGCTCGTCGCCGATCGCGACGACACCGTCGTCGGCGTCGCGAGCTACGGCGACTTCCGAGACTCCACGTTGCGAGCGGGCTTTCGTTTCGTCTGCGAGCATTCCGTGTACGTGCATCGCGACGCTCGCGGCGCGGGCGTCGCCGACGCCTTGATGGACGAACTGTGCGAACGGGCGCGTGCCGCCGGACTTCGCCGGATGATCGGCACCATCGACGCGACGAATCCCTCGTCGCTCGCGTTCCATGCTCGCCGCGGTTTCGTCGAAGTGGGACGCATGCCGAACATCGGCTTCACCTTCGACACGTGGCGGACCATGGTCATCATGCAGCTCGATCTCTGACCGGGTTCCCTGCGTCGGCGCCGCCCGGCCGAGCCGGCGGGCCCGAGCGACCGGCTCATAGGAGCGTCTCGCTCGAGCGATCACACCACGTCGGGTTGCAGAACGTCACGATCCGTTCACCAGGTCGGGGACCATTCGCTGGCAGGATGCTCGAATGCGCATCCTCGTGACCAACGACGACGGCATCGATTCGGTCGGGCTCCACGAGCTCGTGCGAGCGATGGATGAACTGCAGGGCGAGCACGAGATCGTCGTGGTCGCACCTGACCGCGAGGTCTCGGGTGGCGGCGCTGCGCTCGGTGCGCTGCACCTCCTCGAGCCCGAGATCGAACGCCGATCGACCCCTGGGTCCGACGCCGAGACCTGGACGGTCAACGGACCGCCGGCTTTGTGCGTGATGTTCGCCCGATTGGGAGCCTTCGGCGCCCCGTTCGACCTCATCGTCTCGGGGATCAATCCGGGAGCGAACGTCGGTCGAGCCGTGTATCACTCGGGCACGATCGGCGCCACGCTGACCGGCCGCAACGCCGGCATCTCCGGCGTCGCGGTGAGCCAGTCCGTGCACGGTTTCAGCGTCGAAGGCCAGGCGTGGGACGAGATGATCGCCGGCCTGCATTGGACAACGGCCGCAACGGTCGCTCGCCAGGTTGTTCAGGCGCTCGTCGACGAGCTTCCCGACGACGCCGTGGTGATCAACGTGAACGTTCCCGACCTGCCGCTCGCCGAGTTGGAGGGGTGGCGACACGCAGAGGTCGGCACACAGTCTCCCCGCTCGGTCGCCACCGCAGATCTGACACCGATCGAGGGTCGCGAGGGCGCGTTCAAGGTCACGATGAACTGGGGCGAGAAGCTCGATCTGGCCGAGGGCACCGATGGCCGACTCGTCGAGGAGGGCTGGGTCGCCATCAGCTATCTGACACGACTCGAGCACCACGATCGCCCGGGCGTCCGCCACGTCGACGACTCGCTCGACGCTTTCTTCGCCTGACGTCTGTGTGTGACCTTCGAGAAGCGGTCGGCACGCACGCAACGACCGATGTCGCCGTGTCGAGCGGCCATCGACGTCCTCCCGATCTCGAGTGACTCGCCCACGTGGCGCGCGTCTCGCACCACGATCTAACGTTCGTCATCGATGGAGCGAGCCCTCGACCCGCAGCGATGAATCGGGCCCTCGACATCGCGCAACGCTTCTTGTCGGCATTCGACGGCGACGACCCGGACGAGATCGCGATGTTGCTCGCTCCCGGGGTCACACACGAACACAACACGCTCCTCGGCGCCGACTGCGCGAATCGGGACGAGTACATCGAGCGACTGCCGACGTTTCTGAACCGCTTCCGCACGCGTCACTACGAGATCCTCGACCTCTTGTCGGAGCCACGCGAAGGGGCGACCGAAGTGGTCGCCCGGTACCGGTTCACCGCGACATACGGGGGCATTCCGATCGATCTACCCGGCGTGATGTGGCTCACCGTCGCCAACGAGCGGATCGTCCGACGCGTCGACACCTTCGATTCGCTGTTGTTCCTTCGTCAGACCGGCCAGGTGATGCCAGATGACGAATCCTGACGATCTGCGTTCCCGATCTCCCGAGACGCCGGCACCCCGTCGATCGCCGACGAGTCGACACGGCATGAGCGACTCGACGGACCGACGGATCGTCATCGATGACCTCAGCGGCGTCGAGATCCAGGCGCTCCTCCGCCGACACGGCGCCGGCATGCTCGCCGACTCTCCGCCCGATGCCTGTCACTTCCTCGACGTGGGCGGCCTCCGCGACCCGTCGATCACGGTCTGGTCGGTCTGGGATGAGGGCGCGCTCGCCGGGTGCGGAGCGCTGCGCGAGCTGAACGACCATCACGGCGAAGTGAAGTCCATGCGGACCGCCGACGAACACCTCGGCAAGGGCGTCGGCCGAGCTGTCCTCGAACGCATCATCGACGTCGCCGCCAGCCGCGGCTATCGAAAGCTGAGCCTCGAGACCGGTACCGGCCCGTCATTCGACGCGGCCGTGCACCTCTACGAGTCGGTCGGATTCGTTCCGACCGGACCGTTTGGCGACTATTCCGTCAACGACTTCAGCCGGTTCTTCGACCTCACGATCGGCTGAGCGACTCAGGTGTCGGGTTCCCAGACCAGCGTGTCGGGATGAAACTGGCTCCAAGCGAACCAGAAGGCTTCGTGCACGGAGATCGGATCACCGCTGTCGATGTCGGAGGCCACGAGCCCGTCGCCCGACTCCTGCAATCGGACGCCATTGAGTTCGACGGTCTGGCCGGCGTTGAACGCCGCCGTCGCCTCCTCCGACGAGAACGCGATCGCCGTGCCGTTTTCGAGCAGGACGCCGACCACGAACTCCTGCACACCCAGGCGCTCGTCGACGTCGCCGACCGGGAAGATCGGCCCGTCGTCGTCACGTCCGCCGAGCGGGTCGAGGAGGTAGGCCCGTCCGACGCCGCCGTCTTCTGCGACGATCTGGGTGTCGGGATGTTCCGCTTTCCACTGGCCCCACGTCGAGCGGACCACGGTCGCCTGTGGGAGCAGCACGCCGCTGTCCTGCAGCGGACCCGACACGGCGTCGCCGATGAACGTGTCGAACACCGACTGCGTCACCAAGTCGTACATCACCTTGTTCGACCGGCCCAGCAGCCCGGACGTCCGGAGGACGGGCACCTCGTCGGCCCCTTCGGCGGGCGAACCGTCGGGCTGGTCGGTGAAGTAGGCCTGCGCCGACCCGCACAACGTGCAGTACGGAATGCCGAGGCGACGCCCCCCGAGCGTGAGATTGAACATCTCGTGGATCTC
>JBGCFW010000017.1:0-7135 GCA_045107155.1 Ilumatobacter sp. | reverse complement strand
GTCGGACAGCTTCGACCCGGTCCAGTGGACGATGTTCGCCCACCCCTCGACTCACTTGTGCTCCCAGACGATGTCGTGGTTCTCGAAGTCGCGAGCGGAGGTGGCGGCGACGCGCGCGTACTCGCTGCCGTCGACGCCGCGCAGCGAGATCTGCAGGTTCTCGTCGAGTGGGGATTCGAGTCCGATCGTGCCGTTGACGCGGATCTCTTCACGATCCGAGATGGAGAACGTCCGGGCACGTGCACCGTCGCGTTCAAGGGCCGACCAGAGGTCTTGGTTCCGCTCGAGCGTCCAGCGGAGCGCGGACGGGATCCGGTCGCTCTCTTCCTGGTTCTGCAGCCGATTGAACCCCAGGTACCCGGCGACACCGAGTGCACCGAAGCCGAGAAACGAGCGGCGGGACCGCTTGCGGTAGTCCTCTGCCGAGATGATCTCGCCGTCGTCGGTGAGCTCTCGGAGCTTGCGCTCGCGAGCTGCTTCTTCGGGGGTTTGTGCGTCACCGATCACGCGTCGCTCCGTTCGTCGGCGGTGCCGGACGACAGGTCTTCGGACTCATCGGGCCCGAAGGCCGAGGGAGGCGCCACTTCTGGGTCGTCGGCACGTTCGAGGCGGTAGCCGGTGATCATCGAGGCGAAGTTGCTCCACCCCGCTCGAACCACCTGGAGAATGTGGACCGCAAAGAAGCTCATCAGCAAGATCGTCATCGTGAAGTGCACGAATCGAGCGTGGTCGTAGCCCGTGAAGAGCGCCTCGAGCCACGCGAGCTGCCCGGGCTTGTAGATCGCGAAGCCACTGGTGACCAGCAGGAACGCGATCACCAGCACAGCCGAGTAGGTCAACTGCTGCGCTGAGTTGTACTTGCCCTGGACCGGCTTCTTCTTCGTGAGGTGGAGGTCGTGGGCGACCGTGCGTCCGGCGTCCTTGACTGACTGGAAGTCGGGAACGATGTGGCGCCACTCGCCCCGACGGGACAGATAAAAGGTGTACGCCAGACCGTTGATCACGAAGAACCAGCCGAAGCTCAGGTGGAACGCGATGCCCTTGGCCAACTTGCGTTCGAGCTGGAGACCGCTGTTCACGCCGTCGGGCCAGAACTCGAAGAGCTGCCAACCGCCGATGCCGAGTGCGTATGGGTCCCGCAGGTCAGCCCAGTAGATGCGCATGCCGCTGTACATCATGATCATCAGCAGCGGGAAGTTCAGCCAGTGCATCCACCGCAGAGCGAGTGAGTGCTTCTTCTGTGCCACGTACTCGACGGTGTCGCCGGATGCTCGTTCATCGTCGGGCGCCGCCGTGGCACCGTCGATCGTGTCGCTCATGCCGGCGAGTCTGACAGGGCGAGACGCGCGCCGGGCGGACAGCGGCCACCGTTGCGTGCCCGTTTCGAAACTCGCTTGCGGCCGTTCTCGTCGTTTCGCGATCGCTCGACACGAAGCGGGGGATGGCCCCGGTGCGTCGAGCGCTCAGGAGGGCTCGGTCACGATGACCGCGCCCACCATGCCGACCTCGGTCGTACCGTGGATCGAGCAGTAGTACGCGAACACCCCAGGCGTGTCGAAGAGATTGGCGTACTCGGTTCCGGGCACGAACGTGTCGCGGTCGACGCCCCATGTGAGGGATTCGTCGACAGGGAGGATGTTGTGGTCGTTCCGGCCGCCGTTGATCCAGTTGACCGTGGTGCCGGCCTCGATCTCGATGGTCGCCTGGATGAAGCTGTTGTCGAGCGAGCGGACTTCGACGATCTCGCCGTTCGACGGGAACGTCGCGGGACCAACCGGTTCCGGTACGGACTCGGCAACGTCATCCGCACCCGATTGGGTGTCCGGAGCTGTCGTGGTGGTGGTCGGGAGCGGCGGGCGCGTAGCAGGCGGCGCATCGGCGCCTGCGACCGTGTAGGTGTCGGGTCCATCGGGAGCGCAACCCACCGCGGCCAGGCACAGAGCGGCCGCGGCAGCGGCGCGCCTCACGTGTCGGCCATCAGGTGATCGTTGTGCGCGTCGCGCAGCGTCTTCTTCGAGAACTTGCCGACGCTGGTCTTCGGGACCTCGTCGATCCAGATGATTCCCTTCGGCAGCTGCCACTTGGCGACCTTGCCGTCGAGGAACTGGATGATCGAGTCCTCGGTCGGATCTTCGCCCGCCGCTTTGACCACACAGGCCAACGCGGCTTCACCCCACTTGGGGTGCGGCACGCCGATGACGGCAGCTTCAGCGACCTGCGGGTGCGCCATGATCTCATTCTCGAGTTCGACGGAGCTGATCCACTCGCCGCCCGACTTGATGAGGTCCTTGGTGCGATCGACGAGACGAATCCGGCCACGCCCGTCGACGGCGGCGACGTCACCGGTGCGCAACCATCCATCGTCGGTGAAGCTCTCCCGGCTCCGAGGATCGTCGTAGTAGTCGGCGGCGATCCAGTTACCGCGGCACTGCAGCTCGCCGCTCGACTCGCCGTCCCACACGATCGGCTCCATCGTGTCGGGGTCGACGACGCGTGCCTCGACCCCGAAGCTGATGCGGCCCACCTGTGTCCGCAGATCGGCCTTTTCGTCGAGCGAGAGCAGCTCCTGGTCGGCGTCGAGGTGGCAGACCGACGCAATGGGGCTGGTCTCGGTCATTCCCCATGCCTGCAGGATCGGCTTGCCGAGCTGCTCCCGGTACGCCTCGGACAGCGAACGGGGCACGGCGGAGCCGCCACACGGGATCGAGCGGAGCGCCGAGGTGTCTTTCCCTGCGAGTTCGGGGAGCACCGCCATCCAGATGGTCGGCACGCCGGCGGCGACCGTGACGCGCTCGTCGACGATGAGCTTGGCGACAGCAGGGCCCGAGAGGTCGGGACCGGGCATCACGAGCGACGCACCCGTTGCCACCGCCGCATGGGCCAGACCCCACGCGTTCGCATGAAACATCGGCACGACCGGCAGGATCACGTCGGACTCGGATGCGGCGAGGCTGTCGACCATCATCGCCCCCATCGTGTGAAGGTGCGTCGAACGATGGCTGTACACCACGCCTTTCGGGTTGCCCGTGGTGCCGCTCGTGTAGCACATGCTCGCGGCCTGGTGCTCGTCGGTGATGTCGGCCCACTCGGCGGGTTCGGCCGCTGCGAGCAGTTCCTCGTAGTCGTGCACCTGCACGCCGTGACCATCGAGACCATCGGGGATCGTGCCGGCACCGTCATCCATCACGACCAGGTGGCGGAGTCGCTCGAATGTGGGCATCAGCGGTGCGAGCAGGCCGAGCAGCGACTTGTCGGCGAAGATCACCTCGTCGTCCGCATGATTGACGATGTAGGTGAGTTGCTCAGGGAACAAGCGGATGTTGAGCGTGTGGAGCACGCGCCCTGTGCATGGTGCGGCGAAGTACAGCTCGAGGTGTCGCGCGGTGTTCCACGCAAACGTCGCGACGCGACCGTCGGCGGTGATCTCGAGTGTGTCGAGCACACTGCCGAGCCGCCGAGTTCGCGCGGCCCACTCGGCGTAGGTGGTGCGCTCGATCCCCGTTCCCGTCGCGGTGACGATCTCCTTGTGTCCGAAGAACTGTTCCGCCCGGTCGAACAGGTGGGTGATCGTCAACGGCGTGTGCTGCATCAGTCCCTGCATGGGCAGCGAACGTAGTCGACCGCCACTACCGTCTCAGATCCGTGGACGACGCCGGCACCAACCCTCCCTCGGACTCGACGCTGCCGCCCCCGCACGCCGATCAGATCGACGACACGACCGCCGACGTCGAGCGCAGCGAACGCGCCCGACCATCCTGGGCGCCGTTCACACTCGCTGCATTCGTGGCGTTGGTGATCTGCACGAACGTCGCTGCCTTCGCGTGGCCCAAGCTGATCGAATCCGACAGCCCTCAGCCCGAGCTCCTGCTGCTGCTGTCGTCACGAAATCGATGGCTGGTCCTGGCCCTCGGATCCGACGTCTCGCTTCCGGCGTACTTCGTGATCGGCTTCCTACGGGTCGGCCTCGCCTTCCTCGTGTGTCACCTGATCGGACGGGCATACGCGGACACGGCGATCGGCTGGTTCAAGAAGTACCTCGGCTTCAACGACGAGGCCGAGGCCTCATTCGACCGCGGGTTCGAGAAGGCCGAGTGGGCGCTGATCCCGATCTTCGCCGGCTCGAACGTCGTCGGCGTCCTCACCGGCGTCCGCCACACGCCATGGAAGAAGCTCGTCGTCCTGCTGTCGATCGGGATCTTCGGCCGCCTCCTGCTCATGTTGTGGCTCGAGCGAGCGTTCGAATCGCAGGTGGAGAGCTTCATCGACTTCACGACCAGCAACCAGCGGTGGTTCATCATCGGTTCAGTCGCGCTCGTGGTGCTCGTCAACCTCAAGAACTTCCGCCGCAGGTGACCGGCACGTAGTGTGTGGGAATGGCTGAAGTCACCCTGGGGGGCAACCCCGTCCACACGTCCGGCGACCTCCCCGAGGTCGGCTCCGCTGCTCCATCGTTCACGCTCACGGGCTCAGACCTCGGCGATGTCACCTCGGGATCGTTCGAGGGCAAAAACCTCGTGCTCAACATCTTCCCGTCGGTCGACACTCCGACGTGTGCCACGAGCGTGCGCACGTTCAACGAACGCGCCGCCGGCCTCGACGACACCGCTGTGGTGTGCGTCTCGGCCGATCTTCCGTTCGCGCAAGGTCGTTTCTGCGGAGCCGAGGGCATCGAGAACGTGTCGACCGCATCGACGTTCCGTTCCTCGTTCGGTGCCGACTACGGCGTCAACCTCACCGACGGCCCTCTCGCCGGCGTGCTCGCGCGAGCCGTCGTGGTGGTCGGGGCCGACGGCGTGGTCAAGCACACCGAGATGGTCTCGGAGATCGCTCAGGAACCCGACTACGACGCAGCGCTCGGCGCGCTCTGATCGAGCCGCAAACACACCGATGATCGTCGAGGCCCGGATGCCCCAGGGTGTCCGGGCCTCGACGCGCCCGGGCGCCGACGGGACCGTGCGTGACTGACGATCGCGCCCTGCCGCCACCGTCGGGTCCTGCCGCGTCGCCGCCGATCGGGGCTGGCTTGGCGCCGCCCACCGAGTCACCGTGGGCGACCGACGACATCCCACCGAGCAGTGGCCTGGCGGGCCTCGAGTGGTCCGGTGTCGAGCAGCGAACGTCACCGCTTCCTCCCCCGGACCCGACGACTCGCGCCGACCCGCTGGTGGCCGCCTCGCCCCCCGGTGCCTCGCTCGACGGCGGGTCCGTCGCCGGCGCCCGCGACGAGGACATCTGGATCGGGGTCGATCAACAGCCGGACGATGAGATGCCAGAGCCGACGCGCGATCGCTCGGGTTGGGTGGTCGCCGGCGCCGTCGCTGCGGTGATCGCTCTCGCCGTCGGCGTCCTCTCCTGGACCGGTGACGACGGCGACGACGCCGACGCCGACCAGACCTCCACGACGCTCGCCGAGCTTCCCGAGGCGTCCACCACGACATCGACCACGACGACGTCGACGACGGAGCCGAATCGGCTCGACGACGACGCAGCAGACGGGTCGGGCGACCCCGGGCCATCGGTCTCGTACGTCCGTGTGCCCCTCCCGGACGCCGTTGCGGCGATCGAACAGCCAACCGAGGCTGTCGTGCTGTCCACAGCCGGTGAAGTCGTCACGATCGCTGTGCCGACCGGGATCGCGCAGATCGTTCGGATCCCCGGGACCGGCCCCGGCGAATCGCAGATCTCCGTCACGCCGACCTTCACGCTCGTCTCGACCGGCAACGAGCTCTTCGTTCTGCGCCCCGACGGAACCGTCCTCCCCGTCGACGGCGATGAGCTGAGCGATGGATCCAACGTCTTCGGTATCGAGATCGCCCAGGGTGGTTGGTCACGCCGCGCCGACGGCACGGACGTCGCGTTCGTCCGCCTGTTCGGCACGGCCGATGTGCGATCGGTCGCGATCGACATCGATGGAGCCGTGACCGTCGATGAGGTGATCGACCCGAACCGGTTCGTCCTCAGTCAGGGTGGGCGCCGTGTCGTCATCGACGCCGGTGGCAGCTACTTGCTCGACGAACTCGGCAACGCGCGCCGGATCACCGATGGCTTCACCTTTGCGATCAACGAGCAGTTCGCTCTCCAACGTCGATGCGATGAGGCGCTCCAGTGCGTCGACGGTGTCGCCGACCTCGACTCCGGTGAGTTCCGCGTGACCAATCTCTCGGTCGAGAACGGATTCTTCGGTGCTGCCTCGATCTCGCCCGACGGCGAGGCGCTCTCGATCATCGACCAGCAGACGGGTCGCCGTCAGCTCGTCGAGATCGGCCAAGAAGCATCCGGTGGAATCAACGCCGACGGATTCGGCGATGGATGGGTCGCCGACTCGTCAGGTGAGCTCCTGCTACGCGCTCAACAGTTGGTCTTCCACTCGCGCGACGGCGGCGCGGTGACCGAGATCCCGCTCGACGTGGGCGGCCGCCTGCTGTCGATCGGCGTGCGCCGCAACGAGAGCTTCGACGCGTTCGCCGCCGAGCAGCAGATCGACGCACCCACCGACGTGATGTCAGGTCTCCAACTGGTGGCGATCGGGGCTGACGGATTGGCGTCGTTCGTCGACATCGATCGTCGATCCGCAGACTCCTGGGAGATTCCGACCATCGATCGCCTCCTGCCGCCGAGCATCGAGGTGCAGGGTGAGACCGTGGTGGTCCGGAGCGGGAATCCGTCCGACGGAGGCTTCACCACAAGCTTCGGCGTCGTCACCGAGGTGATCGATGGTGTCGACATGCCCGACTCGAACGGTCCGACGCTCCCTGGCTCAGACGTGATCGGCAGCGTCGGTGATGACCGGGTCATTGCGACGGTCGACGGTGAGATCGTGCTGCTCGACGACGGCACCTTCCCGCTGACTCGGAACGACCTGCTCGCGTTCGGAGGACGATTCGCACTCACGCAGACCTGCGACGACAGCGCGTGCACCCAGTCGATCGTCGACGCCTACGCCGGAACCGATGCCGCGGTGAAGCCACGACTCGACGCCGTGGTACCGACTGCAGCGACCAGCACACGAACCGCCGCCCTCACCGACACGGTCGCTCCTGACGGCAGCGCCGCGCTGATCGAGGTGCGGATTCTGGTCGACGGCGAGCAACCGCTCGACCGCTGGGCCCTCATCGAGCTCGACGGCTCCGCACCA
>JBGCFW010000169.1:0-8944 GCA_045107155.1 Ilumatobacter sp. | reverse complement strand
AACCCGAGCGGACACTGGCAAATCCCGCCGAACACGATGCCCTGCTCGTTCACCGCGGGGATCTGTGCGCCGCGTTCGTCTGAAAAGCCGAGATCGAAGGCGGCGCCCCATCCGCCGGCGAGATAGACGATGTCGTAGACGGCCACGTCGACGTCGCCGATGGCGAGCGACTGGTCGACCTTGCCGAGCAGCTCGTCGTCGGCGAGGAGCCGGTCACACGCGGCAGTTCGCACGGGTCCCTTGAGCGACTGCGGGTCGAACGGGATCGTGCCGCCGTGTGGACTCGCCACATCGACCTCCATCCCGGCGTCGAGGAAGGCGTAGTACGGCACGGTGAGCTCGCTCGAGTAGACCCCCGTTGCCTTGCCGATGTCGAGCACGCCGTGGTTGGTCGCGACCACGAGGGCACGTCGGCCGGCGAGATCGACGTCGATGGTCTCGGTGTCTTCGGGGTGCAGACCGACCCGTCGAAGGAGACTGCGCACGGCACGCGCGGGTGGTGGAGCCTTCTTCATGCGGGGACCTCCGGTCGGGCGTCGCGGTGCGTACGGCCATGGTTCGTTGCGGGCGGGTACGGCGCGATCTCGTTCGGCCGCGAGTCGTTGACGCAGGATCTCGAACACCGCTGATGCCGCGGGATCGTTCCAACGATTGTGGGTTTCGATCGGGTCGATCTCGAGGTCGTACAGTTCCCACTGGTCGGCGAGCGGTTCGGTGCGGTAGGTGTCACCGGTCGGGCCGGAGCTGGCGAGGTGACGAACGTGCGGCTCGGTCCAGGTCGCAGGGTCGTCGAAGCTGCGCACGATCTTCCACAGATGGCCAGCGCCACCGCCTGCATCGTTGTCGGCGACGCGGCTCACGATGCTCTCGAAGTTGGCCGCGACATGCGCCGGGACCTGGATACGCAGCGGGGGCGGCTGTTTCTCGATCCGGCCCAGACGGCGCGCCAGGCCGCTCGCGCCCGAGTCGCCTTCGGGCATGTTGTCGCGAGTGAGTGCGTAGACCGAGCGTTCAGGATCGGCATCGGCGCCGTCGACGACCGGCATCAGATCCCGTCCGGGGAGCGGATGCAGTTCGCTGAACGTGTCGCGGAGCCCGTCGGCCAGATCGGTTTTGTCGGCGCCGGCGGCCCCGAGCAGCGTGGGCACGAGGTCGACGTGCGAGGTCGGTGCGTCGGCGATCGTTCGGGCTGTGGTTGCAGCAACACCGATCCGGGCGATCGCGAAGGGCACGCGTACCGCCTCGTCGTACAGGTTGAACCACTTCTGGTGCAGTCCGCCGTGGGCGCCGAGCAGTTCACCGTGATCCGATGTCCGCACGAGTACCGCGTCGGTCGACCCGTCCTCGGTGACGGCACGTCGGACTCGATCGAGTGGCCCGTCGACGGCCAGGTGCAGCCGGTGGTACAGGTTGCGATACGCCTGGGCGTTGCCTCGGTAAGCCGCCTCGATCGCTTGAGCAGGTCCGTACGTGGTTGGGTACGAGGCTCGGTACGCGATCTGCGCGGCCGGTTTCGTCGAGAGGTCTTCGGTGTCTGTCGGTGACGGCGGTACGTCGGGAGGGTTCAGAGGATCGGTCGCGAACGGGTTGTCGGGTCCGAACCGACCGAGCCAGACCGGTGCGAACACGATGTCGTGTGGATTGACGAACGAGACAACGAGCAGGAACGGTCGCAGTGCGTCCTCGTCGCCGTTGCGGCGACGGCTGTAGCGGTCCTCCAACCAGCCGACGGCCCGGTCGGCGTAGACCGGATCACACACTTGGCCGGACAGCGCGGCCTCTCCGCCGTGCGGCTCAGGCCCGACCCAACCGGAGAAGCCGAAGTCCGCGAGAACGTCGGCGTCGACGTACTGCTCGATCGCGGCGGTGTCGACGTTGCCCGCGCTGTCGTGGGTGAGTCGCGCACTCCCGGTCTCGGGGTCGATCAGGTCGGCGTGAGTGATGTGCCACTTCCCGACGTACTTGGTGTCGTACCCAGCGGCCTGGAACCAGTTGCCCAAGGTGGGTACTTCGCCTGGGCGCATCCACCGCATTCGGGAGTCGTCTTCCATCTTCCCGAGGCCGTTGGTCTGGGTGACCCCGTGAACGTCCGGGTAGTGACCGGTGAACAGCGTCGGCCGGCTCGGGACACACGCGAGCGAACCGGTGTAGTGGCGGCGGAACGACACTCCGTTCTGCTCGAACCACTGGGCGCCCGGGAGGTACTCGCGGCGCCACTTGGACAGCTCCGCGGTCTCATAGGGCGGTGCTGCCCGCTCCTGATCGGTCATGAGGACGATGACATCGGGACGGCTCACCGGTCGCTCCCTTCGAGCTGATCTTTGAGGCCCCCGAGCATCTCGCGAGATGCCTTCGCCATCACGCGCCCGATGATTCGGGCGACGAGTTGCTGCGGAGGACGGCCGCCGGCGTCGACGTTGCTCGTGAGACTGACCTCGGTGCCGTCGTCGACCGCGGAGAGCCTCCACGTGTTGATCGCGGATCGCACCACGGGCGGGAAGCCTCGAATGGAATACGCGAGTTGCGCATGCGGCTCCCACTCGGTGACTTCTTCCAGGAGGGCGTTCCGCCCGACCTGGACCCGGCGAACTGCGCCGATGCCGGTGCTCTGCTCGGTGGTGAGCGAGGAGTGAGCGACGTTCGGTGCCCACTCGGCGATGGCACCGAAGTCGGCGACGAGCGACCAGACCTGAGTCGATGGTCGATTCACGGTGATCGTCTCGGTGATCTCGGCCATCCACCGAAGATATATCGCCGAGTCGACTGGCACAACATCGCGACCTGGCGTCATGGATCGCTCGGGTGAATGCCCTGTGAACACAGCGAATGGTGTCTCCGGGTTGTCATAGGCTCTCGGCATGGCCGAAGCTCGGGCGGCTGTTTCCGCCACCAAGGTCACGCCTCCACGCCCGCCGAATCGTCTGCTGGTGCGCGCCCGCCTGGTCGATCGTCTCGAGTCATCGATCGAAGCCGGCCGCGGGTTCGTGTTGGTGAGCGCACCAGCTGGGGCCGGGAAGTCGACGCTCATCAACGGATGGCTGGAGCGGGGAGAGCAGCAACTCGGTTGGCTGCAGGTCGACGAAGGCGATGACGACCCGAGTCGCTTCTGGTCGGGCATCGCAGCGGCGCTCCGCGATGTCGTTCCCTCGCTCGGAGAGGCCATCCGTGCGTCGATCGGGGACGGCCCTGACGCGCTCGTCACCGCGATCGTCAACGAGGTGTCGACGCTCGAGACGCAGGTCGTCGTGGTGGTCGACGACTACCACCTGGTCTCCAATCCGACCGTCCACCGCGGTGTTGAAAAACTTGTCACGCTTCGACCACCAAATCTGGTGGTCGTGATCTCGACCAGAATCGATCCACCCTTCCGTCTCGGCCGGCTGCGAGTGCGCGACCAGATCGCTGAGTTTCGATCGACCGACCTCCGGTTCGACATCGAGGAGGCAGGGTGGTTGCTCGATGCCGACGCTGTCGGCCTCGGCGCCGACTCAGTACGGCGATTGGCTGAACGCACGGAGGGTTGGGCGGCGGGTTTGGTGCTCGCCGGCCTGTCACTTCGCGATGGCGGTGACGTGAAGGACTTCGTCGAGTCGTTCCACGGTGACGACCAGCTCGTGGCGGACTACCTGACCGACGAGTTCCTCGATTCGATCGACGACGCCGACAAGCACCGACTCCTCGAGGTGTCGGTGCTCGAGCGCCTGTCTGGACCTCTCATCGACGAAGTCTGCGGGACGACCGGCGGAGCGATGTGGCTCGACGCGCTCGCGTCGACGAACCAGCTGGTGATCTCACTCGACCGAACCGGCACGTGGTTCAGGTTCCACCATCTGCTCAGGGACGTGCTCCGTGTCGAGCTCGAACGGTCATCACCCGAGAGGTTCGTCGAACTGCACGCGTCGGCGGGCCGGTGGCATGAACGCACTGGCGACTACGCCGCTGCTGTCGAGCATCTGTTGGCTGCGGGAAGGCGTGTCGAAGCTGCCGACGTCGTCGCGAACAACGCGACGAGGCTGCTGAACGTCGGCCGCGCCTACACCGTCAGTCGCTACATCGAACGCCTCGGTGATCTCGTCGACGAGCACGAGGGGCTTGCGGTCGTGAACGGTTGGGTGTCCTTCGTGACCGGCCGGTTCGCCGAGGCCGAACGATCGCTCGCCGTCGCTCGCGAGCTCGACGTCGAGGGAGTCGACGCCGGGCTCATCTTGTCGTTGTCTGCCATGGTCGATCTCGCGAAGGGCGATGTCGCTGCTGGCTTGGTGGCCGTGGAAGGGCAGGCTCCGACGACGGAGCCGACGCATCCGATGGTGCTCGGTGGCGTGAGGGTGATGGGCGGCCTCTTCGACGAAGCCCGGCCTTTCCTGCAGCAGGCGAACGAAATGGCGGCGAGCAGGCCTGACTACTTCGTTGCAGCGGTCGCTCCGGTCTTCGAGGCGATCGCTGAGCTCGAGAGCGGCAGACCTGAAGCTGCACGAGATCTCGCCGCGGCCGCAATCGCGTTCGCCGACGAACATCGCATCGCCGAGGCGCCGCAGCTGGCTTTGGCACACAGCGTCGTCGCTCGAACGAGCGACGACCCGGTTGCCGCGATGGAGGCGGCACTTCGTGGTGTGCAGCTGGCGCGGCGATCCCCGGAGTACGTGATGCTGATCTATGCAGTCGCGGTTGCGGCCGATGTGGCGTTCGGGGGCGGGCACGACGATGCCGAGCGACTGTTGCTCGAGGCCAGGTCGATCGCCGACCGCTGTGCCGATCCGGGTATCGCCGGTCGTTACCTCGCCCGAGTCGAGTCCCGCCATGGTCGCGCCGAACCAGCCGCCGTTGCCGTTGCCGACTACGTCGAGGAACTGAGCGATCGAGAACTCGCGGTCTTGCGCTACCTGCCGTCGAAGCTGTCGCAGCGCGAGATCGCGAGCGAGCTGTACGTGTCGCTCAACACCGTGAAGACACACTGCAAGGCGATCTACCGCAAGCTCGGCGTCGACGGTCGGCACGCTGCAGTTCAGTCGGCCCGAGATCTCGGACTGCTCTGAACGCCGGGGTGGCGCGAGCCTCCGGTTGCTCGTCGCTCAGTGCAGGTCGTGGCGTTCGAACGCCACGAGCGACGCTGCGAAGAGGGCAGCGACGAGCGCGATGAGTCCGGCGTACGGCGGAGGCAACGTGCCTGAGAGCGGGGACCCGCCGGTGGCCCAGTGCATCGGCGACACCGGAGCGAGCCAGTCGAGCGAGTCGTCGATGCTGGCGAGCACGTTGATCAGGTAGCTCCCGAGCGCAACGCCCCATCCGGCGCCCGTCGCTGCTCCTCGCGAGCCGGTGATCGCACCGCTCAGAAGCGCGACGGTGCCGTTCACCGCGGCGAACAGCAGCGAACCGATGGTTGCCGCCGCGAGGCCGGTGAGGCCCACATCGAGTGCGACCGGTTCGCGGCCGATCGCGATCACGAGCACGACTGCAAACGCGACGAGGGCGAGTGCGGCCACCATCGCGATCGTACGCTCGGTGTGCAGCCGTCGCCGGGCGATCGGATACGACAGCACGAGTTCACCCAACCCGTTCTCTTCCTCACCGGCGACGAGTGAGCTCGCCATGCTGATCGCGAGCGCCGAGAAGATGAACGGCAGGATCATCGAGAACAGATAGGTGCTCAAGAATCCTGTCGGCGACGAGAAGTCGGCGAATGTGTCGCTGCCGAACATCGCCGTCAGAGCGTCGGGCATCTCGTCGAAGAGGTCGTCGAAGTCCTCGTTTCCGTCGATCACGGGCCAGACCCCGAGGATGAACGCGCAGTAGATGCCGACACCGAGTGTCCACCACATGAGTGGCTTCGATCGGTCGCGGAGTGCTCGCTCGACGATGAGCATCAGTGGTCCCCGCCGTAGAACTCGAGGAAGACCGATTCGAGGTCGGCCTGTTCGCTGACGAAGTCGACGACGGTGTAGCGCGCCGCGTGTTTCACGAGCGCGTCGACGGAGCCGCTGGTCTGCAAGGTGAGTCGGCGGCCGTCACTGTCGACGTCGGCGCGGGTGACGTTCGGGAGCGACAGGAACTCCTCGGCGTCGACGCTGTGCTCGAATGTGATCGACACGTGTCGCAGCGAGCGTGCGCGCAGACTGTCGATCGATTCGACGGCGATCAACGTTCCTTCGCGAATGATCGCGACCTCGTCGCACGCATGGTCGACTTCATCGATGATGTGCGAGGAGAGGAACACGGTGCGCCCGTCGTCGGCGACTTCTCGCACCATCTGCTGGAACGTGTGCTGGACCAACGGATCGAGCCCGGAGGTCGGTTCGTCGAGGATGAGCACTTCGGGGTCGTGCATGAATGCTTGTACGAGTCCGACCTTTTGGCGGTTGCCCTTCGACAGGTCGCCGATGCGCCGGCCCAGATCGAGGCCGAGTCGGTCGGCGAGTTCATCGATTCGCGTTTTGGCCACGCCCCCGCGAAGGCGAGCGAGCCAGTCGAGCTGTTCGATCGCCGTCAGCTTCTCGTGCAACGCGAGGTCGCCAGACAAGTAGCCGGTGCGCGATCGGACGCTGGTGGTGTCGCGTTGGCTGTCGAGCCCGAGGACGAGCGCTTGGCCGCTCGTCGGTCGGTGGAAGTCGAGCATGATGCGCATCGCCGTCGACTTTCCCGCACCGTTGGGTCCGAGAAACCCGAACGCTCTGCCCGGCTCCACGACGAGGTCGAGGTTCTCGATGCCTCGGTGCTGTCCGTAGAACTTGGTGAGCGAGCGGAATTCCACCGCTGACGTGGTCATGGCGAGCCTCGGTTCGACTCGGGGACGACGAGCCTGTGATCGACAGTATCTACTTCTGCGAGCCCGTGCTGGCGTCACGGTCGGCGGGGACGTGCGGTTGACGGCCCCCCCCCCCCCCGACGCTGGAGACGCGATGCGCTACTCGGTGACGTCGGCGATCGCGTCGAACATCCGCAGGTGTCCTGGATCGCCGACGACGTCGGTCCAGTAGTAGCGGATGATCTCGGAATCGCCGTCGAACTCGATGCGGTCGTTCGTGGCAGCATCACGGAGTTCTTCGAGTCGAATCGACCGGTCGAGATAGATCGCCCGGGCGGTCTCGTAGTCGAAGGTCATCGACAAGTCAGCCCCCGCGATGTGGCCGGGCTCGTAGAACGTGTTGGAGCTGAGATCCAAGTGGAACTCGACCGTGCCGGATCCCGGTACGTCAGTGACGGTGTGGTTGGTCGTGAAGTCGCCAGCAGCTCCGTGAGCCTGCGCATGCTCGTCGCGAATGGCACGGACGGCTTCGAACCAGCCGGGGCTCAAGAACTGTTGAGGCATGGCGACGATGGTAGACGGTGCGACCTCGTTCTTCGAAGGAGCGGTGATCGCGAACAAGCGCGCATTCGTCGAAGCGTCAGTCGAGACGGCGTCCGCGTGCGCTGTCATCGAACTTCTGCGGCGTCGGCCTCGCGACGCCAGTAGCCGGTCATGGAGACGCGATCGGCCCGAAGCCCGACCTGTTGGCGGAGATGTGTACGGACCGACGTGATCTGACGTGATTCGGCGGCACCGAATGTGTCGGTTCGGGCCGGGTCGAGATCGAGATCGCGTACGGCGGCGAGCAGCTCGGTGCCTGTGCCGGCAGGACGGTCGGCTCGAAAGAGCCAGCGGATGGTGACGCCCTCTTGCGTCGGCAACTCGATCGTGGTCGCGGGGGAGGTGGTCTCGGCGATCACGGTGACCGTCGGCGCGTTCGGACGCGCGAGGAGTTGGTCGAGGATCGCTGCCGCCGCACCGAGCCCGGAGTCATCGACGACGATCACGAAGTGTGAGGCATGGGCGGCCGGCGAATAGATCGTGCGGGGTCCCCACAACGCCACGGGACACCCGACCGCCGCGTCGGCGGCCCAGCTGGATGCAGGGCCGGCATGGTCATGGAGCGCGAACCACATGTCGACCTCGCGCTGCTCGGGGCGCCATCGTCGCACGGTGTAGTAGGCGCCGACGGGTCGTTCAGCGTCGGGCATCTCCTCGAATCGTGACCAGGTGAAGTCCATCCCGATGGTCAGTTCGTGCTGACCCGGCGGAGGTGCGAGGACATACATGAACTGGTCGCCATCGAGTGAGACGAACTGGTCGAGCCCGCCGAACGTGATCTGGCGGAGCGCGGGGTTGAGGTCCGTGACGGCGACGACGGTCGACAGATGTGTCGGAGTCTCACGACCGGCGAGTTCGCGCTCGAGGCTCGTGAGTGGATCGCCGTCGGGTGCGGCGGCGCGGGCTTCGCCGAGGAGTTCGAACAACTGCCCCCGAACGTCGTCGGCTGTGTTTGGTTCGGAGGTGAAGTCCCACCCGATCTCGACGTTGGCTCCGCCGGCAATCGCCGCGCTGGCGCCGATCCTCGACGGGCCAATGGAGGCGAGGTGGCCGCGGAGCACCGTTGACCGTTCGATGCCCGCGTGTCGAGCGGTGAGGTGGCGAACCACGAACAGGACCGTGTCGGCGTAGTCGCTGTTCAGCTGCGCCAGGACGGCGTCGAGTTCCTCCTCGATGGTGATCCTCGAGTCAGACATGTGGTGGGCTCCTCCGGTTGCGGCTCGGGTCGGCGTGATCGGTGGACGTGGCCGCGATGACTCCGCATGAGGTTAGGTATGGTGAACATTGAAGAGCAAGAGAGCCAAAGGCAGAGTCGAGGAAGTCCTCACTCGCCGACGGCCAGGGGCGTCGTGGTGGGTCAGGGCGACGCGAGCACGAGAGCCAGGACGCCGATCATGATGATCACGGATTGCACGCTGTGGACGATGATTCCGAGCCACGCGCTGCGGTAGCGCTGGCTGGGGTAGGACAACGCCAGGCTGTCGAGCAGCGCGGTCGGAATGACCCATGGCGTGTGCAGGTGATAGGCAGCGAATGCGACACCGTTGACGAGCCACGCTCGTGGACCGAATCGGCCTTCCAGGCGAGGCAGCAGATACCCGC
>JBGCFW010000168.1:0-3347 GCA_045107155.1 Ilumatobacter sp. | reverse complement strand
CGCTCTCGCCCGATTGGCGTGTGCTGCGCACACTCCAGACCGGGCTCACGCAGGCGGGGCTCGACATCGTCGACAGCTATGTGTCGATCACGGAGGTCAGCGAGTACGCGAAGGGCTTGCCCGAGCACATGCAGAAGGACCGGCTCTACCCGAACCTGCCGCCGGAGGACATGCCGGCGTTCTGCTTCTACCCGATGTCGAAGAAGCGCGACGCACACGCGAACTGGTTTGCGACGCCGTTCGAAGAGCGCCGGTCGATGATGATGGAGCACGGCACGAGCGGCCGTGCGTTCGCCGGCCAACTGGTCCAGCTCATCACCGGCTCGACCGGGCTCGACGAGTACGAGTGGGGCGTCACACTGTTCGCGAAGCGCCCCGAGGTCGTCAAGGACGTGGTGTACACGCTCCGCTTCGACGAGGGATCGGCGTTGTACGGCGAGTTCGGTGACTTCTATGTCGGGTTCCTCGACTGGATCGAGAACATCGTCTGACCGGTTGGGAGCCGACGAGTCAGCGACCGATGGGGAATGGGCGCTCGACTTCGTCGGAGCCGTCGTCGCGGAAGCGGAACTGATCGAACCGCGCCCGAGACGGGTCGCCGTCCCGACCGATCTCGGTGATCGTGGTCGCGCCGTCGAAGTTGATCTGCAGGCCGCGCCCGATCTTGTCGGCGCAGTCGGCGAAGTCCCGACAGAGTGAGCCGCCTGACGAGACCGACGACATTTGGCCGGCGATGAGTTGTGGCGCATCTGAATTCGCCTGGACCGCCGCGAGGGCGATCAGGTTCACGCAGTCGGTGACCTGCGGCGCGAACGGCACCGGTGGTTCGTCGTCGTCGGGGTCGCCGTCGACGACGATCTGAGGGGCGACGCCGAGGATGAGGGTGCGGATCTCGTCGGGGAGCCCGGCCACGACCGGTCGGCTCGCCGCATCTCGTACGGCATCGTTGACGATGATCGAGGTCACGCCTGCGCCACCGCGCTGCGCGAGCGATTCGAGGACGCGCGCGGTGTCCGCACCGCTACCGAGGACGATCGCCGTCTGCGCGCCGTTCACCGACAACAGGTCGAGGTCGTTGCTCAAGTCGTCGTCACCGACCGGGATCGGGATCGTGGTCACGTCGAAGACGCCCTCGAGGTCGAGTGCAGCGAGCGTCGCCTCGGCGTACGGGCGTCCGAAGGCATCGTCCACGTGAATCACCGCGATGGCGGTGGCGCCGGTCTCTTGTGCCTTGCGTGCGATGGCGACGGCCTGGAGCGATTCGCTCGGAACGCTGCGAAAGAAGAGTCCGTCGTCGGGGTAGTCGTCGAGGGCGATCGCGGCGGCGGTGGCCGAGCAGGCGACGACGCCTGCGTCGACGATCTCGTCGAGCGCTCCGATCGCCACGTTCGACGACGTCGGTCCGAGGATGGCGTCGACGTCTTCGGCGACGAGTTCCTCGACTGCCTCGGCAGCGGTGACGGCCGATGGCCCCTCGTCGCGCACGAGCAGTCGAACGCGCTGACCGAGCACGCCGCCGCCGTTGTTCACTTCGAGCACGGCGGCTTCGACCGAGTCGCGCAGGGCGACGCCCACGGCGGTGTCGCCGGCCGGGATGAGTGCACCGATCTGCAAGATCCCGTCGTCGACGCGCGGAGCGGGCGGCTCGGTGGTGGTGGTGACCACCACTGCGACCGGGTCTTCGTCGCTGCCGCCGGTGCACGCTGACGCGATCGACGCCAGCGTCACGACCACCGCTGCGATGGACCGAAGCCTGCGGTGCCTCGACATGGGAGCCACCGTACCCGGCGGACGGTCGACGACGAGGGCGTGCGTACACTCGGACATCGTGCAGGTGATCGATCGAAGCGAACATCTCCGCACAGCGGGAGGACCCGACGATGCTCGACGTGGCCGCTCCTACTGTGTCGAGCTGGCCCGGGTCACCGACGAGTGGGTGATCGAACTCTTCGAGCGTGCGATCGCCGAGCACCCGTGCAAGCACCGCGTCGCCCTGCTGGCCGTCGGGGGTTACGGCCGCGGAGAACTCGCCCCGTACAGCGACCTCGATCTGCTGCTCGTGCACGACGCGAAACCCCGCAAGGTCGGCGCAGCGATCGAACCCATCGCCAGTGCGATCTGGTACCCGTTGTGGGACGCCGGCGTGAAGCTCGGCCATGCGGTGCGACGCGTCGACGAGCAACTCGATCTGGTGGATGGCGATCTCGACTCGGCCACGGCGCTGCTCTCGGCCCGCTACCTCGCCGGCGACGAAGAGATCGCGGCCGATGTCACCGTGCGCGGACGGGCGTCGTGGGAGAAGCACCGCACGACGTATCTCGGGTCGCTGCGAAAGCGGATGACCGAGCGCCAAGCCGACTCTGCTGACGTCGCATACCGCCTCGAGCCTGATCTGAAGGACGGCCACGGTGGGTTGCGCGATGTTCAGACGGTCTGGTGGGCCGTGGCAAGCGGTCTCGACGTGCTCGACCAAGATCTCGCTGACCTCGACGACTGCTACGACACGCTGCTCCGCGCTCGTGTCGCAACTCATCTCGCGGCCGATCGAGCTACCGAGGTGATGCGCCTCGAAGACCAGGACGCGATTGCGGCGCGAGGTGATTGGTCTGATGCCGATGCGTTGATGGCCGACGTCGCCGCAGCAGGCCGCACGGTCGCGTACCTGTGTGACGAGGCGTGGAATCGAGCGGTCGAGCGTGACCCGCAGGCCGATCGTGCGATCTCGTCGGGTGTCGTACTCAGGAACGGGGAGATCGAACTCACCGAAGGTGCCGATCCCGTGGCGGATCCGACGCTGGCCTTGCAGGCGGCTGTCGCGGCAGCGCGCACCGATTGCCGAATCGGTCGGGCGACGCTGGCACGCTTGCGCGACGAGGTCGAGCCGTGGGAGGGCGACTGGCCGATCGGAGCGCTCAACGGGCTCGTCGCGCTGCTCCTGGAAGGGCATCCAGCCATCAAGGTGCTCGAACCGCTCGATCAGCACGACCTGATCTCGCGGTTCCTGCCGGAGTGGGAGCCGAATCGCTCCAAGCCGCAGCGCAACGCGTACCACCGATTCACCGTCGACCGGCACCTCTGGGAGGCGGCGGCGAACGCGGCGGGGCTCACCGATCGGGTGTCACGTCCTGATCTCTTGGTGCTCGGCGCACTCTTCCACGACATCGGCAAGGGCTACCCGGGGGATCACACCGAGGTCGGCATGGCGATGATGCGCGAGATCGGGCCGCGGCTCGGCCTCGATCGTCACGACATCGAGATCCTCGTGTGCATGATCGAGCATCACCTCCTGCTGCCCGATGTCGCGATGCGTCGAGACCTGAGCGACGAAGAGAGGATCGATGTGGTCG
>JBGCFW010000167.1:0-6848 GCA_045107155.1 Ilumatobacter sp. | reverse complement strand
CTGAGGCGTCGGCCGTGACGGTGCAACGTTCGACTCACCGATTGTTCGAGTACCCAGCGTGACAGCTCCACGAACGGCGCCGACACCGGTGCGTCGGTGGTCACGACGACCCCGGCGGCATGGAGCACTCGCCGTGCGTCGGTGTCCATCGCCGTGAGGAGTCGCACGCGATCGGGCCGCTGGCGCACCATGCGTTCGACGAAGTCGTCGTCGGACTCGTCGCGGGTAGCGGACATCTCGAAGTGCGTCCCGGTCGCCGATGATGCTGCCTGCAACACCTCGAGTCGGTCGTCGTCGGGGTCGTCGACGCGTGCGACCACGCCCCCGAGCGGTCGATGCCGAAGCACGTTGGCTTCGGCATCGAGGCCCGTCGGGTCGTGGTCGACGGTGAAGAAGTCCCGCCAGGCTCGAGTGAACGCGGCAGATGTCTCGGGGGCCGGGCCGGCATCCGTCACCGACGACAGCTGTGAGACGTAGCCCGGACCGCCGGCCTTCGCCCCTCCGCCGACCGCCGACCGCTTCCACCCGCCGAAAGGTTGGCGACGCACGATCGCGCCGGTGATGTGGCGGTTGACGTATGCGTTGCCGATCTCGACGCGTTCGAGCCAGTGCGCCACTTCTGCCTCGTCGAGGCTGTGGATACCACCGGTGAGTCCGTAGTCGGAGTCGTTCTGAATGTCGATCGCGTGATCGAGGTCGTCGGCTCGCACCAGCCCGAGGACCGGCCCGAAGCACTCGTTCTGATGGAACCACGACCCGGGGCGAACGCCGGCTCGGACGCCCGGCGACCAACTGGTTCCCGCTGGCGTGCCGGGTGTGTCGAGCAACCGTGGCTCGACGAGCCAGCTCTCGCCGGGCTCCAGCGTCGTCAGTGCCCGGTCGAGCTTGCCGGTCGGCGGTGCGATGAGCGGACCGACCATCGTCGACGGGTCGGCCGCGGCACCGATGCGCAGGGACGTGACCGCATCACGAAGACGGCGATGGAAGCTCGGGTCGTCGTACACCTCGGCCACGACGATCCCGAGGCTCGCGGCAGAGCACTTCTGACCGGCGTGCGCGAACGCCGACCGCACGAGGTCGGAGATCGCGAGGTCGAGGTCGGCCGACGGAGTGATCACGAGCGCGTCTTTCCCGCTGGTCTCTGCGAGGACGCGGAGGTCGGGTCGCCAGTCGAGGAACATCGATGCGGTCTCGTAGGCGCCGGTGAGTACGACGGTGTCGATCCCGGGGTGCGTGACGAGACGCTTGCCGACGGGTCCGTCCTCGCACACGACCAACTGCAGCACGTCGCGAGGCACCCCGGCCCGCCAGAACTGGTCGGCGATCCACGCACCGATCTCGGCCACTTCCGGAGCCGGCTTCAACACGACGCTGTTGCCCGCCGCGATCGCGCCGGCGACGCCTCCGGTGGGGATCGCGTACGGGAAGTTCCAGGGTCCCACGACCACCACGACACCGCGTCCACGCACACTGCATCCAGAGCGTTCGGCGTCGACGAGGAACTCGCGGCCCTCGGTGGGGTAGTAGCGGCAGAAGTCGATCGCCTCGCTGATCTCGGGGTCTGCCTCGTGCACCGTCTTGGCGGCAGTGGTGGCGAGCAGCCCGGCGGTTGCCGCTCGCTCGGAACTCATCAGCGCGGCCGCGTCGAGGAGCCAGCGTCGACGCTGGCTCGGATCGTGGGCACCCCGGCTGAACGATGACGTCGCTGTGGCGATCACGTCGTCGATCGCGGTCTCGCTGTCGACCACCACCACGTCGAGCTGTGGTGGGTCGACGAGTGCGGAGGCGAATGCCGCGCGAGTTGCGGCGTCGGTGAGATCGCTGTCGGGCTCCGCGACGAATCCCTCGAGCTCCGATGGCGGTGGCACGATCGAGGGTGCCCGCCGGCGGGCGCGCGACACCGCGTGGCGATCGAGGACTGCGGTCCGGAAGCGTTCGGATTCGCGCTCGAACTCCTCGGAGCCGGGGGTGAGGGTGAACAGTGCCCGCAGGAAGTTGTCGGGCTGGGTGTTCTCGTCGAGCCGCCGCGACAGGTACGCGATGCTCGCGTCCACGTCGTCGTCGGCGACCACCGGCGCGTACATCACGAGCTGGTCGGTCGACGCGAACGTCGCTCGGGCCTGAGCGGGCGCCATCCCCTCGAGCATTTCGAACTCGATGCGATCCCGGAGATCGTGTGCGTCGGCGAGCGTGATCGCCCAGGCGACGTCGAACAGGTTGTGGCTTGCGAGTCCGACCCGGAGTGCGCCGGCCCAGTCGGGTCGCAGCGCCGAGTCGAGGATTGCTTTGTAGCTGGCGTCGACGTCGGCCTTCGTGGGATACGGCGCAGCGGTCCATCCGTGGAGTTCGGCCTCGACGTGCTCCATGGCGAGGTTGGCGCCCTTCACCAGTCGGACCTTCACCGTGCCGCCTGCTCGGGTGTGGCGGTCTGTAGCCCATGCGCCGAGTCGTTCGAGGGCGTCGTGGGAGTCGGGGAGGTAGGCCTGGAGCACGATGCCGGCGTCGATTGAGGCGAACTCGTCGTCGCCGAGCACCGACATGAAGGACGTGAGCGTCAGCTCCAGGTCGCGGTATTCCTCCATGTCGAGGTTCACGAAGGTGCGACGGTGCGTCGACTCGGCGGTGCGGTACAGCGTGCGCAGTCGTTCGCAGATCCGTTCGACCGAGTCGTCGAACGCGAGCACGTCGAGGTTCGCGACGATCGCCGACACCTTCACCGAGACGTGGTCGACATCGCCGCGTTCGATGCGGGCGATGACGGTCGCCATGCGTTCTTCCGCTTCGGTGTCGGACAGGATTGCCTCGCCGAGCGGGTTGACGTTGATCCGCACGCCTTCGCCCGAGCGGCGCTCGACGTGGCGGGCGAACGCGGGGTCGTCGGCAGGAATCACGACACCGCGGGTCTCGGCTCTGATGCGACGCACGACGAGGGGCATCACGAGCTTCGGTGTGCGTGGCGCGACGATGGCGCCGAGTCGGAGCAGTGCCGTGTCGACGGGGCCCATTGCGGTGGTCCGGTGTCGGTGCACGACGTCGGCGAACCGTCGTGCCGCGAGCGCCGGGTCGTCGATGCGCAGGACTTGATCGGTCATGGCGAAGAGCAGATCTCGCCCGTCCGGGTCGGCGAGAAGACGTCCGAGGCGGTCGCGGCGTCGACGCTCCCGGGCGGTCTCGTCGGCTTGGCTGCGCCGAAGGAGGTCGTACGCGAGGTCGGTCGAGCGCTCGATGAGCACCTCGTCGTCGACGCTCGATGGGGCCGAGATCGTGTCGGGAGCGGACATGTCTCCATCGAACCCGCCGTCGTGCCGGCGGGTCTTGTACGGAATCGACACCCCGGGCCGCGATCCCGACCGACTGTCGGCTGGTCCCTGCATGCGCCTGGGCGTCTCGTGCGCTGGCAGGATGATCACATGCTCGATCGGTCGTTGGAGGCGGTCACCGATGTGCTCGCGACCACGCCGAACGTGTTGTTCAGCATCAAGTCGGCGGACGGCCGGTACCTGTCCGCGAATCGTGCGTTCGCGGAGCGGGCTGGTGTGTCGGGTCCGGGTGACGTGATCGGCAAGACCGCTCGCGATCTCTTCCCGCAGGAGTTGGCGGAGCGCTATGACGATCAGGATCGTGTGGTGCTCGAGACCGGGAGAATGCTCACCAACGAACTCGAGCTGATCACCCGGAGCGATCGCAGCATTGGATGGTTCCTCACGTCGAAGTCACGACTGACCGATGCCTTCGGCACCGCGACGGGCGTGGTGTGTGTCTCGGTCGATCAGCGAACCTCGGTCGACGCCGAGGGCCCGCACGGCGCGTTGGCCGCCGCTGTCGACGTCGCCCGGACACGGTTCACCGAGCGCCTCGAAGTCGCTGACCTGGCCGCAGCGGCGGACATGAGCGTCGCTCGGCTCGAGCGCACGTCGCGTCGCGTCCTGGGCCTCACGCCGAAGCAGCTCGTGATGAGGTTCCGGATCGAGGAGGGTCTGCGGCTGCTGACCTCCACCGACACTGCGGTGGCCGAGGTGGCGGCGATGTCGGGGTACTACGACCAGAGCGCGTTCGCCCGTCACTTCAAGCGGGTCGTCGGGACGTCACCGGCGGCGTACCGGGCGCAACATCGACTCATCGGGCGTTCGTCCGACGGTCGAGCCACTCGATGATCGTTGCCGCGATCGGCGCCGCGTCCGAGAACGATCGAACCCGAACCCTTGCGGGCTCGGGTTCGATCTGAGAGCGTTGAGGCTTCTCGCTGCGGAACGGGGGGGATTCGAACCCCCGGACCCGTGAAGGTCGTCCGCTTTCAAGGCGGGTGCATTCGTCCACTCTGCCACCGTTCCGTCGGCCACGATAACGGTCGCTGGCCGCAGGCGGTCGGTGTCAGAGCAGCTGGCCGAACGCGTGGATCACGAACCCGGCGAGCCCGCCGACGAGCGTGCCGTTGATGCGGATGAACTGAAGGTCGCGGCCCACCTGGAGTTCGAGCTTCTCGGCCGTCGACTCGCCGTCCCATCGAGCCACGGTCGATTCGATCACGTCGCCGACTTCACTGCCGTGGTTCTCGACGAGGTGTGCGAGCGCACGTGCTGCCCAGTCTTCGAGCTTGCGCTGCAGCTCGACATCGGACTCGAGTCGGCGGCCCAGGTCGACGATGCCGGCGGTGAGGCGTTCGCGGAGTTCGCCGTTCGGGTCGTCGGCCGCGTCGAGCAGGGTCTGCTTCGCTTCGGACCACAGCGAGTCGATCCAGGTGCGCACTTCCGGGTGATCCACGAGTTCGGCCTTCCACTGCTCGCCGCGAGCTCTCAGGTCGGGATCTTCTCGAAGTCGACGTGCCAGTTCGGTCACCTGCTCGTCGACGCCTCGGCGAACCTCGTGGTGGGGGTCGGCTCGAACGTCGAGCAGGAACCGGTTCACGACCTCGTGGATCTTGTCGTACACCCGGTCATCGACACCTTCGGGGACCCACCAGGGTGATTCGGCGTAGAGGCGTTGGCGGAACGTCTCGCGCTGATCGACCATGAAACGCGACAGCCCGACGAGCACTGCGTCGAGCAGACGTTGGTGGTGGCCGCCGTCGATGCTGACGTCGACCGCCCGACCGACCAGCGGCGCGACCGGTGTGTCGTCGATGCGTCGGCGCACGAGCCCGCCGAGTGCCTGTTGGATCTCGTCGTCGTCGAGCACGTCGAGCGCCCCGCGCGCCACGTCGACACTGCCGGCGGCGACTCGAGCGGCGTTGCGCCCGTCGGCGAGCCAAGCGCCGAGCCGCTGACCGATCGCAGCGCTTCTCAACCGCTGGTCGATCACCTCGGTCGTCAGAAAGTTCGACTCGACGAATCGACCGAGGCTGCGGCCGATCTCGTCTTTGCGCTTCGGGATGATCGCCGTGTGGGGAATGGGGATCCTGAGCGGGTGCCGGAACAGCGCGGTCACCGCGAACCAGTCGGCGATGGCCCCGACCATCGCGGCCTCGGCGGTGGCGCGCACGTAACCGATCCACGTCGCGGAGTCCTCGTT
The DNA here is from genome assembly GCA_045107155.1 of Ilumatobacter sp. Classification (GTDB taxonomy): domain Bacteria; phylum Actinomycetota; class Acidimicrobiia; order Acidimicrobiales; family Ilumatobacteraceae; genus Ilumatobacter_A. The sequence continues at coordinate 1,340 of JBGCFW010000167.1, read as the reverse complement.
CGCCTTGGCGATCACGAACACGACGGCCGCAGCCAGGAACAGGGAGGTCGCGACTCGCTGCATTCGACGCAACGATCGGCGCTTCGCCTGATCGTCGTCGGTGAGGGACCCGGGTGGCTCGGTGACCGCAGTGCTCGCCATCGGAACCGACCGTACCGGCGGACGCGCGCAGCGCTGGGCGCCGGTACACTCGCCCGCTCGGACCGCGAGGTTCGATTGGAGAGGTGCCAGAGCGGCCGAATGGGATGCCCTGCTAAGGCATTGACCCTCCGGGGTCCGTGGGTTCAAATCCCACCCTCTCCGCTCCGACAGGGGTGGGTGCTCGTGTTTCGACCCGGGCATCCACCCGTGCTCGGGAGCGGACCCGCATCGCCCGCGATGCATGGCGTTCTGCGCGATCGGATCTTTCAACCCGGGTGAAACGGGGGACCTCAGACGGGCGTGACCTCCGATGGCGTCACCTTCGTCAGGCGCTCGACTTCGACTTCGCCCTGCCACAGCTCTCCGACCCTGGTGCGGCCACCGTTGCCAGCGCCGAGGTACGTTCCGAAGCGTGACGGATTAAGCAGCCGATGCGGACACTGGAATCCTCGTTCGCGGCGCACATGTGCTCACTGCCGCCGACCCCGCGGATCTCACCGATGCGGCCGTGCGGATCAGTGGCACGACGATCGACGCGATCGGCTCCTGGACGGATCTCTCGCGTCGTTACCCGCACGACGTCGTCACGGGTGGGCCGTACGACATTGTCACGCCTGGGTTCGTCAACACCCACGGACACTTCTCCGAAGCGCTCGTGGCCGGCATCGCCGAGCAGTACACGCTGTGGGAGTGGATCCAAGCGGTCATCCATGCGATCAACCCGGTGCTCGACGCCGAGATGGCCTACGTCGGGACTCAGCTCGCCGGTCTCCAGATGCTGCACAGCGGTATACGACTGCCAACGACATGTTCGTGTGCGCCCCCGTCGCGGGTGTGGTGACGCCCGGTGTCGTTCGGGGGCTCGATGAGCTCGGTCTGCGCGGTGTCGTGTCGTTCGGGGCAAGCGATCTCGGACCGGCCTCGATCGAACACGTGCTCGCGGAACACGACGCCCTGCGCGAAGCGGCCGAGGCCAGCAGGTTGAGTCGATTTCGAGTGGGGATCGCAGCTGTCGGGGCACAGACCGACGACCTGTTCGAGCAGTCGTCCGCACTCGCCGTCGACGGAGGCCATGGTGTTCACATTCACCTCCAGGAGATCCGCGAGGAGGTCACGGCGATTCGCAACACACATGGCGTGACGCCGATCGCGCACTGCGAACGAGTCGGCACTTTTCGGGCGCCGACGCTTGCCGCACA
>JBGCFW010000166.1:0-5909 GCA_045107155.1 Ilumatobacter sp. | reverse complement strand
GGTGGTGCTCGGTGCTGGTGCGTAGAGTTCGCCGAGATGTCGGTCGGGACGGGAGGTGCAATACGGCGCTCGCCTCCGATGGTCCCGTCTGAGCGGTGGGTCGCACGAGAACGGCTCGTCTCCCAGCTCGCGACGCGCTTCACCCGGCGCCTCGTGACGCTCGTTGCGCACGCAGGCTCTGGAAAGACCACGTTGCTCGCACTCGCCATGGAGGCGAACCGAATCGACCCGTGGGGGCGCGACGTGTGGGTGGCGCTCGATCGGCGTGACGACGACCCCGAGTTGATCCTCGAAGCGATCGGAGCGGCGCTCGGAGGTTCATCGAGCGTGGACGGGATCGTCGACGCCGTCTGGTCGGCCGCACCGGATGACGTGGCGATCATCCTCGACGATGTCCACGTCGTGCAATCGCCTGCTGCGCTCGATGTTCTCGCAGAGCTCGTCCGGGCGCTGCCGGGCAACGGCCACCTCGTCGTGGCGTCACGAGAACGCGTGACGCTGCCGCTCGCGCGGCTGCGAGCGCAGTTCGAGACGCTCGAGTTGGAGGCCGACGACCTCGCCTTCGACGAAGACGAACTCGCGGCGCTGGTTGGTCTCCGCGGCGTCGGCACTCCGGCTCGGTACCGACACGAACTGGCCGAGCTTCCTCGCGTGGCTGCATTGGCCGACCTGACGATTCGCTTCGGTGCGGGCGCAGGGGCCGAGTTCCTGTGGGACGAGGTGTTGGCCTCGTTCGCGCTCCCCGAGCTGGACGCGCTCCGTCGACTTGCCCTCGTGGGTGACTTCGACGACGCCTTCGCCGGCGAGGTGATCGGCGCCGCGGGTGCTGTCCTGGAGCTCGACGGTTTCACACTGATCGACCGCGATGCCACCGGCCGCTTCAACATGCATGATCTGTTGCGGTCGGCGTTGCTCGAACCGTTGTCTGCATCGCAACGCCGAGAACTCGCCGCGGTGACGGCGGTGGCGGCGGCGCGCACCGGGGATCGCTCCCTCGCGGTGATGCTGTACACCGAAGCCGGGGACGCGGAGCAGGCAGCCGAGGTCGCGCGCTCGTTCATCATGACTGCCACCCTCCGCCGCACCTACGAACAGATCAAGCGGGTCTCGCACGCGATCGACCGAGTCGATCCTGACGGGCCACTCGCTCGCTTCTTGCGCGCGGAGCTCCGGTCGGGGGAGGACGAGGTGTACGGCGGGGCCGACTCCCAGGCCGCCGAGTTCGGGGCGGTGGCCGATGGTGCTCGCCGACGGGGCGACGACGAGGTCGAGGCCGCCGCGATCTATCGGTGCCACCAGCAAACACTGCTCGAGCTGCTTCCGGTCGCGAGCGATCGCATCGATCGGCTGAGTGAGCTCGCGTCGCGCGTGCCGTACGCCGCGCAGGTGCTGCGATTCGCTCGGGCAAGTCAACGCTTGCGTGACGGCGACAGCAAGCGGGCGTGGTCCGAGATCATCGATCTCCCAGACATCGCCGACCCTCAATCCGAGCAGGTCTTTCGTGCTGGGCTGATGTGTCTCCTCGGCCGATTCGACGAGGTCGTCGACGAGTTCGGCTCCCGCGATGCGAGTACGCTCGCCCCGGGTGTCGACGAGTACGTGGGGTACGCGTTGTACCTCAGCGGGAGGGTGAGCCCGGAGGTTGCCGCGCCGATGTTCGATGACATCAGTGAGGGCTTCGGCCGCGCGCAACTCGCGCAGACATCGGTCGTGCTCCACACGACCGGTGCGCTGATCTCGGTGCATGCGGGAGACCACGACAGCGCTCGGGGTTATGTCGAGGCAGCGCGTGCCGTGACCAACAAGGGGTGCGCCCCATCGTTCGCGATCAACGTCGACACCGCCGCAGCGGTCCTTGCGGTGGCGGTCGAGGGCGAGGATGCCGCCCGGGAACTGCTCGACGCGTCGTTCGGGCGTGTCGACCTCGGTCGCTGGCCGACCGCAGCGCATCTGACGGTCCTGCCGCTGATCTATCTCTTCTATCCGAGCCGACGAGAGCGACTCGATGCATGCGACTTCGGCCGGCCCGCAACGGTCGCGTGCGATGCCGGTCGGGCGCTCGTTGCGGCTCGCGAGCGCGGTGACGCTGCGCCGGTGCTGGCTCTTCCATGGGACGAGCCCGATCTGCTGCGTGTCCAGGTGCCGCCTCCGCTGCTCGCTGAGCTGGCGGCCGTGGCGGCGGTCGCGGGCGGTGCCTCGGCATCGGAGGTCCTTTCGAAGATTCCGCACGCCGATCGATGGCTGCGCCGTTGCTCGCATGGCGAGGGGCTCGCGGCGACGTCGGCGACCGCGCTGTTGTCGCAGCGGCCCCGAGTGCCTGACAGGGCGTTGCGCGTCTTGACGCTCGGTCCGTTGATGGTCGAGCGCGACGGCGTCGTCGTCGATCATCCCGACCTTGCACGTCGCGGCCGTGTGCAGCAGTTGCTCGGGCTGCTCGCCGACCGTCGATCGGTCGTCCGGTCGGAGGCGGCGGAACTCCTCTGGCCCGAACTCGATGCCAAAGCAGCTTCGAACAATCTGCGCGTGACCCTCACCTACCTCAATCGGGCCCTCGAGCCTGATCGTGCCCCCGACGAGCCACCGATCTACGTCACCCAGCAGGGTGAGACCATCGGACTCCACCCGGAGGTCGTCACCGATCTCGATGAGTTTCGCCTCGCCGTGCGAAATGGTATGTCCCACGCTCGGCGGCGTGCTCCCCGTTCGGCGATCGCGTCGTACGAGCAGGCGGCGCGGCTGTACCACGGCACTTTCCTGGCTGGCCAGGAGGCGGACTGGCTGGTCGGGCCGCGCGACCGTGCGCGATTCGATGCCATTCACACCTATCTCCGGCTCGGCGAGCTCACCCTTGCCAGCGGCGAACCGGAAGAGGCCATCCGGTGGGCGTTGCACGCGCGTGACTTCGGCGAACGACACGACCGGGTCGAGCGCCTGCTCGCGGGCTGCCAGCTCGCAACCGGTGACCGCGCTGGCGCGGTCGCGACGCTTCGTGACCTGTCGAACACGCTTCGCTCCGACGGCGTCGAGCCCGAAGTCGAGACCGTTCGGATGCTCGAACGCCTCACGATCTCCGGCGATTGACCACTCCGCGCATGCGTCTTCGCACACAGGGCGCACGCGACGACCGGTGCCTCGGTCGTCCGTCCGATGTCCGACCGGCTGGCTAACGCCCGGCTCGCACGCAGCGTCCATGATGCTGAGGCGACGCGAGCGGGTGGCCCGCGGGCAGGGGACGGGAGAGCGAAATGCGCAGATACGCGGGGACACGCCTGCTTGACGTCGGGCTGGCGATGGTGCTCGCGATCGGCGCGACCGGTTTGCCGATGACCACCACGGCTGTCGACGACGACGCAGCCGACTCTCTACGTGAACTTCAGGCCGAGCTCGATGCGCTCTTCGCCCCCGATCCTGCTCGGGCGACCGGTGATGGGAGCGACCCGACCACGACTCGGTTCGCAGCACAGCAGCTTGCGGGGCCGCTCCTCGCCGTCGGTCCTGCCACCGGACCAGCCGGCTCACCGGTCGTGATCACGTCGGTCGCGCTCGTCGAAGCAAGCGCCACGGTGACCGTGGACTGGGATGACGTGTTGGGCATCGGCACCTTCGAGGTGCTCCGTGACGGCGACGTGATCGGTGAGTCCGACGGAACCGCGCCTTTTGTCGACAACGTGGGTGGCGACAGCAGCTACGAATACGAAGTCCGCGTGGTCGGCGGCGGCCTCCCTGATTCGAGCGTCGGTATCACCAGTGTGGTCGTTCCCTCACCGACCCGAGGCTGCGATTTCTCCTGGACGGGCGCGGCGGACAGTCTCTTCGAAGAAGAGGACAACTGGGCTCCCATCGACGGAACTCCTGGGGTTCCCCGAGACGGCGACCATGTCTGTCTCGACAGCCGCCAGAACACCCCGGTCGCTTCGGTTGCTCCCGGTACCAGCGTCGCTGTAGCGACCACCGTGTTGAGCGACGAGAAGGCGCTCCCGCATCTGCTCGAGATCAGCGGCGGCGACTTCACCGTGACCGAACGGTTCGCCCAGGTCGACCTCTTGGTCAGCGGCGGTACCTTCGCCTCGGCGGGCACCACCGATTTCCGACGGTTGACCGTGACCGATGGTGAGTTGGCCCTGACCGGCTTCGTGGAAGCACCCGACGGGGTCCAGTTCGGCCCTGGTTCGCCGGTCGTCAGCTCGGTCGACGGCGACGAGGTGACATTCGATGTCAGCCCTCGCCAGAACAGTGTGGTGATCGGTGCTGCGCTGAACGACGCTGCGCTGACCCTGGACGGACCGATCCAGCTCGGTCGCTTCGGTGACCTCGTGAAGATGAACGGCACATCGAGCATCGTCCCCGTCGCTGAGGGGCCGACCATCGGGTCCTCGTTCGTCGTCGTGGAATCGGGTGTCGCTCAGGTCGATGTGTCAATGTCGAGCACGATCCGGGTGGACGAGGGCGCCGAGATGACCGTCTCCGATCATCAGGCCTTCGCCGACGAGACGTTCCCACCCCAGATCGTGGTCGGCGGCACGCTGACCCTCACCCAACCAGTCAGCCAGCTCGGCAACGTCAACTACCGAGGCAGCGCGTCGAAGCTCCTCGTGAACGGCGAGGCGGCGAACGACCTCACCGGTATTGCATCGATCAACGACATGACCGTCGACGAAGCTGCGGACATCGTCGTGCGCAACGACCTCCAGATCCGGTCGCTGTCGATGAACAACGGCGCGACGTTCACCGTGGAGGGCGAGCTCGACTACACGAGTTTCCTCGTGTTGTCAGGAGCCACGATCACTGCGCCCTCCATCGTCACCACCGGGCCGAACTCCTTCGACGGCGACATCGACGTGTTCGGCACGGCAAACCGCATCGTCGGGGACGTCACGACGGGTGGCACGATCCGCCTCGGCAGCGACCCTGAAGTGGGGGCCGATGCGAGGCTGGCGATCGATGGCGGGCTCGTGCTCGGGCCTGGCTCGTTCATCGACACCAGCCTGACGGGTTCCGACGTGACGGGCCGGCTGGCGATTCGTGACGCGGCCGCGCTCGACGGAGCGCTCGTCGCTCGAATCAACGGTGTGATTCCCGCCGACACCGATGTCGCAGCAGTCAGCTGGGGCTCCGCCAGCGGAACTCTCGACCTCGACATCAGCGGCAACGTCGCCGACACCACGATCGAACAGAAGAGCGGCGGAGTGTTCGTACGTCGTACCGGCGGCGCCGGCGGGCCTGGCGTCACCAACGTGGCCGCGCTCGGTCTGTTCGTCGACGTCGAGCTCGGGTCGCAGCTTCAGCTCGGCTGGCCGGTGCTGGCCGACACCGACCGCTACCGAGTGCTGCAAGACGACATCGAGATCGGCGAACCAACCGACACGACGATCATCGCGGACCTCTCCGACAGCGAACCGGGCGACAGCGTCACGTTCCAGGTGGTCGCGATCGGTGTCGAAGAAGACGAGACGAACCTCGGCTCGCTGATCATCGTGATCCCCTCCGACGACTGCGATGTCGCGTGGACCGGAGCCATCGACGATGCGTGGGAGAACCCACTCAACTGGCTGACGAGCAGCGAAGAGGAGCTGCCGTCGCCAGGCCTGCCCGACTCGTTCGACGACGTGTGTATCGACATCGATACGAACACTCCGATCGTGATCGACGGCGATGTCTCGATCGACAGTCTCACGAGCGAGCTCCCCGCCGACCCTGCTGCGACCCTCGTCGATGTCCAGAGCGGCGACGTGAGCGTCAGCGCCAGCATCAGCATCCCGAGCTTGACGGTCGCCAGCGGCAGCGTCACCACCGCGACCCTCATCGCCGACGAGATGGTTCCCGGTAACGGCGTCGTCGACGCCACCATCTCTGATCTCGGCGCGCGCATCATCAACGAACTCGCCGACGAGAGCAACGCTGCGGAGCCG
>JBGCFW010000165.1:0-3520 GCA_045107155.1 Ilumatobacter sp. | reverse complement strand
GAGTCGTCGACCGGCAGCTACGACGTTCGCGCCGTCGCCGCTGCGATCGTCGACGACGGTTCGCTGCTGGAACTCCGCGATCGCTGGGCTGCCAATGCGGTGACGGCGCTCGCGACGATTGACGGCCGACCGGTGGGCGTACTCGCCAATCAGCCGATGGTGCTCGCCGGCACCTTGGACATCCCGGCCTCCCAGAAGGCCGCCCGCTTCATTGCGTTCTGCGACGCGTTCAACCTGCCGATCATCACGTTGGTCGACACACCGGGCTTCTATCCCGGAAAGGACCTCGAGTGGCGCGGCATGATCCGCCATGGCGCGCAGCTGGTGTTCGCTTACGCCCGAGCGACCGTGCCGCGCATCTGCGTGATTCTGCGAAAGAGCTACGGCGGGGCGTACATCGTCATGGACTCCAAGACAATGGGGAACGACCTGTGCCTCGCGTGGCCATGGGCCGAGATCGCCGTGATGGGCGCCGGCCAGGCCGCAGCGATCCTCGCCCGGCGCGCATCGCCCGAGGAGAAGGCGCAGTTCGAGGCCGACTACGCCGAGCGCCTGTTGAACCCCTATGTCGCCGCCGAGCGAGGCTTCATCGACGCCGTGATCGATCCAGCCGACACACGGTCGGAAATCGCGGCAGCGCTCGAGATGCTCGCCGACAAGCGCGAGCTGCTCATCGAGCGAAAACACGGCAACTCCCCGTTCTGATCGCGGCGGCAAACGGCTCTGCGGCGATCAGACGCCGCATCCGCCCGTCAGCCCGAGCGGTTCGATCACCCCATCGACGTATCCGAACACCTCGACACCCGCTGACTCGAAGAATCGATTCCGCACGACGACTTCCATCACCCCATCACCGTTGAGGTCGGCGATCGCAGCGATCGTGTGACGCTGCGCTGTGGGAAACGGGATCTCGAGGGTGGCGGGATCGACCACCTCGACAGCGACGAGGGCCGCGTCATCGGCGCCGCCGTCAGGCGTTGACGTCCGGACCATGATCACCGCGAAGTCGCCGGGTGCGCCCTGCGGGTCGGTCTGTCGTTCGACGGAGACAAGCGTCTCGTCGAGTCCGTCACCGTCGAGGTCGACCACGACAACCTGCGCGAGCTGACCATCAGTGGCCTCCGCGAGGCCTGGCAGGAGGTCAAGCGCCGCCCCGGCGAGCTGCTCGTCATCGAGGCCGCCGCGACGGACCGGCCGCGGTTGGAGTGGCCAATCGGCAGTCACGGCCACCACGTCGTACCCCAACGACGTCGGCGTATCGGGCACGTCGGGGGTGAAGTCGATCACGGGTCCCAGCTCGTCGTTCACGCAATACGGCTCGCTCGGGCCCAGCTCGAGGCCCTCGATCACCGGATCACGGCCCTCGGGCAGATCCAGCCCCGTAAGCGACACCGTCGGGATCTGCGGGGCCGGCGCGATCGGGTCGGCGAGGTCGTCGAGTTGCTGCCAGCTCCCACCGTCCCACCAACCGACGGGCGCCCACGGCTCCCCTGCCCTGCCGGTGCCGGCGTAGATCATCGCCACATCAGATGTCGGGACTCCGACCTCCGACGGCGCGGCATCCGTCAACGGCGGCAGGGCCTCGTCGTCCGGGTCATCGACCACCCGCTCCGGCGCCGGCAGCTCGGTGTCTTCCGGACCGGTGACCAGTGTGGTGTCGATGGTGGTCTGTGCCTCCTGAGAGGTGATCGATCCAGGCGGCTCGGTGGCGCTCGTCACCTCGTCGACGGGCTCCCGACCGCCGGCATCCGAGCCCGAACATGCGACGGTCATCACGACGGCGAGTACGGCGGCGAGTACGGCGATCCACCTCTTCACCAGTGCACTGTTGCACGCACACGCCTTGCGAGGGCGGCACTGGCTGCGGCGCGCGCTCGGGTGAAGCGTTATCGTGCCCGGTGCGAGCGAAGCAGATCCTTCGTCGTACACGACCCACCCCCGGAGCCGCAGAGGAAGCAACGTGCCCGACACCATCACCATCACCGACGACCGCACCGGAAAGACCGTCACGGTCCCCATCGAGGGTGGTGTTTTCTCGTCAGGCGCACTGCGCGAGCTCGATCCGAGCCTGTACATGTATGACCCGGCGTACCTCTCGACGGCCGCCACCCAGTCGGCGATCACCTATCTCGACGGCACCAACGGAATCCTCCGCTACCGCGGCTACCCGATCGAGCAGTTGGCTGAGAAGTCGACCTACCTCGAGGTCGCGTACCTGCTCATCAACGGCGAACTGCCGAACACCGAGCAGATGGCGAAGTGGAAAGACGACGTCACACACCACACGTTCATCCACGAGAACATGCGCAAGCGATTCGTCGACGGCTTCCACTACGACGCGCACCCGATGGGCATGTTCTGCTCAGCGGTCGCTGCACTGGGCACCTTCTACGACGGCGCCAAGGACATCGAGGACCCGACGGCACGCCGCCATCAGATCCGCCGCCTCATCGCCAAGGCGCCGACCATCGCCGCGATGATGTATCGCTTCTCAGTAGGTCTCCCGGTCAACTCGCCTGACAACGCTCTGTCGTACCCGGCGAACTTCCTCAACATGATGTGGAAGATCGGCGACTACGAGGTCGATCCGGCGCTCGAGCGTGCGATGGACATCCTCTTCATCCTTCACGCCGACCACGAGCAGAACTGCGGGACGACCGCGATGCGCGTCATCGGCTCGAGCCATGCCGACCCGTACTCCGCCGCAGCGGGCGCAGCAGCGGCGTTGTACGGACCGCGCCACGGTGGAGCGAACGAAGCCGTGATCCGGATGCTCACCGACATCGGCTCGATCGAGAACGTCCCGGCGTTCGTCGAGTCGGTGAAGAAGGGCGAAGGCCGCCTGATGGGCTTCGGACACCGCGTGTACAAGAACTACGACCCCCGCGCCACGATCATCAAGAAGGCCGCGTACGACGTCTTCGAGGTGACGGGCAAGAGCCCGCTGCTCGACATCGCGCTGAAGCTCGAAGAGGTCGCACTCTCCGATCCGTACTTCGTCGAGCGGAAGCTGTACCCGAACGTCGACTTCTACTCGGGTCTGATCTACCAGGCACTGAAGTTCCCGACCGAGATGTTCACGGTGCTGTTCGCGATCCCGCGGATGTCCGGCTGGTTGGCGCACTGGGAAGAACTCCTGACCGAGGGTCAGAAGATCAGCCGTCCGCGTCAGTGGTACACCGGCTCCGACGAGCGCGACTACGTGGACATGTCGAACCGCTGAACCGCCGCGCTCAGCGCGGTATTCCGCGGTTCGCCGAGCGCCGCTCACCGTCTCGAAGGCCACACCCGACCCAGGTCGCGTGTGGCCTTCTGCGCGTGCCACGATCGACAGGTGAACACCGGCATCTCGATCCTCTCGAACGTCCTCCAGCGGACCTCGCGCTCACTCGACGGCGACTGGAACGTCATCGTCGATCCGTACGAGATGGGCTACATCGGCATTCTCGGCGACCGCAACGACCGCGGGTTCTTCCGTGATTTCTCGCCCCGACACACGGGTGACCGCATCGAATACGAC
>JBGCFW010000164.1:0-2792 GCA_045107155.1 Ilumatobacter sp. | reverse complement strand
CTTCGAAGCCTGGGAAGTCGGCATCGAAGTTGTCCGCGATCCGGACAATCCCAACAACGAGGTGCTTGCTCGCGTCCACTTCGCGAAGAACAACCTCGAAGGCGTCCTCGAGATCATCAGGCTCACAGAAGACGGGAACTTCATCGCCAAGGAGAACGTCGATAGCCCAGGATTCGCCCAAACCTATGGCGACATCGAGTTCAGCACAGATGCTAAAGACGAGGTCTTCCTCACCGTGTGCGAGTTCTACAGCGACCGTCTATATGAGCGCGGGACCGCACCCGACGGCTCCGACGTTCTAGTTCGAGATGATCCTCAGACGACGATCTTCGTTGTCGAGTTGATTCTCGAGGACGGGCAGTGGAAGTCCGCAACTGGCGGTCCTCCCGAGGTCGCTAAGGACGAAACCGAGCGATGTTCAACCGCCACATGAGACATGCTCGGCGATCAGCTGCAGCGATTGCGATCGCAGCGACCGCCCCACTGGCCGTCTCCCCCGCCGCAGCCGCTCAACATCTCCCGCCACTTCTGTCCACACCCAGTTCGACGCCGACGCCCACGGCCCTTCCTCCAACAATTCCGAACAACACAGGCGGCAACGACCGTGTTCCTGTCGTTGACGCGGGAACGAGCGGCGACGGTGTCATCAACGTAGGGATCGCGGTGCCGGGCTCTCCCGGTGGCAGTGGCGTCACGTCGTCGCCTCCCACGGTCGGGCCAGCATGCCAGTGGGTGCCGTTACGTGGCGACTCCGCAGCGGGCGGCAGCCCACTCCCCGGCGGAGGCCAACAGGCCGTCGACGGCCAAGACCGACTCGGATGGACCGTCAGCTGCCCCGGCCGCCCCCTCGAAGTCCGGTGGGTCATCGAAGCGGTCGATCCCACCGAGTTCATCGACGACGCAGCCAACCGGGCACGAGCCCAACTCCCCCTTCCCGTCCCTGTCCAAAGCCCCGCGCCTGACGTCGGCTCCGTCGTCAACCTCGGACTGTGGATCAGCATCGACGACCCCGGCGTCACCACCGCTCGCGCCGCAGCTGCCGGAGTATGGGCCGAAGTCACGGGACGCTTCGCTGGCTTCAGCGTCGATCCCGGCGACGGGACCGCGCCCTTCGCTTGCGACGAATTCGGCGTCGCGTACGAAGAAGGTACGAACAACCCCGAACAGGGACCGTGCGGGCACACCTACCTGCAGCCCACACCCGAGGCCAGTCCGCACACCGTCACCTACACCATCAGCTACGACCTCACCTGGCGGGTCAGCGACGGCCGTACCGGAGTACTCGGCACCTTCGACCGCAGCTACTCGTTCCCGTTCGACATCAACGAAATCCAGACTGTCGGCACCGGCAACTGACAACCAGATGTAGAACTTGGGGTCAGACCCAAAGTTCTACATCAGGAGCTGAGGACGGTGCTCACAGCTGCGACGACGTCGGCGTGGAACCGGCCACTCGTTGCAATCACGCCGCCTCCGGCGCGAAGGCGGCCGCCGCGACTGAAGTCGAGCGGCTGGCCGTGCACGTCGGTCACCACTCCCCCGGCGCACTCCACGACGAACTTGCCTGCCGCGTGGTCCCAGATCTTCTCTTCGTAGTCGGCGCGCGTCGGCAGACGCAGATAGATCGATGCGTCGCCACGAGCGACGGCGGCGTACTTGCACTGACTGTCGATGCGGTACGGCTCCGTCGCGATGCCGAGCAGACCGGCGATCTCTGCGGACTGACCTTGGTCGGAGTGGCCGGATTCGACCGACTCACAGAATCGCGACGCCGCGACGGTTGCTGGGTCATCGACACGGATCGGCGTTTTCGCGACGCCGTCAGCACCCGCACCGATCGCCTGGATCGTTGCGGCACCGTCGACGCCGACAAGGATCGCGCCGGTCGAGCCGTCGGGATTCGGCAGATTCGGGCACCCGAGCACACCGAGCACCACCTCACCGTCCTCGATCAGTGCAAGGGCGATCGCATACTGGTCACCGCGCACGAACCCCTTGGTGCCGTCGATCGGGTCGAGCGTCCAGTACGTTCCACCCGGCGTGGCGGGGGCGGCGCCAATGCCGACCGCGTCAACTACGGCTGCCGCATCGAAGGAGTCGACACCGAGCCCGAGTCGGGCCAGTTCTCCCACGCCAGCGAGCAACGCCGGCTGGTCGGCGAGATCGTCGGGGTGTTCCTCACCAACCACGGCGACGTCACCGCGCAGATCGGCGAGTGTGCGACACACCCCCGCCTGGGCAGCAAAGTCGGCAACGGTGACGGGGCTGGCGTCGTCCTTGGTCAGCGTGTCGCCGACCGCAAGGCGGCCTTGGGCTGCGGTGGTGGCGAGAGCTGCACGCTCAACGGCTGCCACGGCAGCAGACACGACTGATGGATCAATGGTGGGCATGTGCACCTCGGTGTTGGGGTTCAGGTTGCTTCGCGAAGGGCGGTGGCGTGGCCGTATTCGGCGGCCAGCTCGCGCGCGCTGATGGGCAGATCGTTCTCGACGCGATCGGCGCGCGAGACGGTTTCGAGCACGCGCCGCAGGCTGGCACGAATGGCCATCCAAACCACGGGGAGCGATTCGATCGGCGGCTCATAGGCAAGCGAGCGGAGGCTCTTGTCGTGGATGTCGGCAAGTGGGCCGTCGATAGCACGGAACACGTCAGCGAGCGTGATCTCGTGGGCATCTCGAGTGAGCGAGAAGCCTCCATCGGGCCCTCGTTTGGCACGTACCAAGTCGGCACGTTTGAGGTCGCTCAGGATGGCGTGCAGGTATTTCGTGGAGACGTCTTGACGGCTCCCGATC
>JBGCFW010000163.1:0-4454 GCA_045107155.1 Ilumatobacter sp. | reverse complement strand
TGTGAGCCATCTACTTCGAACCGAGCCCGGGCCGCCAACCGTTCGGACCTACAAGAAGCAGGCGCGCCTCCCGCTCGAGCCGCGTGTCGTCACCAAGCTGGCTGAGTGGGTCGCCGCGACCACCGATATCCGCCGTGGAGGCGACCATGGCTGCGTATGACGACGTCGCCGTCGTCGTTGACGACACCGGTGTGACGATCAAGAACTACCTCGTGCCAGGACGAGCGAAGCTGATCGCCTTCGATGACATCGTCGATGCCGAGCTCATCACCATCGGATTTGCCACCGGGCGTCACCAGCTCGTCGGCGTCGGCCCGGGCCGCCCACGCTTGTTCTTCCACTGGGATCGGACGCGTGCGTCCAAATCCCATGCGGTCCGCCTGGATGTCGGAAAGAAGCTGCACGTCGCCATCACCCCGGAAGATCCGGAGCAGGCGCTCGCGGCGATCCAGCAACGGCTGACGGGCTGACAAGAACGCGATCGAGCCGGGAGAGCGAACCGGCTATCGGAACCCGACGGTCGCCCGAGGCGTGTAGGGCTCCTCGAGCCTGGCGACCTCATCGTCGGTCAGTGTCAGCTCGACGGATGCCACGGCATCGTCGATGTGGTGTTCCTGTGTTGCGCCGACGATCGGCGACGTGATGAACGACTGACCGAGCACCCACGCGAGTGCGACTTGTGCAGGCGTGGCATCGCGGCTCGCTGCGATCTCGGCGACTCGTTCGACGATCGTCTGATCACCGGGCTGGTAGAGCGCCTTGCCGAATTCGTCGGTCTCGCTGCGGGCTGTGGTGTCGTCCCATCCGCGTGTCAGGCGACCGCGAGCGAGCGGGCTCCACGGGATCACGCCGACGCCCTGATCGGTGCAGAGGGGCATCATCTCGCGCTCCTCCTCGCGGTGGAGCAGGTTGTAGTGGTTCTGCATGCTCACGAACTTCGTCCACCCGTTCATCTCCGCGGTGTACTGCGCTTTGCTGAACTGCCACGCCCACATCGACGAGGCGCCGATGTAGCGGACCTTGCCGGCCTTGACGATGTCGTGAAGTGCCTCCATGGTCTCGGCGATCGGAGTGCGATGGTCGAACCGGTGGATCTGATAGAGGTCGATGTAGTCGGTGCCGAGCCGGCGAAGGCTGTGCTCGACCTCGGTCATGATCGACTTGCGCGACAGCCCGGAGGCGTTCCGGCCGTCGCGCATCGGGCCGAACACCTTGGTGGCGATCACGACGTCGTCGCGCGAGGCCATCTCGCTGAGCGCTCGTCCGACGAACTCCTCGCTCGAGCCGAGGGAATAGACGTTGGCCGTGTCGAAGAAGTTGATCCCGGCGTCGAGTGCTCGGCGGATGAAGGCCTTCGACGTGGCTTCGTCGAGTGACCATGGATGTGTCCCTTGGCTGGACTCGCCGAAGCTCATGCAGCCGAGGCAGATCCGTGAGACGTCGAGACCGGTGTCGCCCAACTTGGTGTATTTCATCCGTCGACCCTTCCGTCGGCCCCGCGTGTTCGAGGCGATCAATGGAGGGTAGGGCGAGCGGGCCGGAGGATCGTCAGGCGACCGATGCGGCGTCTGTGGTCGGTCGGGTCAGCCCCAGTGTCCGCCGCTCCAGTGTGAGCCGCTCCACTGTGCACCGGACCAGTGCGAACCGGACCATTGTGCACCGGACCACTGTGCACCGGACCATTGGGCGCCGGACCAGTGTGAGCCGCTCCACTGAGCACCCGTCCAGGACGCCCCGCTCCACTGGGCCCCGCTCCACTGAGCGCCGCTCCAGTGCGATCCGGTCCACGACGCGCCGCTCCAGGACGCGCCGGCCCAATGGGCGCCGGTCCAGGACGCTCCGCTCCACTGGGCGCCCATCCACTCGCCGGCGCTCCAATGTGAGCCGGTCCACTGCGCACCGGTCCAGCGGGTGCCGGACCATTGTGCGCCGACCCACTCGGTCCCGAAGATGGTGAGCTCGGTCGGGTCGAGGGTCACGCCGGCTTCGGGGAGCGGTAGTCCGCGGGCGAGGGCGAGCGAGCCGTCGCCGCGTGCCGGCTCGTGTGTCTGAACGGCGTTGGCGGGAACCGCTGCATCGACCAGGCCGTCCAGCTTGATCAATCCTGCACCGGAGAAGTCTGGCATCACGGGGTTGACCTTCGTCGTGTCACTCACGAGCAGCGCCTTCACCTCGTCGGGGGTCAGCTCGGGACGAGCGTCGAGGAGCAGGGCGACTCCACCGGCGACGACCGCTGCGGCCTGCGACGATCCGCTGCCGCGGAAGATCCGTTCGTCGACGTAGCCCTCGGGGTGTTCGAGGTCGGCCCGGCTGTTCGGGGCCCGGAGGCTCTCGATGCTGGCGCCGGGTGCGGAGATGTCGGGGCGCCGATCTCGGTTGCCGCTGGTCGCCCACTCAGGGATGACGAACTTGTGGTCCTTCGTGGTTACTGTGGCGGCAACGGCGATCACGAAGGGGTCGATTGCCGGGCTTGCGAGCTCGCGTGCCTTCTTGCCGTCGTTGCCCGCCGCGACGACGACGACGATGCCGGCATTCCACGCTCGCTCGAGGGCGAACGTCAGCGGGTCGCTCCGGTAGTCGAGTGTCGAGCCGCTGCTGTAGGAGAGGTTGAGCACGCCGATGTCGAGCTCGTCGGCGTGGTCGACCACCCAGTCCACCCCGGCGATGACCTGCGTGATGTCGACGGCGCCGGTGTTGTCGGCGACCTTCACCGACACGATGCCGGCATCGGGGGCGACGCCGAGGAACCACTCGGGGTGCTCGGAGGCGGTGGCGGGGTCTGCGCCGGGCGTGCGGCCCGCGATGATGCCGGCCATGTGGGTGCCGTGCCCGTACGTGTCGACGTAGCGGGCCTCGGGCACGCCGGCTTCGGCGGAGAGGTCGACCATCGCGACGACCTTGTCGGCGCCGGCGAGGTCCTTCACGGGTGCAACGCCGGTGTCGATCACGGCGACGTTCACACCGTCACCGGTGATGCCCTCCGCCCAGAGGTCGCGTGCGCCGATCTGATCCACCACCGAGTACATCGAGCCGGGCTCGATGTCGACGGTGGGATTCGCCGACTGGACGTGTTCCGTCTTCGTGTTCGCGTCGACGGGGCCGACCGGGACGAACGCCGCGAACGCGAGAGCGCCAGCGATGCCCGCGGCCGCCATTGCTCGTCTGCGGGCACCGCGAGTCGGACGAAGTCCGCTCGCCACGCCTGGCTGGATGTTTGTCGAACGCACGCAGCGAGTGAATCAACACACAACGGGTTCGTCCAGGTGCTCAGCGTGATCTTGAGCGAGACATGACTCCACGGAGAGGAGCGCCCGAGACTCTTGCGCGCAGTCCGACGTCACCAAGACCCAGCGTCAGGTTCGGCCACGCTCCGCAACCGCTCCGCCAGTGCCGATCGACGTCGGTCCGGCGTGATCGACGAGAGGGTGGGCGCGGCACGCTTCGCCGACCATGTCGTGTTCGCCCATCAGCGCGAACATCTGGAGGTTCGCTCCGGCGTTCGGATTGAGGGGCGTGATGATCTTCCCGATCGCGCGAACGAGCCGGCTCGGCACGCTCGTGACTTTGCTCGGTCGGCCGGTCGCCTCGAAGGCGGCCCTCGCGATGGCTGCCTGGGTCATCACATCGGGACCTCCCACGCTGCGGTCGGCGGTGTCGCCTGACGCGAGCGCCTCCCTGACGACGTCGGCGAGGTCGGCGCCGTGGATCGGATTGAGTTGGGTCTGGTCATTGCCGATGAGCCAGACCCGGCCCCGCTCGGCCATGTCGCGGAAGAATCCCATGTCGTTGAAGAAGCCGGTCGGCCGGATGATCGTGGTCGACATCGATCCGGAACGGAGACGATCGACCACCCGTTCACGTGCCGCGATCAGCGGCGACTGGGTACGGAGTTCGCTGCCGTGGAGGATCGACACGAACACGAAGCGGTCGACACCCGCGCGTTCGGCTGCCGCGACGAGATGGAGGTTGGCGCCTTCGTCGATGTCGCGGAAGCTGGGGCGCCGCTTGAACGATCGGGTGCCGATCGACGAGAACGCTGCCACCGCTCCGTCGAAGAGTCCGTCGAGCGTCGCTGGGTCGGTCGGGCGTCCGACGAACACTTCGTCACAGAACTCGGCGGCATCGCCCAATCGGGTCGGGTCGCGCACGAGGGCGCGGACTCGCCAGCCGCCGTCGTGGAGAGTCCGCACCACGTGTCGGCCGAGGTAGCCCGTCGCGCCGCAGACGACGACGGTGGGTCGATGTTCGGGTTGTTCGGTCATGGCGTGCTCCTTGCAGGGTGAGGGTCGGGTGGCGGGTCAGCTGGCTGGTGGCGACGAGGCGCGGGCCACGGCGATGTCGAGGGCTCGGTCGAACGCGACGCGTTCGTCGAGGGGAATTCCGATCGCTTCGAAGTTCGCCCCGGCGAGATCGGTGTAGACCTCCATCGACATCGTGAACTCGGTCCCGTCGGG
>JBGCFW010000162.1:0-11533 GCA_045107155.1 Ilumatobacter sp. | reverse complement strand
CCGCAGTGATCCGACGCTTCAAGTCGATGATGGGCGTCGACGACCAAGACGCCGATACCACCGATGACGACATCGATCTCGGTGACCTCGAAGCCCTGCAGGGCGTCGTGAAGTTCCCGGTGCGGATCAAGTGCGCCGTGCTGTCATGGAACACGCTCGCGAACGCCCTCGAGGAAGCGCTCGCGCCCGCCGACTGACGCTCCACGACCGACCCGACACGTTCGGACCGCTGGAATACTCAGCTGATGAGCGACGCTGCACCTCGACAACCGACCGAGATCCTGCACGAGGGAATGAGCCTGACCCGCACCCTCGGAATGCGCGCTGTCGAGGCATCGATCGAACGGGTCGTGATCGACATGGACTGGTCGCCCGACCTGCTGACCGCCGGAGACCTCCTCCACGGCGGAGCCGTGATGGCACTTGCCGACTCGGCCGGAGGTCTGGCGGCATTCATGAACCTGCCCGAAGGGGCGCTCGGTACCTCGACCATCGAATCGAAAACGAACTTCATCGGCGGTGTCAAGCAGGGTCAGACCGTGCGCGCGACGGCGACGCCGCTCCACGTCGGCGGGTCGAC
This sequence comes from Ilumatobacter sp., assembly GCA_045107155.1. GTDB lineage: Bacteria > Actinomycetota > Acidimicrobiia > Acidimicrobiales > Ilumatobacteraceae > Ilumatobacter_A. The sequence goes on along the minus strand of JBGCFW010000162.1, from coordinate 10,953 downwards.
GATCGTCATCGAGACCGAGCTCCGCGTCGGAGAACGACTCGTCGCGAAAGTGACTCAGACCCAGACGGTGCTCCGCCCTCGTACGTGATCGACAGACTCGAGCGGGGTCCGAACCCGCGTGCGTCTTACCCGCGTCGGAGATCCACCACGGTCCCGCCGCTCGCCGACGCCAACACGTCGGGGGCGATCGGGAACACGTCGTTCCAGGTGCCCGCCGCCGCCCACACCTCTGTGTGCGTGAGCAGATCCGGGTCGATGAAGACGCGCAACGGGTTGTCGTGCCCGAAGGGCGGAACGCCGCCGATCGGAAACCCCGTCGAGGCCCGCACGACATCAGCGTCGACGCGTTGGCACGTCGTCGCGCCGGCTGCAGCAGCCAGTTTCTTCTCGTCGAGCTGATTCGAACCGGACACGTAAGCCATCACGAGTTCGACCTCGTCGCCGGCGGCTGCGACACCGAAGATCAGGCTCTTCACGATCTGGCCGACCTCGACACCGATCGCGTCGGCAGCATCCTGGGCAGTCTTGGCACCCTGCGGGTACGAGCGCGGCACCACGTCGACCCCGAGTTGACGGCCGGCCTCGATCACCTTCGACACGTTGCGGTGGAGTTGGGTCACGTGGCCGATTCTTCCATCTCGGCTGGCCCGGCGGTCACCAGAATCACGGCGCCGATCGCGCAGAGCACGGCGATCGTCAGATACGGCACCTCGTACGACCCGAACTGGTCGAACAGCCAGCCGACGATGAGTGGCCCGCCTGCGATCCCGACCGTCCCGACGGCCTGCGTGCGACCGTAGATGCTCGGGTAGTCGCGCACGCCGAAGCGTTCGGCGACCAAGAGCGGCTGCATCATCAGCAGGTTTCCGATCGTGGCGCCGAACACGACGATGAACACGAAAAGCGGCAGCGTCGACGTGGAGAATGCGATGCCCACGAGTGCGACGGTCTGGCCGATGGCGACGCCGACGGCGAACTTGGTCATCGGCACGACGACCACCAGACGGCCTCCGACGAGGCGCGCCACCACCGAGGTCGCTGCGACCGCCGTGATGGCGAACTGTGCCGTGCGTTCGTCGGTGCGATCTTCGACGAGCTTCACCAGCTGCTGGATACCGCCGACCTGCGAACCGAGCGTCAGGATGTAGCCAAAGGTGACCGCTCGAAAGAAGCGGGTCCGGTAGGCCTCGGCCGCACGCATCCCGGTGGGTGCAACGATCGCCACGTCGGCGACGAGGCGTGCGCCGTCGGGCGAGAACCCGGCCGAAGCCGGATCGGGTCGAACGAGCAGCAACACGATCGGCACCATCAACCCGGCGAACGCGAGACCGAGCCACGGAGTGGTGGCCGCCAAGCCGTTGTCGTCGATGAAACGCTTCACGAACGGCGTGATCACGATCCCGCCGACGGACAGCCCGGTCGACGCGACCGACAAGGCGACTGATCGCTTGGCGTGGAACCACCGGGTGACCACCGTGGTCGCCGGCACGAGCCCACACAGTGCGAAGCCGACGGCGAAGCACGCGTAGGAGACGTAGAGCTGCCAGATCTCGGTGACCTGGCCGACTGCGGCCAATGACAGACCACTGATCACAGCGCCAGCGATCAGCACCGCCCGAACGTCGTAGCGGGCGATCAGCTTGGCCGCGAGGATGCCGACGAGGCCTCCGACGACGAAGAAGATCGTCACGGCGAACGAGATACTCCCGAGCGCCCAGCCCTGCTCCTTGCTGAACGCGTTGAGGTAGACGGCGAGCCCGTAGAACGCGAAGCCTGCGTTGATGACCAACACCAGGAAGCAGCCCGCGACCACTCGCCAGCCGGGGAACGAACGCTCAGCGCCGAGCCGTCCCGCTGGTGCGACCGAGCCCGCCTCGGGTGAGGTGGGGATGGTCACGACGCGATTGCGTCGATTCGCTCGGCCATCGTTCGATCGATGTCGGTCACGACGTTCCCCTCGTCATGGGTCGTCAGCCGGATCGAGACACGGTTGTAGACGTTCGACCACTCGGGGTGGTGCCGAAGCTCCTCGGCGACGAACGCGACACGAGTCATGAACGTGAATGCGTCAGCGAACGAGTCGAAGGAGAAGTCCTGCGTGAGTGCCCCATTCGCCTCGGTCCATGCCATGCAACGACGCTACGCGAGGGTGTGACCCAGCGACGATCCCGAACCGACGGTCCCGGAGCCGCGGGCCTGACTCGAGGTTCAGTTGCCGCGCTTGAACATGCGCTTGAACAGGCCCTTCTTCGGCGCGTTCCGCTCGGCTTCGACGTCGGCCATCACCGATGCACCGATCGCGTTCACGATGTCTTCGGCTTCGTCGAGCACCGCGGCGGCCGAGCCGTCATCGAGACCAGCCGGCTCCGGAGGGGTCTCGCCGACGGTCAGCGAGCCATGTGTCCACGCCACATCCGCGAGTCGACGCTCATAGCTCGGACAGTCCTGCGGGCACCGCCACGGAGCGTCCGGGGCGAGATCGAGGTTGCACTTCCGGACGGTGTCCCCGTTGGGGTAGGTCCGTGATTCAAACTGCTTGCACTCCGTCCGCATCGGCATGCTCAAAAGGATAGTGAGACCTCAACATCGAGAAACCGCAGGTCCTCAGACCTTCACAGACCTGTACCGACGGCCGTTGGCGTCAGCCGACCGATCCGAACATCTGCAACTCGATGAGGCGTGACCATTCGACGGCGTATTCGATGGGCAGCGCCTTCGTGATCGACTCGACGAAGCCGTTGGCGATGATGGCTGCTGCCTGGGTCTCCGAGAGCCCTCGCGACGCGAGGTAGAGGAGCTGCCCGGCCGTGATCGTCGAGACGGTCTCATCGCGTTCGACGGACGCGTCGGGCTCATCGATCTGCGTGGACGGGAACATCGTCGCGTCGGAAATCTCGTCGAGCACGAGGGTGCGGCACTCGCTCCGGCTCGCCGCACCGACAGCACCGAGCGCGACTCGTACGACCCCGCGCGTTGCCGCGCTGCCCCCGTTGCGGACGATCGATCTCGAAACGAACTCGGACGAAGTGTTCGGCGCGTCATGGATCGCCTGGGCCCCCGTGTCCTGGTGCTGCCCGGCTCCGGCGTAGGCCACCGAGCGGACTGCGCCGGTCGCACCATCGCCTGCCAGGTGGAGACACGGAGCACCCGACGTGAGCTTCGAACCGATGTTGGCGTCGATCCACTCCATCCGCCCGCCCGCTTCGACACGAGCCCGCTTGGTGACGAAGTTGGACACGTTGGGCGACCAGTTCTGGATGGTGGTGCAGCCGACACTCGCGTGCTCTTCGACAACGATCTCGACCACAGATGCGTGCAGCGGCTCCTTGGTGTACACCGGTGCCGAGCAGCCTCCGAAGTAGCGCACGTTCGCGCCCTTGCCTGCGATGATCAGCGTGCGCTCGAACGGGCGCGTCGAGCTCGAGCGGCCGGTGGAATCAACCTCGAGCGGGATGTCGACGTCGACGCCAGGCGGGACGTACACGAACCATCCCCTCGACCACAGCGCCGTGTTCAGTGCCGCCAAGGGGCTGTCGCCCGGAGACACCACTGAACCGAGATAACGCTCGACGAGGCGCGAATGATCTCTCGCGGCCGTCGCCAGGTCGCAGAACACCACCCCCTGCTCACGAAGTCGAGCGCGGTTCCTGCGCTCGATCGACTCGACTTCGACCAACGTGGTCGACCCGACGGAGTTCCGGCGGTCGGGCACGACACCATCGACCGGATCGGGGTCCGTGCCGATCGCGGCATCGAGGTGTTCGAGGACGACTCCAGGCAGATCGACGGCGAACCACGCCGAGATCGCTGGCTCGTCGAACAGGCTCAACGAACGAAGCCTGAGCCGAGTCATCCACTCGGGTTCGTCATTCGCCCGGGAGTGCCGTTCGACAGCGCCTGTGTCGAACCAATGCTCGGACCTCTGCGCAGCATCGTCGCTCGACGCGAGCGTGAACATGGTCGCATCCCGCTCGACGTTGGCCATCCGGATTCCCCCTGGCGGTCGACACACATTGGCTCCAATCGACGACCCGCCAGGACTCTAGGAGCGCCCCGACCACAACAGAAGGGGTCGACCACGAACCGACGGCGCCATCACGAAACTCGCGTCAGCCGACTCAGGCGGCAGATTGATCGGTGACGACATCACCGGTGGGGGCGGCGTCGACCTCGAGGAAGATGCATTCGCCGGGGCACATCTCCGCGGCGTGGATGACGGATTCGATGTGGCGGTTCGGGACCTGGGCGAGGCTCCCGGAACCACCCGGGTCGTTCAACGGTCGTCCGGCTTCGGCCACGTACGCGATGCCGTCTTCCAACTGGACGAAGACATCGTCGCAATGGTCGACGCAGATGCCGTCACCGGTGCACAGGTCTTGATCGATCCACACGCGCATCGGGTGGGCACGGTACCCGCGGACACCTACATTGAAACGACTGTGATCGAAGACGAACGTCCTGCTGAAACCGATGTCACACCTGGGGTGCCGCTCGCGCCGACCCGGCCGCACGTGTGGTCTCGACCGACGGGTGAAGCCGAAGACCCTTGGGCCTGGATGGTCGACGTCGACGACCCGGAACTCATCGACAACCTGCACGCGGAGAACGCCTATGCCGATGCCTGGTTCGGCCCCCACGAGCCGACGATCGAGGCCGTCTTCGAGGAGATCCGCTCCCGGGTCCAAGAAACGGACCAATCGACGCCGGTGTTCAACGGCGGGTGGTGGTACGTCGGGAGCACGGTCGAAGGCGAGAGCTACGGCCGTCATCATCGCGGCCCCTCGGCTGCCGAGGCGACCGCCGTGCTCCTGCTCGACGAGAATGTCGAAGCCGACCGACTCGGCGCGACCGACTACTTCGACCTCGGTGCCTTCGACGCCTCGCACGACCACTCACTCTTCGCGTGGTCGACCGACCTCGACGGTGGCGAGCGATACCAGATGCGTGTCCGCCAGGTCTCCGACGACGGCACGGTCACCGATCTGGACGACGTGATCGACGATGTCGCGAACGCTGGCACCGCATGGTCGGCGGGCGGCTCGTTCCTGTTCTACGTGCGATCCGACGAACAGGAGCGCCCCTTCCAGGTCTGGCGGCATCAAGTCGGACAGGACCCGCGCGGTGACGTCCTCGTCCACCAGGAGGATGACGCTCGATTCTTCGTCGAGATCGGCGAGACCCGCTCCGACACCTGGATCGTGATCCACATCGGGTCGAAGACCAGCGCAGAAGTCCGCCTCCTGCGCTCGGACGCCCCGACCGACGAACCCGTGGTCGTCCGCGAGCGACGGGACGGCGTCGAGTACCAGGTCGATGACTGGGGCGACCGCCTCGTCATGGTCACCAACGATGCTGGCGCCGTCGACTTCGCCGTCCTCCAGGCACCGTCCGCGAGCGACTGGACCGACCCCGCAGCGTGGAGCGAGCTCATCGCCCACCAAGCGGGTCGGCGAATCGTGGGCGTCGACCCGTTCGAGTCGTTCCTCGTCGTCTCGGAGTGGCGCGACGCCCAACCGCGAATCCGGTTGTTGTTCCGAGATGGCTCCGAGCACGTGGTCGACCTCGGAAGCGAGCCCCACGACGTCAATCTCGCCGCCAATCCGGAGTGGTCGACCGACACGATCCGGTTCGCGACGCAATCGCTCACCACGCCGGGCACGCTCTACGACGAGCACATCGAGACTCGCGAACGCACGACGCTGCGTCGCGTCCCCACGCCGAACGTCGACCTCGATCAGTACGTCTCGAGCCGGATGTGGGCCTCCTCGGCTGACGGCACGGCAATCCCGATGGACGTCGTCCATCACGTCGACACACCGCTCGACGGAACCGCTCCAGGCTGTCTGTACGGCTACGGATCGTACGAAGCATCGATGCCACCGTGGTTCTCCGTCGCACGGCTCTCGCTTCTCGACCGCAACATGGTGTGGGCGCTCGCTCACCCTCGGGGTGGAGGAGAACTCGGGCGGAACTGGTACCTCGACGGCAAGCTCGAACACAAACAGCACACGTTCGACGACATGATCGCCTGTTCACAGCATCTCTGCGACACCGGCGCCGTGGCTCCAGACCGCCTGGCGATCCGCGGCGGGTCCGCCGGTGGACTCCTGGTGGGTGCGCGCAGGACGCACCGCCCCGAGCGCTACGCATCGGTCGTCGCCGAGGGCCCATTCGTCGACATCGTGACCACGATGAGCGATCCTTCGCTTCCGCTCACCGTCACCGAGTGGGAGGAGTGGGGCGACCCACGAGCCGAACCGTTCGCGTCGGTGATGCTCGCCTATTCGCCGTACGACAACACCACCGCGCAGGCGTACCCCGCGCTCTACGTCACCGCCGGACTGCACGATCCGCGCGTGAGCGTTCACGAACCTGCCAAGTGGGTCGCACGGCTCCGCAGCGTCGGCACGGGTGAGCGACCGATCGTGATGCGTACCGAGATGGGTGCCGGGCACGGCGGGCCGACCGGCCGCTACGACGCCTGGCGTGACGAGGCCCGCACGCTCACGTTCCTGCTCGCCACAACCTAAGGAGCTGCTGCGACGTCAGTCGTCCCCGATGGCCTCGTCGCCGGTGCGGCGGTTGACCGATCGCCCGAGGCGGCGGCCACCGCTGCGAAGCGCGCCGAGGAGCACCTGGATCTGCAACGTCGAGCGGAACCGCACCGCTGCCGCGACGTACACGACGGTCGCGACCCCGAGCGCCGCAACCATCGTGGGGAACGATCGACCCCAGACAGCCACGAACAGCAGCGGAATGGCGCCATAGGAGATCACAGCCAACAGCACGGCCAGCCGCGTCGCCGAGCCGAGCGGATGGAGCCGCATCGTGGCGCGAACCTGGAACAGCGGCAACACGTTGGCCAGCAGGATCGCTGCTGCCCAGCCGTAGGCCGCTCCCACCAGTCCCAGCTCCGGAATCAGGACCAGGTCGATACCCACGTACGCCACGAAGGCAACGAACGCGTTGGTGAAGCTCAGCATCGATCGCCCTCCCATGGTCAGCACCATGTCGACCAGACCGCACGCCGTCGCGAAGAGCATCGTGATCGCCAAGATCCGCAACGCGTCGGCGCCCTCGGAGGCGTAGGAGTCGCCGAACACCTGGAGAATGGTCTCCGCGAACACTGCGAGGACCAGGTAGAGCGGCCAGGCTGCGAGGACGAGCCAACTGGTCGACGCCTGATAGACGGCGCCGGCGTCGCTGCGATCATCCTGCGCAAGAGCTTCGCCGAGCAGCGGCTGGATCCCGAGCGACACCGCACGAGCCCCGAACTGACCGAGGACGAGGAACCGGGTGGCGGCGAAGTACACGGCGGCGGACTCGGCATCGGCGAGCGCGACCACCAAGATGATGTCGAGGCGCTGCATCGCGACCTGTGTGACCGTCGTGAGGGCACGGGGCGCCGTGAACGCCCAGAACGGGCGCCGCAACTCGCTCGGATTCGCTGGCGCTTCAGGGAACGGCCCTGCGGAGAACTGCCGCCACCATGCCCAGCCCACGAGTCCGAGCGGGACGAACGCGACGGGCCAGGCCCAGGCCAGGTCACTTGCGTCACCGATCGCCAACACGAGGCCGACGAGGCCGAGCTGGATGATCGGTCGGGCGACCTGATCGATCCCTGCGTAGGGCACCATCGTGCCGAAGCCCCGCGTCCCGGAGAGGCCGAGGTGCAGCAGCGACGCGAAGGGAATGAACAGCGCCGCCATTCGGATGAAGTCGGCGAACTGCTCGTCGCGATCAGGGCTCAACACGTCGGCCACCGGGTTCGCGAAGGCGAACAGCAGCACCGCCAGAACGACCGACACAGCGAGCACCGGGACCGCTGCGACGCGCATGTACGAGCCAGCGGATGCCAGTTGACCGCGCGATCGAGCGCCCGAGATGAAGTAGACGAGGCCTGTGTTGGTTCCCAACTGGCACACGCTCACGGCAACGAGGAACAGCGACATCGCCGAGAAGAACAGCCCGGCGTCGTCTTCGGTCGCGAGGCGCGCGACGACCAGCGCGAGGAGGAAGTTGGCGACCGCGGTGACGCCGGCGCCCGCGACGTTCAGGACGCTCCCCTTGGCCGCCCGCTGCAGAGACGTCGACTGAGTCACGGAGGGGGCGCCGTCACGAGCGGGTGTGTGCGTCAAGCGGCGCCGGCTGATGCGCTGTCAGCTTCTTCGACGAGCCGATCCATCTCGGGCAGCAGCCAGGTCGCGAGCGGACCCTTCTTCGCGCCGGCGCGTTCTTGACCATCGACCACGAATCGCGAACCGAGACGCAGCGCATAGAGAGCCATCAGGAGCGGACCGTCATCGGCGTAGCCACCGTTGCGGACGACGAGCTCTTCGCTGTCTTGCGACATCGATCGCAGCGCCGCACGCGGCGCTTGACGCTTGAGGCGGACGCGAGCCTGGAACTCGAAGTGCAGGGCATCCCAGCCGATCGGGACGTTGTCGTCGAAGCGTTCCCAGTCCCACACCGCGGCCTGCCCGTCGATGATGTCCATGTTCCAAGGCGTCCAGTCACCGTGCGCCGCACCCGTGCCGAGCACGCGCGAACCACACGATTTCTCGAGCTGCGCCGCGTACTCACGAAGCTCGTCGGCATCTGACCGCGGGCCGCGGTCTCGATCATCGGCGAATGCGTCGAGACGACGCGACCACTCGTTCCACCAGACCATGTCGCTGAGCCGCTCGTCAGCGGTCGGGAACGCCGCGACGAGCTCACGCATTGCCTGATGTCGCAGATCGGGATCGTCGACGCGCTCCTTCGCCCGCGGCAGCGGCGAGATCGCCACGTACTCCGACTCACGCCACGTGCCACGAGCCAGGATCCAAGGGACCCGCAACACGTCGAGCTCAGCGTCGGCCAGGCGGTCGAGTGCATCGGTCTCACTGCGGATCCGGTCGTTCGTGAGTGGATTCACACCGACCTTCGCGAATGCGACGGTTCTCGCACGCTCGTCGATCAGCTGCAGGTTCGGCTTGCGGTTCGCGCGGGGCGGGCCGAGGAAGATGCCGGCGGTGAGATCTCGTTCCAACTCCTGTCCGAGGTGCTCGACGAGGTTGCGGGCCACACCGTCGGTCGGTGCGGCTTGTTCGCGAATACGCAGCGTGTTGGGCACCAGGACGCCGGCGCCGACTCGGGCGACCGACCTCAGGAGCAACCCCTGCAACTTGGCACGACGATCGGTCGCCGCGCCGTGACCGTTGGCCGCAGCGAGCAGCATCTTGCGCGGCGCTGCCGGGAGCAGTCGCGTGGGAGCGCCCCGCGACGGCAACATGAGGTACGACTCCCCGGCGTTGAACAGCGCTGGCTGGCGGCGCACGGCGATCTCGGCCGCCGGCCAGATCTTCGACAGCGTCCGACGGAGATCGAACAGATCAGGGTCGGTGTCGGCTGCCGACGAACCCATCGAGTACTGCGATTCCGGCGTCGGCACGGCACCGATCGGGTTGATGCCCAGTCGCCCCAGCCGAGCGAGGGCTGCGCCGACCTGGCCACGGGTCGTCTTGCTACTGGTCACCGAGAGCAGCACGGAGTCGGCTGCGCCGATCACGGCATCGCCGTCACCCGTGCCCGCGCTCGCCGCAGCGAGCAGTACGTAGTCGTAGCGCGGCCGATAGGTCGCGACGATCGCTCGGAAGTCCGGCCCGGCATAGAGGCGACGGACCGTTTCCGGGCGCGATCCGCTCGGCAAGACGTCGACGTCGTGCGACCGATGCAGCACGTCATCGGCACCGATGTCGGTCCGTACGATCTCGGAGAGACCAGGCGACTGCGGCACGCCGAACGTACGTTCCACACCACGATCGACGGGGTCTGCGGCGATGACGAGCACCGAGAAGCGAGCTTCGGCGAGCGCGGCGGCGAGGTTCGCAACGATGTCGGACACGTGGGCGCCGCCGTCGACCGCGGCAACGGCCAGCACCTGTGGGCGTGCACCGTTTGCCACGACGCCGGCCAAGAGGCGGCGGTACTCCTCGTACGCGACCGGATCAGACCGTTGCGCGACCATCGTGCCGAGCGCATTGGGTTGCAGGGATGCGAACACCGGGAGTCCGCCGACCTCGGCCTGTTCGGAATCACGGATGAGATCGCGTTGCCACTCGCGGAAGACTGCGATCGCCAGGCCAGCCAACAAACCGAACAGCACACCACCCAGCATCAAGACTCCGAGCGGCACCTCGTTGCTCGACGTGGGCAGCTCAGCCGGGTTGATCACGCGACCGGGCTCGGTCGCGACCGACTCGGCGAGGCTGATCTGCTCGTTGAGTTGGGCGAGACGCTGGGTGAACAGCTCGATCTGCTGGCGGGCGAGCGTGGTGTCGGGTGCCTCCGCCGCATCGCGGAGGCTCTGATCGGCGGCATCGGCCTGCGTGCGAAGGTTGTCGAGCAGCGCCACCTGGGTGGCCTCGGCGCGCTCGAGCCGCACCGCAAGGTACGCCTCGCTGAACGCCTGCGATCCAGCCGCCGCTGCCTCCGGTGAGGTGCTGGTGAACGTGACCTCGACGACCTGCGTTCCCGGCGGGACGCGCACCATCATGCTCTCGCCCGGGCCCGGAACCGTTCGTCCGACGATCTCCGCAGCGCGCTGCTCGACCTCCGGAGTGCGCACGATGCCGGCTTCGGTCTCCATCGCGATCGTGAGCTGCGTTCCGCTCGCTCCTGACGCCTCGCTCGTCAGCGGATTGCCCGGCGCTGGCGACAGGAGCACTCGGGACTCGGAGGTGTAGGTCTGCTGGACCGCGGAGCCGTAACCGACGGCGAGTCCGAGACAGATCGCAGCAGACGCCACGACCACCAACCACTGATGTCGAATGACGGCGCCGAGACTCGGCAGACCGTCCCCGCTTCGGGACGCGTTACTCATGACCCTGACTCCGGACTGCGACCCGCCATCACGACTCCTCGGTGCGTTTGGATCTCGAAATTACGCTCGCGGCAGTAGACTAGATGCCG
>JBGCFW010000161.1:0-7271 GCA_045107155.1 Ilumatobacter sp. | reverse complement strand
GGCGGAATCGCGTGTGGCTTCGGCTCGTTCGGCGGCGAGCCGTGATGGCCATACTGGCGATCACCGACCGGTCCGAACGAAGCCAACAGGAGTTGCCCATGAGTCTCATCGCCGTCGAAGCCGCCATCACCGTCGCCGATCCCTCGACCCGCCAAGCCCTGATCGATCGGTCCGCACCGATCCAGAAGGCGACACGCGACGACGAACCTGGGTGCCTCGTCTACTGCTTCGCCGCCGACCCGTGCCAGGACGATTTGATCCAGGTGTACGAGCTCTGGGAGTCCGAAGAAGCGCTTGCCGAGCACTTCGAGCACCAGAACTATTTCGACATGCGCACGATGCTGAACGACGGCGGATTGACCGGCGCTGTGAGCCGCAAACACCGCATCGATGCAAGCGCACCGGTCTACAACGCCGACCACACTCCCAACGCCGACTTCGCCTGACCCACGATCCGACGAACCATGGGTACGACAACCACCGCCGTCGTGTTCGACTTCGGTGGGGTGCTGATCACGTCGATCGCCAACCAGATCGGCAAGGTCGCCGCCAGCCATGGCATCGACACCGCAGTGATGCACGAGCTCCTCCTCGGACCGCGGACAAGTGGCGACCATCCGTGGCATCAGGCCGAGCGCGGCGAGATCGCGATCGCCGAGATCCAGTCACGCCTCGAGCCGTGGGCCGATGCCGCCGGCCTCGCGTTGCGCGGCGACGAGATCGACCGGCTACTCGCTCCCGGGGAGTACTCGATCGTCGAGCCGATGGTCCAGCGAGTGCGGTCGCTGCGAGCTGCGGGATACGCCACCGGCCTCCTCACCAACACGTTCGCCGAGTTTCGTCCGACGATGGAGCGCGACCTCGACTTCGCGCTGTTCGACGCGGTGATCGAGTCGTTTGCGGTGGGCGCGCGCAAGCCCGAGCCGGCCATCTACGCGGCGACCGCCTCTGCGCTCGGCGCTGAGCACGCCGACATCATCTACCTCGACGACTTCGAGCAGAACCTCGTCGAGCCGCGGGCGCTGGGGTGGAGAACGATTCTGGTCGGCGACCACGACCAGGCCCTCGATCAACTCTCGGTGTTGGTGGGCGACCACCGCTGACCGCGTTGCACACGGGGTTCTGGTGCCCCGATGAGTGGAGAAACTCACCAGATGATCAATAATGGAGACATGACAGCGACCGACAACTCGTCCGCCGTCCCGGACGCACGCTCACCCGGCGTCAGTTTCCAGGACCTGCTCGACGCCGACACACATCCGGTTCCCGATGTCCTACGTCTCGAGTCGCCGCGCTATCTCGGCAGCGACGATGTCTCGATCGACCGCTACATCAGCCGCGACTGGCATCGACGCGAGGTCGATCAGCTCTGGTCCCGCGTGTGGCAGTTCGCGTGCCGCGAGGAGCACATTCCCGAGCCGGGCGACTACATCGTCTACGACATCGCCGAGCTGTCGTTCCTGGTCGTGCGGCAGAAGGACGGGTCGATCAAGTCGTTCCCGAACGCATGCCTGCACCGCGGCCGCCAACTCAAGGAGTACGACGGCCAGTGCATCGAACTCCGGTGTCCGTTCCACGGTTTCGCGTGGGAACTCGACGGCAATCTGCTCGACGTGCCCGCTGCCTGGGACTTCCCGCATGTCGATCAGCGCCCCGATGACTTCACGCTTCCCGAGTGCGCGGTCGGAACCTGGGCGGGCTTCGTCTTCATCAACCCCGACCCCGATGCTGGCCCCCTCGAAGAGCACCTCGGCGAGCTGATCGAGCAGTTCGAAGTGTGGAACCTGGGCGACCGGTACGTCGAAGCCCACGTCTCCCGAGTGATCGAAGCGAACTGGAAGATCGCACAGGAAGCGTTCTCCGAGGCGTACCACGTCAACGCCACGCACCCGCAGATCCTGCCGTACCTCGGCGACATCAACAGCCAGGTCGACGTGTGGGACCATTGTTCGCGAGTCATCACGCCGGGCGGCACACCGAGCCCGCTCCTCGGAGCCGATGCCGTGTCCGAGCAGGAGATGTTGCGCAGCATGCTCGACGTCCGCGTGGACCAAGACGCACCGCTCACGCTCGAAGAGGGTCAGACGGCACGGGCCGTGCTGGCGGGCATGTCACGCGAGCGCTGGCGCCCGATCGCTGGCGACCGAGTCGATCAGATGAGCGACGCGGAAATGATGGACTCGATCGACTACACGGTCTTCCCCAACTTCCATCCGTGGGGCGCGTTCAACAGGATCACGTATCGCTTCCGCCCGAACGGCGATGACCATCGGTCAGCAATCATGGAGGTGTTCTTCCTGTCTCCGTTCGAAGGTGAACGTCCGCCGCCGGCGAAGGAACACAAGCTCGGCATTCACGACGCATGGACCGACGCCCCCCAGCTGGGGATGCTCGCCAAGGTGTTCGAGCAGGACGTGTTCAACATGGCCAAGGTGCAACGCGGGCTCGAGACCACTCGCAAGCCCGGCATCACCCTCTCGAACTACCAGGAGTCGAAGATCCGGTGGCTCCATCGCCTGCTCGGCGAGTGGATCGACGACGGTGAAGGCACACCGGTGAGCGTGGGGACTCGGTCATGAACGGCATCGTCCACCCATTCAGCGGGGCGCTGCACGAACAGGACGGCGAGGGCAACATCCGCGTCACCCACGGCGACAAGGTCGGCATCTTCGGGACCGATGGTCACTGGATCTCGGGTGAACTGAAGCAGTGTGATCCGCAGTTGTGCGGATGGGTCGGCGGCCCGCAGATCGCCAACCACCGCGTCACCTCACAGGAGCGTCGCTGATGTCGATGCTCGCAGGGCTGACGGCGACGGTGGTCGGTGGCCACAGCGGCTTCGGCGAGGCGATCAGCCGTACGTTCGCCGAGCACGGCGCACGCGTCGTGATCGGGGCCCGCCGACTCGATGTGGTCAACGAAGTCGCCGGTCAGATCGGGGGGCTCGGCGCTCAGTGCGACATCACCAATGATGACGAGGTGAAGGCGCTCGTCGACTTCTCGGTCACGGAAACGGGACGCCTCGACATCTTCGTGAACTGTGCGGGCTACGAGCAGTCGACCCCGATCGCTGACCTCACCCCCGACAAGCTCGAGGCGATGCACGCTGTGCAGATCCAGGGAGCGATGTATTGCATCCGCCATGCGGGCAATGCGATGCGCGAACTCGGCAACGGCGGCTCGTTCATCTCGATCAGTTCACTCACTGCGCACAACCCGGCTCGTGGTCTCGCGGCCTACGCGAGCGCGAAGGCCGGCCTGGAATACGCCTCGAAGATCGCTGCGGTCGAGTACGGCGATGCGAAAATCCGGTTCAACACGATCGCGGCCTCACTGATCGAGACGCCGATGACGCAGCGAGTCTTCAGCGTGGACGCGGCAATCCAAGCGGTCACCGAGATGACGCCTCTCGGCCGGATGGGCTCATCGCAAGACATCGCCAATGCAGCGCTGTACTTCGCGTCCGACCTCGGTTCGTTCGTGACCGGGCAGACGTTGTGCGTCGACGGCGGCGGATCACTCCTCGCTCTGCCGACACCACAGATGTACGCGGACGTGGGGCGCCGCGTCAGCGAGTCCTGACCTGCGAGTCAGCCGGCGAGCATCCCGCCATCGACGGCGAGTGCGTGCCCTGTCGTGAACGACGACGCATCCGAGCACAACCAGAGCGCAGCATCGGCGATCTCGTCGGGCGTTCCGAAGCGACCGAACTTGCTCAAGCGGCCGGCGACCTGAGCGGTCTCGCGCCCCCGTCGCTCGATGGCGGCATGCAGCATCGGAGTGTCGATGGCGCCCGGACAGATCGCGTTCACTCGGATGTCGTGTCGGGCGTAGTCCACCGCGGCACTCTTGGTGAGGCCGAGCACTGCGTGCTTGCTCGCTGTGTACGCGGGTTGATCCTGCTGGGGTTGGAACGAGTTGGTCGACGCGATGTTCACGATCGATCCGCCCCGGCCGCCCGCCATCATCGCGCCGATCTCGTGCTTCATCGCGAGGAACACACCTCGTACGTTGACGCTCATCATCCGGTCGAAGTCGTCGTCAGCGCATTCGGCGAGCGGCACGATTTCAAACTCGATCGCGGCAGCGTTCACCGCGCAGTCGAGGCGCCCATGGCCTCGAACAGCGGTGGCGATGACGCCTTCGACATCGGCGGCGACAGCGACGTCGCCCTGAACGAATGCCAACGAACCCGGCGAGTCCGCTGCCTGCGCAACGAGGTCGTCGGCACCCTCGTCGGTGAGGTCGGTGCCGACGACGACAGCGCCCGCCTCCGCGAGCTTGAGAGAGATGGACTGCCCCATGCCGCCGAGCGCGCCGGTCACGACGGCCACGCGTCCACTCAGATCGATCGACGTCATTGCACGCCCTCCTGTGCTCCCGGGCAGCGCCTCACGGCAGCGGCTACGACCACTCGTTCCAGCGGATGAAGTCCTCAGCTGGCGGGCGCTTGGCGAGCTTGAAGTCGGTGCCGATCGTGTACGCCACGGGGAAAAGGCCGGCCTGACTGTAGGTGTCGTACGGGATGCCGAGCATCTCGGACACCTCGCGTTCGTTCTGCAGGTGCAGCGAGGTCCACGCCGACCCGACACCTCGCTCACGCAGGGCCAACATGAAACTCCACACGGCGGGCAGGATGCCGCCCCAACGCGATGCCTGCCGCCACGACGGTGTGCCTTCGTCCATCCGGTCGGCGAGCAACGGGATCACATGAACCGGCACCTCGTGCAGATGAGCTGCGAGGTGCTGGGCCGACTGGTTGACGCGGTCGGCCTGCGAACCAGGCTCGGGGGTGGGTGCGTCCTTGTACGCCGCTTCGAAGTTGGTGCGATAGATGTCGGCGATCGCCCGGCGCTTGTCGGCATCGTCGATGATCATCCAGCGCCATCGCTGCGCGTTGGAGCCGGTCGGGGCCTGGTGAGCTATCTCGATGCACTCTGTCAGCAGCGCGCGCGGCACGGGCCGAGTGAGGTCGAGGCGCTTGCGCACGCTCCGAGTCGTGGTGAGGACTTCGTCGGCCGACAGGCCGAGCGTCCCGATCGTGTGCTCGGTCATGCGTCGCCCTTGTTGGCTTCCATCCACTCGTTCGTCGCCTTGCCCATCTTGGTGCCGTCGTAGCCGATGCGCTGGGTCGGCTCGACTTCGAGGACGACACGTCGCGGCGAGTCGAGGAACTTGGCGAACACGGCGCGGCGCTCGGGGTCCGTCTGGATGGCGGCAGACAGCTCCGGGTAGAACCAGTCCTTGGTCTCGCGATCATCGTGAACCGTGCAGATGCCCTTGTAGGTCACGGTCATGTTGCGGGCCACCTTCGAGCCGGTCGAGGTGACCACGATGCAGACGCGTTCGTCACGACGCACCGCGCTGATTCGTGCCCGTTGGCTGGTCGCGGTGAGCCAGAACTTCCCGTTGCGGTACACGTACGACATGATCACGCCGACGGGCCAGCCCTCCTTGTTCGACCAGATGAAGGTGCACTCGTTCTGCGCGTCGAGCATCTCGGCTTCGACGTCGTCGTCCAATCCGTACACGGTCACGTCTTCGTAGTTCTCGGGATGCTCAGCCATGGGTCGAAACTACGACTCCGGTCGACGTTGCAACGATGCGGAACCAATCACACGGTCAATTCTTCAAGTCGGGGCCCGATGCCTCGTCACCCGAACGGTGCTGACGACACCGGTGCTGACCGCCTGCGAGCAAAGAGCTCACTTTTTCACGCCAGTTTCACCGCTCGGTTGGAAGGTCGGCCCATGGAAGTCATCAACGCCTTCGCCCTCCCGCTGGCCCTCCTCGCTGTCGTCATCACTGGCGTCGTCGTCGCCCGGCGCCGTGACCAAGCTCGCTTCACCGGATCGTTGCAACGACGGTCCCTCGTGGCCGTCGAGGACCACACCGCGGTCGGTGCTGCGGTCGGAGTCGGCGGCACGGTCTGGGACATGACGAGCAATGTGAGCCGCCTCGCCGGCCTCGATGTCGCCGTGTTCCGACGGATGTCGACACTGGAGATGACGCCCACCGCGGCCTGGGTTCGCGAGCCCGGCTCGACGCCCGGTGTGGTCGCCGCTCTCCGTGTGAAGATGAACGGCAAGACCACGGGCTTCGCCTCCCGGCACACCACCACTCAGAACGGCGTCCAAGTCGTGGTCGCCCGGCTCCCCCACCCGATCGAGGGACGACTGATGCTCGAACCCCGGCATGTGGCGTTCGACCCCGACCGGTTCGCGGGGATGGAGGACCGCCTCGTCGACGCCGGGATGATCGCCCGCACGCTCGACGACGACGTCCTCGGTCGCTGGTTCGCTGTCATGGGCGGCAACGCCGATCCGTCGATCGTCCGGACCGATCGCCGCCTCCGAGCCGTCCTGTGGGCGTTGCGCCAGAAGGTGTCGGGCGCGAACGAACACCTCTCCGATGCCGAGCGCCGCGAACTCGAGACGCTGGTGCCACCGACGCAACGAACGACCGCGATCGAGTCGGTGATCATCGACGGCGACCTCCTCATCCTGACCGGCCAGTCCTTTCCGTGGCAGGTCGGTGTCAGCGACACTCTCCTCGACATCGCCCAGGCCGTCACCGTCGGCCACTGAACCATGCCATCCCGAACCGCTCGACGGCTGCTGACCGTCAGCGGTGACTCACGCAGGCGTGAAGCGGAGTGGCAGTTCCTTCATCGGAAAGAGGATGAACGACGGCTCGTGGACCGGACCGTCGAACGGACGAGCCAGCTCGATGTTCGAGGTGCGTTCGATCCAGTGCGTGAATGCCGTCGTCAGCTCCTGTCGCGCAAGCGCTGCACCGACGCAGAAGTGCGGACCCGCGCCGAAGGCGAGATGTTTGGCGGGCCCGCGGTCGAGGTCGAAGTCGCCGGGTCGGTCGAATTGCTCGGCGTCGCGATTGGCTGCGGCATAGCGCACCATGACGACCGCGTCCTCAGGGATCACGACGCCGCCAACTTCGACGTCCTGCGTCGCTCGCCGGACGAGCCCCTGGACCGGGCTCTCGTAGCGCAACACCTCTTCGACGAAGGACGGCACGAGTGACAGGTCGTCGCGGATGCGCTGTTGGACGTCAGGCCGTCGCGTCAGCAACCACATCCCGTGGTTGAGCGCGCTCGTCGTCGTCTCGAATCCGCCCGTCACGAGCTGGTGCATCAGGTTCTGCAACTCGGCGACGCTGAGCGGCTCGGCATCGTCTTCACCGACGTGCGCGTGAACAAGCGTCGAAATGAGGTCGCCGGTGGGCTGTTCGCGGCGCTTCTCGAACTCGGCCGC
>JBGCFW010000160.1:0-8419 GCA_045107155.1 Ilumatobacter sp. | reverse complement strand
GTCTTCGGTCGAGCCACCCCCCGCCTTGACCGCGGCGCGCCCCGCCGCGAGTACCTCCGCGATCTCGGCCACCTCGGCGGTGAGGATCCGAGCGAGGCGATCGCGTAGATAGCCGGCGAGTGCCGGGCTCGCGCCGTCGGTGCTGATCGCGCCCGTGACGCGACCGGCTCGCGTGATCGCGGGAAGGATCCACTCACAGTCGACCGGCTGGTCCGCAGCATTGGTCCAGATCTCCCGGTTCCGAGCGGCGGTCGAGATCGCCTGATCGACGTCGTGGTCTCCGGTGGCGGTCACCGCGAGGCGAACCCCGTCCAGATCGGCTGCTTCGAAGTCACGCTCGCGCACCTCGAACATCCGGTCTCGCTCGACGTGTTCGCTCACCATGCTGGCAACCAGCCGAACACGTGCCCCGGCAGTGACCAACGCATCGGCTTTGCGCGCTCCGATGCGACCGCCTCCGACGACGAGTACGAGCACATCGTCGAGATCGAGGAAGACCGGGTACGAGAATCGACTGCCGGGCTGCTCGGAGGTCATCCCCCCAGCGTACGGCATGTGTATGGCGCTGTGACCAGAACCTTCTCGACAAATCCCGACAAATATGACCAGTATTGTCGGGATTAAACGGCGGCGGACTTCGCACCGCACCCGATCCTCGAAACACCCGGAGCATCCATGAGCGCAGAGACCATCAAGATCCAGAGCGGCTACCTGGCCGGAACGATCGGTGACGAACTCGACAGCGACGACGACGCGTTCGAACACGACGCAGAGCTGTTGCTCAAGTTCCATGGCATCTACCAGCAGGACGACCGCGATGTCCGCCGCGCACGCCGCGGCCAACAGCTCCCGCTGGACTACTCGTGCATGGTTCGAGCCTCGGTGCCAGGCGGTGTGATCACCCCCGACCAGTGGCTCGCGCTCGACCGGGTCGCACACCTCGCCGACGACAAGCTCCGCCTCACGACGCGCCAGGGCGTCCAGTACCACGTCGTGTACAAGCATGACCTCCGCCAACTGGTCGCGGGAATCAACGCATCGCTGCTCACCACGCTCGGCGCATGCGGCGACGTCGTGCGCAACGTGATGTCATGTCCGCTCCCGCACCCCGAACGCCGTTCCGTCCTCGAGCCGGTGGTCGACGAACTCGTCGCCCGCTTTCGGCCGCAGACCGAGTCGTACTGGGAACTCTGGGTCGACGGCGATCGGGCGGTCACCGCGGCACCACGCCCTCAGCCCCGACCGAGAGACACCGCTCCTGATGCGCTCGCTCCCATCGACGACGTCGAACCGATCTACGGCGACGCGTACCTACCGCGCAAGTTCAAGATCGGGATCGCGTGGCCTGGCGACAACTGCGTCGACATCTACACCCACGACGTCGGCATCGTTCCCACGCTCACCGAGGGAGCACACGGCGAGCTGACGGGCTTCGTGATCCTCGCCGGTGGCGGCATGGGCATGAGCCACAACCGACCCGACGACACGTACCCGGTACTGGCGCAGCCGGTCGCGGGGGTACCACCTGGCGACCTCGGTGCTGTGGTGGAGGCCATCGTCACGACGCAACGAGACCATGGCAACCGTGACGACCGTGCCCGAGCCCGACTCAAGTACCTCGTCGAAGCGAAGGGCGTCGGCTGGCTTCGCGCCCAGATCGTGGAACGCACCGGTCTCGACCTCGCCGAACCCGTCGACCTCCCGGAGTGGACGGTCGAAGCCCACCACGGCTGGCACGACATCGAGTCGGGGACGGCGCGACGGTCGAGAACCCTCGGTCTCCCGGTGCCGTCGGGCAAGGTCGCCGGCGGGCTTCGGTGGGCACTCAAGCGAATGATCGCCGACGGGCTGGTGGGTGAACTGCGCGTGACGCCACGCCAAGATCTCCTCCTGGTCGGCATCGACGCATCCGAGATCGAGACCGTCGAGAGTCTGCTCCACGCCAACGGGGTCCGCCTCGCGTCCGACAACTCGGCCACCCGCAATCTGGCGATCGCGTGCCCGGCTCTGCCGACATGCACGAAAGCGCTCGGCGAGGCGGAGCGCGTGCTGCCTGCGCTCGTCGATCGCATCGAGAAGGTGCTCGCTGACACCGGCAACGCCGGGCTCGACCTCCGTCTCAACATGACCGGGTGCCCCAACGGGTGCTCGCGGCCATACGCCGCCGAGATCGGAATCGTCGGCCGATCGAAGCGCGGCTACGACGTGTTCCTCGGTGGCTCCGCAGCCGGGGACCGATTGGCTCGACGGCTCCGCGCCGACGTCCCGCTCGACGAGATCCCCGACACGCTGCGACCGCTGCTGGAAGCATTCGCTCGACGAACCGACGACGCGAGTTTCGGTGACTGGGCACACGAACGCGGACCCGACCAGTTGGCTGCACTCCTCCCGGCCGAGACGTCTCGCCGCTCGCGACGAGACGTCGCTGCCGGCGGAGCTGGCGGGTCGTGAGCGTCTCACTCGTCGGAGCGGGCCCCGGCGACCCCGACCTGCTCACGGTGAGGGCAACACGACGACTCGCGAGTGCCGACGTCGTCGTCCACGACGCGCTGGTCGGTGAAGGCATCCTGGCGCTCATCCCCGACGACGTCGAACGCGTCGACGTCGGAAAGCGAGTCGGGCGACCAGTTCCTCAGGAGATGATCTCAGCGCTGCTCGTGTCGCTCGCACGGCAGGGGCGACGCGTCGTGCGACTGAAGGGGGGCGACCCATTCGTGTTCGGTCGAGGCGGAGAGGAGGCCATCGCGCTCGAAGCGGCAGGCGTCGACTACGAGGTGATCCCCGGCATCACGTCATCGATCGCTGCGCCAGCGGTGGCGGGCATTCCCGTCACACATCGCGGCGTCGCAGCCGGGTTCACCGTCGTCACCGGTCATCGCCGCACGGGTGAGTCATCCGTCGACTGGAGCGCGCTCGCACGCGTCGGTGGCACGATCGTGATCTTGATGGGTGTGACGCACCGCGCCGCGATCGCACGCGAGCTGATCGGTGGCGGACTCGCCCCCGACACACCGGTCGCCATGATCCAGGCGGCAACGACTGCGGACGAACGCGTCGAGCGCTGTGTTCTCGCCGAACTCGCGACTGCTCCGGTCGAACCGCCCGCGACGATCGTGGTCGGTGCCGTGGCGGCGTTCGACCTCCGTTCGATCTCGACGATGCACGCTGCGGCGGGCTGACCGTCAGGCCGGGACGGCCTCCCAGACGAAGTCGACCGTTCCCGACCGGCCAGCAGCCTCCGCCTCGTCGGCGAGGTCGAAGGTGAACCTGAACGCCATCGACTCCCCGCCGTTGTCGAACCCCCCGACCTCGACATCAGCGTCGACCAAGTCCGACAAGCGGGTATCGACCAGCAACTCTTCCCGCACAAACCCATCACAATTCTCGAACCCGCCCGCGGTCCCTCGTTCCAACTCGATCTCGACGAACTCAGCGATGTCACCCACTGTCTCGGCCCTGAGCGACAGCGTGACGGGGAGAACGTTGCCGGTGTAGTCGATGTTGATGCATTCGGTGACGGGGCGTCCGGGCGCCATCGCCTCGAGATCGACCAGCGAGCGTCCACCGTCGTCGTCTTCGAGCGAGATCGTTCCGGTTTCGACATCCGACGACGCCGCCGTACCACTGCGCACGAGCACGGTGGACGACGTCGTGACGACCAAGGCCGTGACGGCGAGCGCCGACAGCGCGGCCGCCAATGCCTGCGCCGTCGAACGATCGACGCGCCGCCGACGCGTCTCGGTGTCTCGGTCGAGCGGGCCGTGTTCGACCTCGTTCAGATCGACAGCCATCAGTCGCCTCCCTCAGGTGCGTGCTGTGACGGCAACTGCGGACGTCGCAACGTCGTCTCGGGCGCGTCGTCTCTGTGACCGACCGGCGGGTCCGGTTCGATCGCGCCGACGCGATGGTCCAGGGATGTGTCGGGCCCGAACAACGGGCGTGTCCAGTCGTGGTCGCCGAACAGTTCGTTCTCGCCGAGGCCGCCCGATCCGCGGTCGAACGCTGGCTGATCAGCGAGCACGGCGACCAGTTCATCGCCCCCCATCGGGCGATGCAGGAGGTACCCCTGCACGAGTTGACAGCCAGCCTGCTGCACCGCCTCCAGATGCTCGGCGGCTTCGATCCCCTCGGCGATCACCGTCAGCCCAATGCTCTGGCTGAGGGACACGATCGACTCCAACACCAGGCGGTCCGTGCGCGATCGCATCGCGTTCACCACCAGGCGGCGATCCAGCTTCACGCCATCGATGGGAAGCTCCTGCAGGTAGGTGAGCGACGTCGTGCCCTCGCCGAAGTCGTCGAGCAACAACCGAACGCCCTCCGCCTGGAGGTCTTCCATGTTCTTCTGAGCCGTCTCGCTGACCGGCGTCACGACCCGCTCGCTGATCTCGACAGCGACCGCCGACGGCGTCACCCCGGCATCACGAGCGACGCTCACGAGGTGATGCGCGAGACCTGGCGAGTTGAGCTCTTCGGGAGACGCGTTCACGGCGACGAAGAGGTCGGGCGTACCGGTCACCTTCTGCGCGTGCGAGACCCACTCGATCGCTGTGCGCACGATGAACCTGTTGAGCTCGGCCGACACTCCCGCACCGAGCGCGGCGTCCACCGTCTCGCCGGGAGGGATCCGTCCGAACTCGGGATGATCCCAGCGAATCAGCGCCTCGACGCCGACCACGCGGTCGACCCGAAGATCGACGAACGCTTGATACGCGAGGTGCAGTGTCCCGGCACTGATCGCATGACGGATGTCGATCGTGAGCTGTGCCCGTCGGTCGGCCTGCAGATCGAGCTCGGAACGGTACGCCTCGATCGAGCCGCTCCCAGGGCCGTGCTTCGCCTCGTACATCGCGACGTCGGCGCGACGGACCAGTTCGGCATCATCCGCTTCCTCCGCTCCGAACGCGACCCCGACGCTGGTGCTGATGTGGATCATCTGGTCGCCGATCTCGAACGGTCTCCTGATCTCCGCGACGATCTTGTCAGCGAGCTCCATCGCGTCCTGACTGTCACTTCCGGTGAGCACCACCGTGAATTCGTCGCCGCCGAGCCGCCCGACCAGCGCCGACGAGGACGCAGCCTCCTGAAGACGGCGGGCGACGCGCTCGAGCAGCACGTCGCCGACATCGTGTCCAAGGCGATCGTTGACCGGCTTAAAGCCATCGAGGTCGAGGAACAACACCGCAACCGGTCGGCGAAGCGTGCGCGCCTCGCGAAGACCGCGGAGCAGCATGGTTCGGTTCGGAAGGCCCGTGAGACCGTCATGCAACGCGCGGTGCTCGAGCTCGTCGTGCATCGAGGTGACCTCGGTCATCAGCTCGTCGTTCTGCAACGCGACCGTCGCCTGGCCTGCGAGGAGGCGGAAAGCTTCGATGTGCTCTGCGCCGAACTCCTTGCCGGCGTCCACTGCCACTCGGAGCACGAGGAAGCGCCCGTTCTGATCGCTGATGACCTGGGACACGACGGCGACGAGCCCCGCCTGTTCGAGCGCTGCGGCCTCCGCTGCGTCAGGGTCGTTCGGCGTCACGATCGAGGAGCGTCGACCCAGGTCACTCACTCGTGTGCAGCTGGCGGCGCGACCAGGCACCGGGAGCCCCGCACCGGCGACGACACGCCAGCCGCCGCCAGGACTCCGAGCCACGATGTCGGCACGGTCGAAGCCCATCGACTTCACCCCCGTGAGGATCACGTCGACGTGACGTCCGTCGAGACGGGCGACGTCTCGCCCGACATCGGCAACACGGGCGAGGAGCTCACTTCGGTTGTGGGCATGCCCGGTCGCGCGCTGCCAGGTCGTCACTTCGCCGAGAAGCTGCTCGGCGAGGTACGCCGCCGGGATGACGAAGAGGAACAGCACGCCGAGCTGATCGAGCAGCGACTCCAGGTCCTGGACGGTGGCCTGCGAACCTCGCGCATTGCTCGACGCGATCTCGACCGCGAGCGTCAGCATCGTGAGACCCGTCCAATGGACCAACGCTCCGACGAGGCGGAACCGCACCGCGGCCTCGATGATCGGGAGCGCGAACAGGATCCAGCTGAGGCCGTCGTCGGTACTGGTGGTGAGCACGACGACGAGGACCGTGTCGATCAACAACTCGATCACCGCGACAGCGCGGCCGCCTTCCTTGCCGCGACGTGGCTGAGCCGACGCGAGGAAGTTGGTCGCGAACAACACACCCACCGCGCCGAGCGACAAGATGGTGTCGGTGTCGCTCAGGCTGAACCCATCGCCGCGTGAGATGAGGAGCTGGCCGATCAGGAGCACCGCGGTGAGGACACGCACGCGCTGGATTCCGACGCGGGCGACGGCGAATTCTGCGGACCTGTCGCTCGAACTGCGCCGCCTGCGCAGCACCCGATCAAGCGCGAGCGCGATGCCCACGACTCCTGCACCGGTCAGAAGACCCCACGCCGCAAACGGCGCCCAGTCGCCCGATTGCGCCCACACGAGCGGCAATCCGACCAGAGGAATCACCAATCGACCGCTGCCGATCACGTCCTCGCGGGCGACGGGATCGGTATCCGGCGACGCGTTGGCGTCACCTTTGGTGATCAGCTCATCGCCCTCGACGGCGAAGACTCGGTGAGCGATCAACGTCTCGTCGCGCTCGAAGACGATCACCTCGCGTTGGCCGATCCGTTCATCGGCCTCGATGAGCACGACATCGCCGGCATCGAGGGTCGGGCGCATCGAGTCGGACATGATCACGACGGGGCTCCAACCGGCGAGGAGCCAGCCGATCAATACCCAGGCGCCGAGGAGGAACGTCAGGTTGGCGAACGTCCAGACCACGATCCGGATACCCGTGGTGAGTAGGTCGACCGCAGACCGCCCCTCGGTCTCCACCGTCAAGACCGCTCCCGACGAAGCAGCGTCGTCCGAGACGCTCGAGAGATCCGGTGATGCGTCGCCTGGCTCAACGGGCAGCGCGGACCGCGCGGGCGGCGGGGCGGTCGAGGGAAGCCGAGGCCCGTCGCTCACGGACGGACCTCGAAGACCAACCAGAACGCGGTACTCAGCCCTTGGGCGCGGTCGTCGTCGGCCAGCGTGACGCCGATCCGCACCGTGGCCTCGACCATCTCGGCACCGCTCTCGAGCACGCGGATCCCGTTCGCATAGCTGCCGACGCCGATGTCGAGTTCGCTCAACGAACCGACCCACCGCACGGGATCCGACGATGGGGCCGAGAAGTCAGCGCAACCCGGGTCGTCTCCGGTCCCCACCTCGATCACACTCTCGAGGAATCGTTCCAGGCCCGTCCCACCGTCGGCCCGGCCGTACAGGCGAAGGTCGATGTCACCCACGTTCCCGCGATAGCCCACGTTCACGCAGCGTTGGATCGTCTGACCCGGAAGCAGGTTGCTCGCGCTGATCGACAGCTCGGAGCGTTCGAGGCTGCGATCGGCCGGGTCGTTGGCCAGCTCCAGCCGCACCTCTCCCGCCTCGAACAGCGACCCGCGATTGTCGGTCGATCCGCTGAAACGACTCTCGGCCGTGTCGACCACCGAACCGACCACCGCTGCAACCGCCACGCCGACAACCAGCGCGAGCGCGCCGACGACAACCCCTCGGCCGGCGGTCGCCCGTCGCTCGAGTGGGGGCGCGTTCGTCAAACGACGTCCTGCCCGAAGGGCGCGTAGCGGAAGAGCACGCAGGGGTTATCGGGTCGAGCGCTGCGGATCTCAAGGAATTTCTCGGCATCCGTGCGGACATCTCCACCTGCTCTCCAGATCGGCGAACCGGTGACGTACCGTGTCTGCGTGGACGCTCCCTGGCCGCCCCCGGCCATCCCGCAGTCCCCGACGCTGCGAATCGCGGGGCTCACGAAGCGCTTCGGTTCGGAGATCGCCCTCGATGCCCTCACCTTCGACGTGCCCGACGGCGCCTGCTTCGGCCTGATCGGGCCGAACGGATCTGGCAAGTCGACCACGATGCGGATCGTCGTCGGCCTGACCCGGCCCGACCTCGGACACGTCGAGGTGTGCGGTGTGCGAACCGATCAGGACATCATCGCCGTGCGCCGGTCGATGGGCGTGATGCTCGACCCACTTCAACTCTTCGATCGACTCACTGCACGCGAGTTCGTCACGACGCTCGGCGAACTCCGCGACCTCGATGCGGGTGTGGTCGCCCAACGCTCTGACGAGATGTTCCACGCGCTCGACCTCGCCGACGCAGCAGACCGTCCGATGAGCGGCTACAGCCACGGCATGAAGAAGAAGACCGCGCTCGTCGGAGCGCTCATCCACCGACCCCGACTCGTCCTGCTCGACGAGCCCTTCGAGGGCGTCGATCCCGTCTCGACGCGCACGATGCGGATGATCCTCGAACGGTTTCGACTCGGCGGCGGCACGGTCGTCCTGTCGACCCGCGTGCTGGACGTGGTCGGTCGTGTGTGTGGCCACGTCGGACTGATCC
>JBGCFW010000016.1:0-2700 GCA_045107155.1 Ilumatobacter sp. | reverse complement strand
CGAGGCGCGGAACTTCGACGCTTCGGAATCGATGAAGACGGTGAACGCGACGATCGCGATCGCGAGTGCGAGCACTGAGGTGACCACGAACTTGGTCGCGGCGTTGATCGACAGCGCTGCCTGCGAAGCCATCGCGATCATCGTGATACCCGCGGTCGCCAGGAGCAGGTACAGGATGACGCGCACGCCCTGTGTGGTGAACGGGAAGAAGATCTGGTTGGTCGACGCCGAGTCGATGGCGACGGCCACGATTCCGGCGGCGACGACGAGAACGAGGCCGAGAGCGAGGCGACGACCCATCAGGGACCCGATCGCCACGGTGCCGCGATCGGTGATCGGCTCGTACCGCCAGCTGACGAATCCGTGGAGCCCGACGAAGATCGCAATCGCCATCGCGACGCCGACGGCGGTGTTCGCACCGGTGCCGTCGACCTGGTGGAGGGCGATGCCGGCGCCGGTGCCGAGCACCAGGCCTGCGACGAACTGGATCAGACCGGCCTGGTTGGCCTGCTCGCGCCGCTGGAACCAGAGCTCGCAGACAGCCATGGCGCAGATCACGACACCGAGCGAGAACAGCACGATGTACACGAGGTCGCGCTGTTCGAACGAGTGCTCGTTGCGCGCCCATTCGGCCGCGAAGATCGGACGGAACAGATCGAAGTCGCTCGCTTCGTCGGTGCGACCGACCTGGATCTGACCGGTGAAGCGCTTCGAGAGGCCGAGCTTGAGTCCGATCAGGGCGAAGAAGGTGCCGAGGGTGATGATGAAGCTCGGTTGGCCTGTTCGTTCGACCATCCACCCGTTGAGGTAGCCGATGCCGAGTGCCACCGCGAGCGACAACGGAATCGCGACCACGAGTGGGAGCCCTCGGCCTCCGAGCTCACCGGTCTCTTTGACGAGATAGATGATCAACATGCCCATCGCGCCCGTCATGGCGCCCGATGACAGGTCGAACTCGCCACCGATCATGAGCATCGAGACGGCCACCGCCATGATGCCGAGCGTGGCGGCGTTGTCGAGCCAGGTGAAGGTCTGGCCGACCGTGCCGAACGTGTTCGACGCGGCCCAGAAGAAGATCCAGATGCCGGCGGCGCCGATGAGTCCGCCCACCTCGGGGCGGACGAAGAGTCGTTGGAAGACCGACTGGTACGCGAGCCGTTCGTCGGCTGCAACCGTCGCTTCGTCGAGTGCTGCGTCGTTCGCGCCAGGCGCGGTCGCAGCGGGTTGTTCGTCGTTCACAGTCCCCCCAAGAACGTGGATTCCGATCGGTGACCGCTCTCTGCGCGGTGCACCTGAGTGGGGCGGGGAGGATCCCCGCCCCACTCGATGTTGCTGATGGCTCAGCTGATCACGAGGATCAGCGGGTGCCGGCCTCGCTCAGTTCGAGCACGGCTGCGGCGTTGTCCGGCGTCACGAAGCCGGGGCCCGTGAGGATCGGCAGACCGCCACCGAGGGTGTTCTGGTTGGTGAGGTTCAGGTACATCAGGAGCACCGGCATGTAGCCCTGCAGGTACTGCTGCTGGTCGACGGTGAACGCCACATCGCCAGCCTCGATCGCACCGAGGAGTTCGGGCGTGAGGTCGAAGCCACCGATGATCATGTCGCGGCCGAGGTCCTGCGAAGCACGCAGTGCCGACATGGTGATCACCGGGCCGACGCCGAGGATGCCGTCGATGTCCGGGTCAGCTGCGATGAACGCGTTGATCGTGTTCTGCTGCTCGGTCGTGTCGGCGTCGAGGCCCATGAACTCGATGATGGTCTCGCCACCAAATGTCGCGGCGAGGCCGTTGCAGCGCTCTTCGAGGCCGACGTTGCCCTGCTCCTGGAACGCGCAGAGGACCTTGGTTGCGCCTGCATCGTTGAAGCGCAGGCCGGCGCCGTTGCCGGCGACGTCCTCCGACTGACCGACGTGCGTGAGCGCACCGATCTCCTGGTAGTCGTTCGAGCCCGAGTTCAGCGTGATGACCGGGATGCCGCCGTTCACGGCTTCCTGGAGCGGGCTGATGAGTGCGTCGGGATCGGGCAGCGATGCAGCGATGCCATCGGCACCTTCGGCGATGGCGGCTTCGATGTCCTGCACCATCACCTGGGCGTCGTTCACGCCGGGCTTCCACACGAGGGTCACGCCGAGGTCTTCCGCGGCGGCCTCGGCGCCACGCTGCACGACGGACCAGAACGGGCCATCGTCGGAGTGGGTCACCATGTGGAACGTGAGGTCGCCGGCCTGGGTCTGGTCGACTTCTTCGGCACCACCGTCGTCGGTGTCGCCACCGTCGTCCGAGTCGCCACCGTCGTCGGAGTCGTCGCCACTGTCGGCGTCGTCACCGGCGTCGGCGTCGTCGCCACTGTCGGCCTCGGTGTCGACGCTGTCGTCAGCGCTCTCGCTCGAGTCGTCGCTGCCGCATGCTGCCGCGACGAGTGCGAGTGCCGGCACGAGTGTCAGCATCTTCTTGGTTTTGGTCATTGTCTCCCCTTTGTGATCGGTGATCAGGTGGTGTCGATCCTCAGTTCGAGACGGGTGTCTCGATCCCCCTGAGGAACTCGATGCTCGCGAGAACATCGAGAAGTGGGCCTTCTCCGTCGGCGGGTTCCCCCGACGTGATGGCGGGGTCTTGTTCGATCACCTCCCACTGGTCGTAGCCGCGTGATTCGAGGCGGGTGACGATCTCGCGGATCGGGACGTCACCGGCGCCGATGTTC
>JBGCFW010000159.1:0-13034 GCA_045107155.1 Ilumatobacter sp. | reverse complement strand
CCAGGAGATCCGCGAGGAGGTCACGGCGATTCGCAACACACATGGCGTGACGCCGATCGCGCACTGCGAACGAGTCGGCACTTTTCGGGCGCCGACGCTTGCCGCACACTGTGTGTGGGCCGACGCTCACGACCGCGACATGCTTGCCGCCAACTGAGTTGGTGTTGCGCACAACCCGGTGGCCAACATGATCCTGGCGTCCGGGGTGTGTCCTGTCCCCGAACTGCGACGGCTTGGGGTCCCGGTCGGGATCGGGGTCGACGGCCCAGCCAGTAACGACAGCCAGAATTACATCGAAGCGATCAAGTCGGCGATCTTGCTGCAGCGGGTCGAGCACTTGGAGGCCACGGCGCTCAGCGCACGCGATGCACTGAGGATGGCCACCATCGAAGGAGCGCGGGCGCTCGAACTCGACACTGAGGTCGGCTCACTCGAAGTCGGGAAGCAGGCCGACATCGTCGTGTTCGACGGCGACTCACCGGCGATGGCGAACGTCCACGACCCCTATCAGAAGGTCGCCTATTGCGCGTCGCCCGCAGACGTGAAGGATGTGTGGGTCGCAGGTTCACGCTCGATTTGCGACCGGTCACCGGTCCACGTCGAGCGAGCCGAAGTCGTCGCGAAATCGCGCGAACTGGCTCAGTCGCTCGCTGCGGAAGCTGGGCTCGGCGACCTCTCGCTCCTTGCCGACTGACCGCCATCGACTGCTGACAGTGCCGAGCCACCTCACCGGATGATGCCGACCGGTGCGCGATCACGCGTGCCGGTCGTTCTCGTTTTCCGGTTTCACGGTCACCGCGCGTCGACGTGAGTCCGTGCTCGTGCAAATGACATACATGTCGTCTGGATGACGGCTGCGTTGCGGTTTCGTGACGGACCAGCTAGACACTGGTGAAGCCGTCTCGACCAGAGGTCGAGAGTCGGCCAGCAACGAGCCGCTGGGTTCGAATGAACGAGGGCGACCGACATGAACGACGACGAGCGACACGACCCCGGAAGCGGCGGTGACGAGTTCTGGGGGAGCACCCCGGACTGGACCGGACGGGTCGAGCGCGTCCGACCACGGCGCAGCGAGTCCGCCGACATCTCCGGCGCGATCAAGCGCGTCTGGGACTCAGCGCTCTCCGCCGGTGCACATGCCACTCGTGAGCATCGAGTGATCGACGCGACGGCTCCCCGTCCCGACCACGCCGCCGACCGATCGGGCGACGACGCACTCGTCGCCGATCTGTTCGGCGAAATCGACGACGATCTCGGTGAGACCGATCTCGGCGCAACCACCGAGGTCCCCGTCGTCGATGCGCGCCGCCGCCAGCACGTCACCGACGCAGCACCGGCAAGCTCGTCGCGCCAGAACGGGCCCGGTCGGCTCGATCCGTTGCTCGTGCGCATCGGTGCGGTCGCAGTCGTCACCACGCTGCTCGTGCCGCTCATGCTCGGCCTCCGCAGCGGCGACACCGACGACACCATCTCGAGCGCCGACACCGTCGCCGCAGCTGTCGAGACGACACCGGACATCGTGCAAGGCGACGCCGCCGACGTGGCATCGCCGCCGCCGCTCGACCCCTCCGAACTGCCGCCCGCTGTGCCGGCTCGGAGCGCAGGCGAACCCGGTGACACGGCAAGCACGTCGAACGACACCGCGGTGTTGTCGGACGCGGCGACCGCGAGCGACTCGACATCGAGTGGGAACGGCGAGTCCGACGGGTCGGGAACCGACGCGAACGATGTCGCCTCGTCGGTCAACGAGGTCGAAGACGGCGCGATGGCAGCCACCGAATCCGACGCGAACAAGCCGGTGTGCGGCAACGACTACGAGGTCCGGACCGGCGACTTCTGGATCGGACTCGCCGATCGTGCCGATGTGTCGCTGGCTGACCTGCTGAGCGTCAACGACGCGTCGGTCACCACACCGCTGTTCCCCGGCAACGAGATCTGCCTGCCGACCGGTGCGAAGGATCCGACTCCGACCGAGACCACACCGACCACGCCAGCACCGGCCACCACCACACCGGCCACCACCACACCGGCCACGACCAGGCCCACCACCACGACCACGACGACGGTGCCCGCAGGTGCCGACGCGAGTCCCGACGAAGTGCAGCAGATCATCCGAGATGTGTGGCCCGACGAGCTCGAGGAGCGGGCGCTCGAGATCGCGTTCCGCGAATCCCGGTACGTCCCGACCGCGAAGAACTTCTGTTGCTACGGGATCTTCCAGATCTACTGGGAGGTGCATGACGTGTGGCTCGACGACATCGGGATCACCTCCGCCGAGCAGCTCTACGACCCGTCGACCAACGCCAAGGCGGCCTACGCCCTCTATCAGCGAGCTGGTGGCTGGGGGCCGTGGCAGCTGTGAGAACTGTCGGCCGTCACGTCTCGGTACCGATGTTCGCGGCTCCTCAATCGGCGGGTCGCATCCCGGCCGCGACCGTCTAGACTCCTCCCGCAGCAAGCGCCTGTAGCTCAATGGATAGAGCACTTGATTACGGATCAAGCGGTTGGGAGTTCGACTCTCTCCAGGCGCGCGAGTGCGGTCCCCCGTCCATGTGGCGGGGGATCGTCTGTTTTCGCCTCGGTGACGGCGCGATGCCTCGGGGCACCTCCCATGTGGGCAAGAATGGGGGTGAGATGGTGGGCCCCGTCGACACAGACTCATGAGGTTCGTTCGCTACGTCGCGCTGTTCGGGAGCCTCGTTCTGCTCGTCATCACGAGTGTCCGGCTGATCGACGGGCGCCGAGACGCGCGTGACGCCCAGATCGATGACGTCGCTCGTGCCGCCGAGATCCTGAACGCGTCGATTCGCTCCGAACTACAGACCCTTCGCACCAGCGTCGAACTCGTTGCCGACACCCTCGAGGCGGCCGGCCCGGGACTCGACCCGGTCGACGCCGTCGACGGTCTCGCAGCGGCACTTCCCGAGGCCGAAGTGTGCATCGGCAACGACGTCTCGGGGTGCACTGGCGCTGACCTCTACGCATTCGACCTCGTCGCCCTCCTCGCGAGCACACAGGCCACCGACCCGACGGCCGGCGTGGCGTCGGCGGTCGACACACAGACCCAAGCGGTGCTGGTGGTCAAACGAGCGGTCGTCGACGGTCAGTCGATCACGGTCGTCGCACGTCTCCCCATCGAGGAATTGGAGACCCCTGTCGCACCGGGCGAGATGGAGATCGAGATCGAGGCCTTCAACCGCAACGCCATCGACCTGGCCGGTTTCCCCGAGCGGAGCGACGGTGTCGTCGTCGAAGAGTTCACGATCGGTTCCGGCTTCGAGGTCGGTTCGCTCGAGATCTCGGTGCTCGGCGACGGCGAGGTCGGCCTCGCCGACGGAAGCGTCGCCAACCTCACGCTCTTCGCGATGGGTGCCGTGCTGCTCGGTCTCGCGGCCTGGACCTTCCTCGCAGAGCGCCGCCAGCTCGAACGCCGAGCCAACACCGACGAACTCACCGGCCTGATCAACCGACGCGAGTTCGAACGCATCAGCGAAGAACGCCTCGAGGAAGCCGCAGCACAAGATCTCGGGCTGTGCGTGATGGTGATCGACCTCAACGGCTTCAAACAGATCAACGACACCCTCGGTCACCAGTTCGGTGACCTCGTACTCGCCGCGGCGTCAGAGCGCTTCGTCGATGCGGTTCGCGACACCGACGTGGTCGGCCGCTGGGGTGGTGACGAGTTCGTGATCCTGCTTCCCGGATTGGCCGAGCGCGGCGCCGTCCGCCAGAGCGCCGAGCGGATCTCCGAGCGACTCACCGAGCAACCGGTCGTCGGCGAGACAACGATCTCGGGCAGCATCGGTGCCGCGATCTACCCGCGTCATGGCGTCACCCTCGACGCGCTGATGCGATCGGCCGACGTCGCCATGTACGACGCGAAGACCAATGGCGTGAGTCATCGGATCGCCGACACCATCGAAACCGGCGAATCGCTTCGTGTCGATGACTACGCCGAACTCCCCGCTCCGATGGGAGTGCCCGTCGCGTCCGGTGCGTTCACCGCGCCGACCGACGCACCAGTCCCGATCGTCGAGTCCGACGACTACAGCGGCCCAGAGCGCCGTGCGTCGATCATCTCCGGCTTGTGGGCATCGACCGGGAGCGGCTCCGACGACAGCGAGCGGAGCGACCGAACGCCCTAGAGTCGACGCGTGCGATCCGACGTGCTCACCTCGAAACTCGCCGGATTCGGCACGACGATCTTCGCCGAGATGTCGGCGCTCGCCACCGCCACCGGGGCGATCAACCTCGGACAGGGTTTCCCGGACACCGATGGTCCGACCGCGGTCCTCGACGCTGCGGTCGATGCGATTCGTCGCGGTGTCAACCAGTACCCGCCCGGACCGGGCGACCCGGACCTGCGGTCGGCGATCTCCGAACATCAACGTCGTTGGTACGGCCTCGACGTCGATCCAGACACCGAAGTCGTCGTCACGGCCGGCGCGACCGAAGCGCTCGCCGGTGCACTGCTCGGAATGCTCGATGCCGGCGACGAGGTGGTGTTGTTCGAACCGATCTACGACAGCTACCAGGCGTGCATCGCCCTCGCCGGTGCCACGCCGGTGCCCGTGGTGCTCACTCCAGGTGCGGACGGGCGTTGGCGTTTCGATCCCGCCGATCTCCGGGCAGCGGTCACGGAGCGAACCAAGCTGCTGTTGTTGAACACACCACACAATCCGACGGGCAAGGTCTTCGACCGCGACGAGCTCGCCGACATCGCCGAGGTCGCGATCGAGCATGACCTGATCGTGGTCACCGACGAGGTGTACGAACACCTCGTCTTCGACGGATGTGAGCACATTCCGCTCGCCACGCTGCCGGGCATGTTCGAGCGGACCCTCACGATCTCCTCGGGTGGAAAGACCTTCCACACGACCGGATGGAAGATCGGTTGGATGACCGGACCCGCGGAACTCGTGACCGCCGCGAAGCTGGCCAAGCAGTTCCTCACCTATGTGAACGGAGCGCCGTTCCAGCCCGCCACAGCGGTCGGGCTCAGGCTGGACGACGACTACTTCGCCACGCTGGTCGGCGATCTCCAGCTCGCCCGCGACCGGCTCGCCGACGGACTCGAACGTTGTGGCTTCACGACCTACCGCCCTGAAGCCAGCTACTTCGTGACCGTCGACGTCTCATCGGTCGGATTCGACGGCGACGCGATGGCGTTCTGCCGCCAGCTGCCCGAGTTGGCCGGTGTGGTCGCGGTCCCCGCGTCGGCGTTCTACATGCGGCCCGAGCACGGCGAGCGGTTCGTCCGATTCGCGTGCTGCAAGCAGCTCTCGGTGATCGATGCCGCGGTCGAACGGTTGGTGGCGGCGTTCGGATCGGAGTCGAACAGCGACGAGGAGGTGTCGCCATGACCACCATCCGAGTCGCCGCTGTGCAGCACGACATCGTGTGGCACGACCGCGACGCGAACTTCGAACACCTCGGCCCGGTGATCGAAGGCGCGGTCGCCGGCGGTGCCCGGCTCGTGTTGCTGACCGAGACGTTCTCGACGGGGTTCTCGTTCGAGACCCCCGAGATCGCCGAACCAGAGGGCGGCCCGTCCGCCAGCTTTCTGATCGATGCCGCAGTTCGACACGGCGTGTGGGTCGGTGGCTCGTGTCCCGAGATCGCCGTCGACGCGCCCGAATCCGACCAGCGTCCGTCGAACTCGTTCGTGCTCGCCGCACCAGACGGCACCGTTCACCGGTACGCCAAGATCCACCCGTTCTCACACGCTGGTGAAGAGAAGTTCGTGCGGGCCGGCACCGATCACGTCGTGGTCGACGTGGACGGATTCCGGCTCGGCCTCTTCGTTTGCTACGACCTCCGCTTCTCCGATGAGTTCTGGGCGCTCGCACACGATGTCGATGGGTACGCCGTGATCGCGAACTGGCCGGCGAAGCGCCGGCATCACTGGCAGACGTTGCTTCGCGCTCGCGCGATCGAGAACCAGGCGTATGTCGTCGGAGTCAACCGGGTCGGCCCGGGTGGCGGGCTCGAACACAGCGGCGACTCGATGGTGATCGATCCGCTCGGCGAGGTCCTCGTGTCGGGCGCTGGTGGCGAGACGGTGCTGTTCGCTGATCTCGACACCGAACACGTCGCGTCGACGCGCGGGCACTTCCGGTTCCTCCAGGATCGACGCTGACGCCCATCGTCGCGCCGGGCGTCAGGAGCCGTCGAGCTGGCGTTCCATCAGCGAGACCTCGATGCCTTTCGACATTCGACGGCCGACCTCGACGAAGCCGAGCCCTCGATGGAATGCCAACGATCGTTCGTTGGGCGGATCGACGTTGACCTCGAGCGTCCACGTCGACGCGGCCGGGTGTCGCTCGGCGAGCACGCGGGCGACCTCGTCGTACATCGCGGTGCCGAGGCCGCGGCCGATGGCGCTTGCGTCGAATGCGACGCGGTCGAGGTACATCGTCGAGGGATCTCGCTCGACGAACCACAGGAAGTTCTCGGAGTCGTAGTCGGCGTCGGCTGCGAACACGAGGCAGAAACCGACGATCTCGGCCGACGGTTCGGTCGCTCCGGTCTCGACGAGTGCGATGGTCGCCTGGGCGAAGAGGTGGTGCAGCCGATCTCGATCGAGGCTGCCCACTTCGGGCACGTTCGCCTCGTTGATCTCGAGGACTCGATCGAGGTCGGCAGCTGTCATCGGACGGGGCACGCCGGCAAGGTAGTTCGTCGCCGTGGGCAGCGTCGCCACGTCAGGCTCACGACGACGGCGAGCGCTCCAGTGGAAGCAGGCCCGAGCGCGGTTCGAGAGAACTCCGGCGAAACCCGGAGCTTCGACGATCGGGCGCACACTCGCACGACGTACCCTTTCTTCATGTTGTTCCGTAAGAACGCCACGATGGTCGCCCCCGAGGATGCGCTTCCCGGACGCACCGATCAGTCCATGCCCGTTCCCGAGGCACACTTCGTGAACGGCAACACGCTCATCGCGCCGTTCCCGGAAGGGACCGAGATCGCCGTCGTGGGCATGGGTTGCTTCTGGGGTGCCGAGCGCCTGTTCTGGCAGCTCGACGGCGTGTTCACGACCTTCGTCGGGTACGCCGGCGGCTACACGCCGAACTGCACCTACGAGGAGAACTGCACGGGCCTCACGGGTCACGCCGAAGCGGTTGGCATCGTTTTCGATCCGGAGGTCATCTCCTTCGAACGGATCCTGCAGGTGTTCTGGGAAGAGCACGATCCGACCCAGGTGATGCGCCAAGGCAATGACATCGGCAGTCAGTATCGCTCTGGTGTCTGGGCCACACAGGACGATCAGCTGCCGGTCATCGAAGCCACCAAGGCGGCGTTCCAAGCGCGCCTCACCGAAGCCGGCAAGGGCGACATCGCCTCCGAAGTCGGTCGGATCGACTTCGCCACCGACTTTTACTATGCCGAGCCGTACCACCAGCAGTACCTCGCGAAGAACCCGAACGGCTACTGCGGGATCAAGGGCACGGGCGTGAGTTGCCCGATCGGAACCGGCGCCTGACGACGCTTGTTCGGGTTCGATGAACGCCTGGTTTCCTGTCAGGCGGCGTTCGCGCGGCCCGCTACGGTCGGTGGTTCAACCACGCGGGTGGTGATCGAACCCAGGGCCGTCGTGGCGACGGTCGAGAAAGGAACCACATGAGCATCTTGGACAAAGCCAAGGACGTGGCCGACAAGGCCAAGGTCGTCGCCGGCAAGGCGAAGGACAAGGTCGACGAGCAGGTCGAGAAGCACAGCGACAAGATCCCCGATTCGATCGAGAAGGTCTACGACAAGGCCAGCGGCGCCGCTGAGAAGGTCATTCCCGGCGATGCTGCCGCCGAAGCGTCCGAGGAGTCGGCCGACGAGGCAACCGAGGACGACGCACCCGCATCGTGATCTGACGCGTCACCAACCGGTCGACCGGATCTCGTCGCCGTCGGCGTCGAGCCGGCGGCCGGCGTGGCGCAGAATGCCTGGAGTCGCCGAGAGCTGCGCGATCAGCCCCTGCATCGGGGTGCCATCGAGTTCGTCGACTGTCCCTCGGGCCTCGAAGTGCGGATCCGCCGCGATGTCGGCCATGTCCATGACGGGTCCGATCGCTGCCTGCGCCGCAGTGAACACCTCGATCACGTCCGCCTGTGGTCGACTCGAACACCACGTCACCATCAGGCCTTCGAGTTCGTCGCGATGCTGTGCCCGTCCGGCGAACGATCGAAAGCGCTCGTCGTCGGCCACGCCGATGATCTCCATGACGCGGGCGGCCACGGAGTCGCTGCTCGTCGAGATCGCCACCCAGCGGTCGTCGCTGCACCGATAGGTGCCGCGGGGCACGCTGTAGGGCAAGCCGGCCCCGAGTCGCTGCTGCTGTTCGCCGGTGAGCGCGTAGAGCGAGGCGAGCGGACCCATGAGGTGGAACATCGTCTCGAGCAGGTTGGCGTCGACTTCTTGGCCGACACCGGAGCGAGCGGTTGCATGGAGCGCCACCATCGTGGCGAATGCTGCGGCGAGACCGGTCACCTCGTCGGTGAGTGCGATCGGTGGAAGGAGCGGCGCGCCATCGGGTTCTCCGTTCAACGCTGCGAGTCCGGACATCGCCTCGGCGATGGTCGCGAATCCGGGTCGGGTGGCGTACGGGCCCGTCTGTCCGAAGCCGGAGATCCGAGTCATCACGAGTGACGGCCGGCGATCGAGCAGTACATCTGGACCGAGCCCGATGCGTTCCATCGTGCCCGGTCGCCCGTTCTCGACGAGCACGTCCGTCTCGTCGAGGAGTGAGAAGAATGTCGCTCGATCTGCGTCCTCTTTGAGGTCGAGCACCGCGCAGCGTTTGTTGCGGTTCACGAGCTTCCACCACAAGCCCTCACCGTCGACGGGGTGTCGCCACGCCATGTTCCGCAAGCTGTCGCCGCCCGGCCGCTCGATCTTGATCACGTCGGCGCCGAAGTCGGCCAGGTAGCGCGCACAGTTCGGTCCGGCCAACACGGTCGAGAGGTCGAGGACCTTCACGTCGTCGAGGGGTCCGGCCGATGAAGAGGCGGCTGAGGTGGAGGCGTTCACGTTCGCATCATGGCCGATCGCTCGGCTGTGTGGCTCTCGCAACTTGATGGAAAACAGACTGAAGTCGGGGATGTAGCTGCCGAAGAAGGACCCATGAGCTCCCGACCAGCGTGTACCGACGCTTCGCGTCGCGCGTCCGAGGGCTCGCCCGTGCCTCGTGACGATGCCGGTACCTCGCTCGTCGAGATCTTGGTGGCGCTCGTCATCGCCGGAACGGTCATCGCTGCGTTGCTCGCGGCCGTGCAGACGTCGATCCGGTCGTCGGCGATCACCTTCAAGGCATCTGAGGTCGAAACGGTGTTGTTCAACGCGAGTGATCGAGTCGCTCGCGCGCCTCAGAGGTGCGAGTACGACCAGTACGTGCAGGCAGCCGCGCTGGCCGCTGGCTGGCCCGCTGACTCGATCACGGTCGAGGTCGAACGATTGACCGCGAGCGATGACGATCCGGACACGGATTGGTCGGCGCAGGTCTGTCCGGCGGACGTGGCGGCATTCGACGTTCAGCGACTGGTGATCACGGCGACTGACCCGACCGGCGAGATCACCCGAACCAGAACGGTGGTGAAGAGCGATGTGGAGTGACGCGATGCGACGCCGTCGACGCGAGGACCGAGGAGTGACCCTGCCCGAGCTCCTGATCGTCGTGACGATCATGGGAACGCTCGCGGCAGTGATCGGCGCTGCGTCGGTCGTGACCCTTCGTCAGTCGAACGAAACCGAAGGCCGTGTGAACGTGGCGCGGTCGGAGACCTCGATCGACTCGTGGCTGCCCGCTGATCTCGCGTCGACCGACGTGAACGACACGACCCTGCCGGCTGTCGAACTCGACCCTGCTGCCGAGCCGTGCACCACGACGTGCAACGGCATCGACTTGTCGGGAACCAACGCCCTCCAGCTCGCCTGGCGGAGCACGGTTCGAGATGGTGGGAGCACCGAGACGATCGTGACCCGGGTCCAATACCAGTACTTCCCGGTCGGAGAAGACTGGCACCTGCGCCGCATCGAGTGCGTGGGCGGCGAACCGTGCTCGGTCATCCGCATCCTCGATGGCCTGGATGGCCCGCCCGACCCCGACGCTTTCGACCCGGACGCCGATCGACCGAGCTGGGTGCTCGACGTCGCGGTGCCCGAGGACCCTGAGGAACTCGCGCTGGCCGACAACGCGCGCCGGATCGTGGTGACGATCGACGGCGGCGGCGACCGCGAAGGCGC
Source organism: Ilumatobacter sp. (assembly GCA_045107155.1). GTDB lineage: Bacteria > Actinomycetota > Acidimicrobiia > Acidimicrobiales > Ilumatobacteraceae > Ilumatobacter_A. The sequence goes on along the minus strand of JBGCFW010000159.1, from coordinate 2,801 downwards.
AGGTGGCGGTGTGAACACGATCAGCCTCACCGCCGGTGGCCGTGTCACCGAAGAGATCGATGCCGACGACTTCACCGTGCCGTCGTTCGTGCGCGCTCGTTCGCGCTGCGGTGGCCCCGTGACCTTGCTCGTCGACACCTCCGGCTCGATCTCGTCGAGCGACATGGAAGACGTGATCAAGCCCGGTGTCCGCGAATTCATCGAGGTGTTCCGAGGCACGCCGGTGCAGATCCAGGTGGTCCGCTTCAACCAGAACGCCTACCCGATCGGCCCGGACAACGCGAACACGAGCACGAACGGCGGTTGGCACCGCTACATCGACATGACGATCGAGGCCGATGTCGACGCATTGCTCACGGCCGTCACCGACGACCTCTCGCGCAGTGGTGCGACGAACTGGGAGGAAGGGTTCTTCCGGACGTTCCGCGAGTCCGACGGCTCGCCTGCCGAGGCGATGCCCAATCGGGTCGTGTTCTTCACCGACGGTGTGCCGACTTCGGGTCGCCACACCGAGGTCGAGTCTCGCAACCTCGACACCAGGCTCGGCGATCTCGTTCACTTCAACGCGGGGGAGTACGACTACTCCGCCGGATGGGTGAACCCCAACACGTGGTCCAACTATGGACTCCAGTTCGACCAGCAGTCGTTCGACCGTTCTGATGTCATCGTCGATATGCACCGCAACGTCGACCTGATCTTCGTCGGCGTCGGCAGCGGGCTCAACAGCAATATGACCTGGATTCACAACCCGGACGCATACCAGAACCCGAGCGCTTCACCAGCTTCGTCGACGACCAAGAAGGGTTCGGAGGTCCTCTCCTACCTTCTCGCGAACGGGCCGTCGGGGCATGTCCCCGCCACGTCGGAAACCAACGTCGACGGCGACCTCGAGTACACCAATGCCGATGTCGCGGACTACTACATCCAGAGCTCGTTCGACATCGACGCCTTCGCGACAGCGATGCGGACCACTGCGCTGAAAGACTGCGGAGGAACGCTCACGATCCAGACTCGCGACGCCGACACGGCTGATCCGATCGAAGACGAGTTCGTCTTCGAGAACCCGCGCTACCGCGACGATCAAGGCGATCTGGTCGACGGGGCGGAGAGCCGCAAGGTGACCACGTCGGCGAACTTCCGCACGGGCACGTTCGACTTCGAGCTGTCGGATGCATCGTCGTTCTTCAGCGTCGATGTGGTGCCGTCCGAGCTGCAGACGCTCGATGACTACACATTCGTCAACTGGACCTGTCGATCAGGTGCCGACGAGAAAACGATGACCACGATCCCGATCGACGGCTCGGCCTTCGAGGGGTTCACGGTCGACGTGGCAGCGGACGAGGCGGTCTCGTGCATCCTGAACGTGCGGCCGTCATGAGTGGGTCACCGATCGGTTCACCGGTCCCCGGTGATGACGAGGTCGACACGACCGCGGACCCCACCGATGCCCGCGACAGCGGTGTGATCCTGATCTTCGTTCTCGTGGCCGTCATCTTGATCTCGATGGTCTCGATTCCGATCCTGAGCTACGTCCGCACCGTGTTTCGGGCGCAAGAGGTCCAGGCCGATCGAGCGCAGGCGACCGAGCTCGCCAACGGCGGGGTCTGGGTGGCACTGTCGAACGAAGCCGACCTCTACGACATCTGCCCAGAGCTCGACCAGACGCCTGCCTCGCTCGGCAGTTCGCTCGGAGACGTCGACGTCTCGTGCCAACTTCTCGACGAGTACAACCTGCGCCCCGCCAACGAGATGCCCTACGACGTCGCCGTGATCCAGGCCGACGAGACACTTCCGGCGGCGATCGCCACCGCCGACACGTACGCGAATCCGAGCACGTCAGCTGACCCTGGCGCCTGGCTCGCGGATCGAGCATCGATCCCCACCGAGAACACGGTGTGGTTCCCGCAGCTCCCGGTCAAGGTCGAGGCGTCGGGCGACGACCGCGACTCGTCGATGCCGCCGAACACCTTCGACGCCAGCTTCGGGTCGACGTGTCGCGTCTTCTTCCCCGGGACGTTCGACGAAGAGATCGTCATCGACGAACCCGCATATTTCACATCGGGCGTCTACTACTTCACCCAACCGATCGTGCTGCGCGACGGTGCTCATGTCGTGGTCGGCAACGGATCGGAGATCGGTTGCACCAACGACTTCGAATCGGTCGCGCTTGCGAGGTCGGTCCCCGAACCGCTCAACATGAGCGGTCTCGGTGGCACGCTCATCCTCGGCGACGAGGCGCGCATCACCGTCGACGACGCCGGCGGCGACGACATCTTCTTCGCGGTCAACCAACGCTTCGTGTCGAACGACGAGACGAGCGTCGCGGCCTCGAGCGACGTGGCGATCATTGCTGTGTCGGGCACCCACGCACCGTTCCTCCCGAACGAAGCGCTCGGAATGCCGCTCTACCTCCCGCAGGTGATCGACGTCCCGGCCTCGACGGTCGACACCGATGGAGATCCGCTCGCCACCGATTCCGGCTATCTCCCGTCGTCGCTCACTCCGGCGCCGTCGGTGCCCGACGCGCCGGTCATCATGTCCGTCGACGACCTGCGGATCGGGTCGGAGGGCCGCATCGCCGTGACGTTCTCCGAACCCGCCGACGGCGGCGCCTGGATCGAGTACTACGAGGTGACCGACTCCGTCACCGGCCAGACCTGCCGGACCGCGAGCCCGTTCATCGAAGGTCAGCAGGCGCTTCCCGCCTGCCATCTGACGAACATCCCGGACGGCACCGACGCACAGGTGTCGGTCGTCGCTGTGAACGCCGTGGGCCCCAGCGCGAGCTCTGCGACCGTCGC
>JBGCFW010000158.1:0-15628 GCA_045107155.1 Ilumatobacter sp. | reverse complement strand
AACATCCGCGAGAAGCTGCGCGTCACCCTCCAGATGGCGATCGTCCTGACCTACTCGGTCGGCGTACCGGTGGTGAAGGTCGGCCGAATGGCCGGCCAGTTCGCCAAGCCGCGCCCGTCCGACACCGAGAACATCGGTGGCCTCGAGGTTCCCTCGTTCCGCGGGCACATCGTCAACGACCCCACCGCCAGCGAGGCGGCTCGCATGCCGAACCCGGAGCGCCTCGTGCAGGCCTACCACCAGTCGGCGTCGACGCTGAACCTGCTCCGAGCGTTCACGAAGGGCGGCTTCGCCGACCTGTCGCGAGTGCATTCGTGGACGCAGGAGTTCGTCGCTGCGAGCCCCGCTGGCCAGCGTTACGAGCAGCTCGCCACCGAGATCGAACGTGCGCTGTCGTTCATGCGGGCGTGCGGCATCGAAACCGAGCAGAACACGATGCTCTCCGAAGTCGACGTGTTCACGTCCCACGAGGCACTGATCCTCGGCTACGAGGAGGCTCTCACCCGACAGGATTCGCTCACCGGCGGTTGGTACGACTGCTCAGCACACATGTTGTGGATCGGCGAACGCACGCGAGACCTCGACGGTGCCCATGTCGAGTTCCTGCGTGGCGTCAACAACCCGATCGGCTGCAAGGTCGGCCCCACGACCACCGCGGAGTACCTCCTCGAGCTGTGCGAGACGCTCAACCCGTCGCGTATCCCCGGGCGACTCACGCTCATCACGCGCATGGGAGCCGGAAAGATCGAAGACGGCCTGCGACCGCTCCTCAAGGCGGTGAAGGAGGCCGGTCATCCGGTCGTGTGGGCCTGCGATCCGATGCACGGCAACACGTTCACCTCGGAGAGCGGCCGCAAGACTCGGGATTTCGACGACATCGTCACCGAGATCGGCGGCTTCGTGCGTGCTCACCGAGCTGAGGGCACCTGGCCCGGCGGTATCCACGTCGAACTCACCGGCGACGACGTCACCGAGTGTCTCGGCGGGGCCGAGGAACTGAGCGACAGTCAACTCGACGACCGCTACCAGACCGTGTGCGACCCCCGACTCAACGGTCGCCAGAGCGTGGACCTCGCCTTCCGGGTCGCCGAACTCATCCGCGACTTCACCTGATCAGCGACTCGGCGACGAACATGGCTCGAGCACTCGACCTGGTCGCCGAGTTCCCGGTCCCGAACGCGGCGGCAGCCGTCATGCGCGGGACCGAGGTCGTCGACCAGGTCGGCTCCACGAGCACCCCGTTTCGACTCGCGTCGATCGGGAAGCCGATCGTCGCGTGGGCCTGCCTGGTCGGCGTCGAAGAGGGAATCGTGTCGCTCGACGACGTCGTCGGACCCGACGACGGCCACCGCCGAACTCTTCGGCACCTGCTGTCGCACGCCGGCGGCTACGGCTTCAACGCAGGTGACTCGATCACCGCCCCCGAGCGGCGGCGCATGTACGGCAACCACGGGATCGAAGTCGCCGCCACGCATCTCGCGCGAGCCGCTGCGATGCCCTTCGACGAGTACCTCGACCTCGGTGTCCTCCAACCGCTGGGAATGCGCCCGACGCACGTACGGGGCTCCCCGGCCTACGAGCTCTGGTCGACGGTCGACGACATGGTTGCGTTCCTCGCCGAGACCCAGGACCCACAGCTGATCACCGCCGACACCGCAGCCTCCGCAGTTCGTCCGCACTTCCCGACGCTCGGCGGTATCGTTCCGGGTGTGGGACGTTTCGAGACGTGCCCGTGGGGATTGGGGTTCGAAGTCCGGGGGGACAAGTCTCCTCACTGGACCGGCGATCGCAACTCTGCGGCGACCTATGGACACTTCGGCGGGGCCGGCACGATGATGTGGTCCGACCCCGTCCCAAGCCTCTCGCTCGTTGCGCTCACCGACCGGGCGTTCGACGAGTGGTCGACCGAGGCGCTGCGTTTGTGGCCGGCCATGTCGAACGCCGTGCTCGATCAGTTCACGGGACCGGCATGAGCGAACCGTCGTTCAGCCACGGCGACCGGATCCGGTACGAGACGACGGGTGACGACGGGTTTCCCCTGGTCCGATACGGGTTCGTCGGCGGCGCGGATCAAGGCGGCAGCGTGGTCGTCGTGTTACTCGACGGCGACATCGGTGATGCGGTCGTCGACGCGTCGTGCGTCCGCCCGGTCGATATCTCGAACGTCACGCTCTCGCTCGACGGCGCCGATCTCCTCGACGACCCGCAGCTCCGTCGCGGCCTCGTCGATCTGTGGCACGCCGAGGCCGAGGATGCGGGTCTCCAGATCGCTGCGATCCATCACATCGAGACCGGCCTCGGCGTGCGCGACAGCAGCGAGGGGTTCGCGCTCGCGGAACTCACCACGGCGGGCGAGGATTACATGCTCCGCGCAACCAGGTGCGCGAACAACACCGTGCTCGTGGGCGCTATGCGACCCAATCGCTGGATCTTCTAGCGGTCGCTCGATCAGCGTCAGCGTGCGTAGATCACGAGATCGCGCTCGGCGTTGTCGGCCAGAGCCGCCTGCGCCCGCGAGATCGTGTCGGAGAGCTCACCGCTGCCGCCCACGGCGACGCCGATCGACACCGTCACTCCGTGCCCGTCGAGCGACGACATCAGTCCCACGTTCGCGCGAATCCGGTCTGCTGCAGCGAGCGCTTCGTCCTCGGGCGTCGAGGCCAACACCACGCAGAAGCTCGACTCGCGGTTCAGGAACACCGCATCCGTGGAGCGAATGGTGTCGCCGATCACCCACAGCACCTGCTGGAGCACCCGCTTTCGGCGGCGACGCCTGACGACTTCTTCGAAACGGTCGATCTCGACCATCAAGGTCGATGCGGGCAGCGGTTCAGCACCGGATTGATCGCTTCGACGCCGACGGGGCCCGCCACCCGGCTGCGCAGCGCTGTTCTTGCTGTCCATGCTGAGGTCTTCGGCACGGATCCGCTACGACTTGAGAACGCTCAGCGCGTGTCGACGACTCGAAACGCCTCGGCGCTCGCGCCCTCGGGCAGGCCGTGCCCGGCCGCGATCCCCTGCCACCAGGTGCTGACTCGCTCGACCAGGCCGTCGGGGTCGGGGAACTGACTTTCATGGCACAACAACGCCTCGAGCTTGCGATCGAGCTGCGCCGTGATGTCGACGACGCCCTCCGGGTCGGGGCCGAACGGAATCCAGATCTCGCTGACCGCCCAGTCCTCGACCTCGGTGATGGGTCGTCCGGGGAAGGCGAACGGGTTGCGGGCGTCGGGATACACCGCAGCGAAGGTCGCCTCACCAGTCGCGATGTGATCGGGGTGCGATCCGTAGGTGGACGCCAGATCGCGCATCGGCAGCTGCGTGATGACGACCTGTGGTCGGACATCTCGGATGACGGCACTGATGTCGTGGCGAAGATCCAGATCCGCGACGACTTCGCCGTCCATGTGCCCGAGGAATCGCAGGTCGGTCACCCCGACGGCCTTGGCTGCGGCGGTCTGTTCGCGCCGACGGATCTCGGCCATCTCGGGTCTCGGGATCGAGCGATCGAATCCGCCCGCCTGTCCGTCGGTCACGAGGCAGTACACGACCTCGACACCGGCGTCGGTCAAGCCGGCGATCGTGCCGGCAGCACCGAAGTCGACATCATCGGGATGGGCCATGACAGCGAGGACACGTTCGAGCTCGTCGGGCTGCAACATGACGATCAGTCTGCCGCCGCGATCACGCGTTGGAGGTCATCGAGCTGCATCGGATCCGTGATCCGCAACAGCTTGGAATAGAAGCGCAACCCGCGACCGGAGCCGGTGACGCGAACCGGAATTCGCTCGCCGAGGTCAGCACCGAACTCGGTCGGGATGTCGACCGACTCGATTCCCTGGTCGAACAGATCCTGCTCGGTCGCGGTCAGCTCCGCGCCGGCCATCATGTACAACTCTGCGTCGACGAAGAACGTGAACTGGGCCATGGGGGTCCGAACGTACCTACCATCGGGGTCATGACGAGCGACGCTTCGGTCACGCCGGTCCCGCTGGACGAAATCGACATTTCCACCATGGAGTTCTGGGCAGCACCTCGGGCGTTTCGCGAGGGCGCCTTCCGGACGCTGCGCGAGACGCCCGACCCGGTGCACTTCCCCGAGCGCGAGCTGCCGGACTTCCCGTTTCCGCCTGGCGATGGCTACTACGCGCTCACGCGTCACGCCGACATCTGGCATGTCAGCCGCAACCCGAAACTGTTCTGCTCCGGTGAGGGTTCGAACATCGGAGACCTCGGCCAGGAGATGAACGAGTTCTTCGGTTCGATGATCAACATGGACGACCCGCGCCACTTCCGACTCCGTTCGATCGTGTCGAAGGGGTTCACGCCGAAGGAGGTCAGTCGCGTCGAGGAGTTCGTCGTGACGAAGGCCGGCACCATCGTCGACCGACTCATCGAGCAGTTCCCCGACAAGACCTGTGACTTCGTCGAGCACGTCGCCGCGGCGCTGCCACTCGAGATCATCTGCGACATGATGGGTATTCCGGCTGAGGACTACGCCCGGGTTTTCACCTGGACCAACACGATCCTGGGCGTGGGAGACCCTGACTTCACGTCGTCGTACGAGGTGCTGATGGCGCACTCGTTGGAGATGTTCACCTATGCCCAACAGTTGGGCGAGGATCGCCGGGCCAATCCCCGCGACGACATCACGTCGGTGATGATGGCAGCCACCGACGACGACGGCGAAGGCCTCACACCCCAGGAGTTCGGATCGTTCTTCATCCTCCTGGTGGTCGCCGGCAACGAGACGACACGCAATGCGATCAGCCACGGCATGAAGGCGCTCACCGATCACCCTGAGCAGCGCGACATCCTGTACGCCGACTACGACACCCATGCGAAGACCGCAATGGACGAGATGGTGCGTTGGGCGTCGCCCGTGATCCACTTCCGCCGAACTGCGACCGAGGACACCGAGATCAACGGGTTCCCGGTCAAGGCGGGAGAGAAGGTCGTGATGTTCTACAACTCCGGCAATCGCGACGACCGGGTGTTCGAGGACCCGTACGCGTTCGATGTCACCCGGTCGGCCCATCCAGCACAGGTCGGTTTCGGTGCCGGCGGGCCACACTTCTGCCTCGGAGCGAACCTCGCTCGACGCGAGATGAGCGTGATGTTCGACGAGATCCGTCGACGTCTCCCGTCGCTACGCGTCACCGGCGAGCCGTCATACCTCCAGAGCAATTTCATCAACGGCATCAAGCACCTCGAGTGCAGCTGGGACTGATCGATGTTGACCCCCGACGATCGGGCGCAGTCGGATGCGATCACTGCGGTCACGCGCGCCGGCATGCTCGTGTACGGCGCGTGGGCGTTCTTTCTTCTGTGGGCGATCGATCGTGCGGTCCGAACGGGAGCGACCCGCTTCGCCGGCGCATGGGTTCAGCGACTCGAAGCGTTGGCGTTCATCACGATGCCGCCGAACGCCCCGGTCCTCTTCATCGCCGCGGCACTGGCCGCATGGGCGACGTGGCAGGCAGGGGCGACGCAGAGCCTCGAACTCGCGATCCTGCTGCGGCTCATCCGGTGGTCGGCGAACGTGATGGTGATCCTCTCGTTCTCGAGCGCAGTGTCGATCCTGGTGACCGACACGGGTGGGCCCGACGAGCGGGCCACGTTCATGTTCCGACTCGGCGGCACCCTGTTCGCAGCAGCGACGTCATACCTGTGTCTGGCTGCGGGGCGCAACGCCCCGGGCGGCTGAACGCTCGTTGGAGTCAGTCGCCGAGGTCGCCCTGGCGGAAGTGGCTCCGACACAGCAGCTCGTAGCGGACGGCATCACCGAAGAGCGGCTGTGCATCGGAGTCCTGGGTGTCACCGACGACCACTGTGTCACCCTCGTAGACGACCTCACCGTTGACCACGCGGGCATTGTGCGTCGCACGGGCACCACACCAGCATCGGGCCTCGACCTGTAGCGGTTGGTGTTCGTCGGCGAGTTCGAGCATCCGCTTCGTCCCGTCGAACAGCTCGCCACGGAAGTCGGTCAGGAGCCCGAATGCGTACACGTCGACCTCGAGGTCGTCGACGACACGAGCGAGGTCCTCGCACTGTGCCCGCGTGTAGAACTGCACTTCGTCACACACGATGTAGTGCAACGGCCAGTTGGCGACGGCGAGCGCGTAGAGATCGGCGTGCGGTTCCACTTCGATCGCCGGCGCAGCCACACCGAGGCGGCTCGTCACCTGGCGGCCCTCACGATCCATCGTGGTGAGAAGCAGCCCGTACAGCTGGCGATTCGCCAAGTTGTGATGAATCTGGAGCGCGACCGTGCTCTTTCCCGAGCCCATCGTGCCGAAGTTGAACCGCAGGGTCGCCATGCCGCTCCCGAAACTACACCGGTGTCAGCCGTCGGTGGAACCGTTGCCGACCACGGCGTCGCGATCCACCTGCGCCGGTCCATCGATTCGAGTGATTCCGCCGGGCTGGTCCTCGTCGCCCCCACCCGATGACGAACACGCAGAGATCGTCAGGGTGACGGCGAGAGCGAGCCCGGTCATCGCGTGTCGACGCATCCCAACAGTCTGGCCGCGCCGAGGCATCGCTCGGTACCGCATCAATCGTCGATCGAAGGAGCGCGGCGCTGACGCTTGACCTCGCTGCGCTGCGCCTTGCTCGCGAGGCGACGCCGCTGCGAGCCCCGAGTGGGCGTGGTCGCCCGCCGCGTTCGCGGAATTCGAACAGCGGTTTGCAGCCGCGACACGAGCCGTTCCTCCGCCAGCCGACGGTTCCGCGTCTGGGAACGCTCGTCGTCGGCCACCACGATGATCACCTCGCCGAGGCGATCGACCACCCGACTGCGCTGCGACTCGTTCACGAACGCCATCGAGGTCGACACGTCGAAGCGCAGCTCGACGCGAGTCGCCGCCTTGTTGGCATGTTGACCGCCGGGCCCACCCGACGCCGAGAACGTCTCGCTCAACTCGAAGCGCGGGATCTTCACCGAGTCGGTCACCACCAGGCGATCGTCGTGAGCTCTCATTCATGTGAGTCTGCCCGATCGCTGCGGTCGAACACCGATGGGTTCGACGAGGAGCGCGGCCTCTACGGTGCTGAGATGGCTGCAGACATCAAGCTCGGATACAACACCGGATACTGGTCGTCCGGTCCACCGGCGGGTGCGGCCGAAGCCGTGCTCGAGGCCGAGAAGCTCGGCTTCAACTCGATCTGGACCGCCGAGGCCTACGGATCTGATGCGCTGACGCCGCTCGCGTGGTGGGGTGCACAGACCGAGAAGGTGCAACTCGGCACCGGCATCATGCAGCTCTCCGCACGCACCCCCGCCGCCACGGCGATGGCGGCGCTCACCCTCGATCACCTGTCGGGCGGCCGGTTCATCTGCGGCATCGGGGCATCGGGGCCACAGGTTGTCGAGGGCTGGTACGGCCAGGAGTATCCGCGCCCGCTCGCCCGGACTCGCGAGTACGTCGAGATCATGCGTCAGGTCTGGGCGCGGGAGGCTCCGGTCGAATTCCACGGCGACTTCTACGACATGCCAGTCGACGGCGGGATGAACCTCGGCAAGGCACTCAAGCCGACCGTGCACCCGCTGCGGAACCACATCCCGGTGTATCTCGCCGCCGAAGGACCCAAGAACGTGGCGCTGTCGGCAGAGATCGCCGACGGGTGGCTCCCTTTGTTCTTCTCGCCGAAGGAAGATGGCTGGTACCGCGAGCAACTCGCCAAGGGATTCGAAGCGTCAGGCGAACCCGGGAAGGCCGACCGATTCGACGTCTCATGCGGTGTGATGGTCGTTCCGGGCGATGACGTGCAGAAGTGCGCCGACTTCGTCCGCCCGTTCCTCGCGCTCTACGCCGGTGGCATGGGGGCAAAGGGCGCCAACTTCCACTACGAGGTGTTCGAGCGCATGGGCTACGGCGACGTGGCCGACAAGGTGCAGAACCTCTACCTCGACGGCAAGAAGGACGAGGCCGCCGCTTCGATTCCGCTCGAGATGGTCGAAGACGTCGCACTCGTGGGCCCCGCCGCCAAAATCAAAGACGAGCTCGACAAGTGGCGCGAGACCTGCATCACCGAGATCCTGCTCTCGGGTCCGGCGCAGATGCTGCCGATCTACGCCGAGTTGATCAACGGCTGACGCCGCTCAGTCCTGCGGCCCGTCGGGGCGGGTGACGTGCGCCTCGACGATGTACTCGTCGATCCACCGGCGCATGTTCTCGAACGCGTAGATCCCGGTCGAGTGGCCGTCGTTCCAGTCCAGATTCAAGCCCCAGTTGCCGGCCATCGCCGCCTCGGTGATCGCGACGTCGTCGGGTTTGGTCTCGGCCATGATCGACACCGACGTCCCCTTCTGACGGCGCGAGTTGCACTCCGCACACGGACACGCAAGACGCAACGGCGCGAGGTCGAACTTGGCGGTGACACCATCCGCGAACTCGATGAACACGTGCTTGGTCCGGTCGACCTCGATCGATTCGATGTCGTGAGCAGGCATGGGCGCCGAGGGTACCGTTGCCGCGATGCCGGTGCCGCACGTGGTCGCTCGCGTCAACAAGCGCTTCACGAACCGGTTCATCGAGCCCATCGTTCGTCGAGGTCCGGGGTACGCCGTGGTGCATCACACCGGCCGCTTATCCGGCGAGGCATACCGGACCCCGTTGTACGTGTTCGACCTCGATGGGCACCCTCTGGTCGTGCTGACCTACGGACAGCGAGCCGACTGGCTGCGCAACGCCGGCGTCGGCGTGTGCCGGCTCGAACGCCGGCACCGCCTCGACACGATCGAGTCGATCGAGGTCGTCGGTCGCTCGACCGCCCGACCAGGGCTCCCATGGCTCGTTCGCGGACCGCTCCGACTGCTGCGGGTCCGCGACTTCGCGGTCCTCCACCTGTCCGATGCGCTCATCACGTCTCCACCGGCGACGGCGCGGGAGTCTTCAACCGGGTGATCGTTCCGATCCACGCACAGTGGTCTCGGCAGAACGTCTGCTACTCGCCCGTGAACACCGGACGCCGCTTCTCCAGAAACGCCCGTATCCCCTCGTTCTGATCGGACGTCCCGTTGCTGGCGATCACGGCACGCGCCGTCGGTCGTCATGGTCTCTCCCGAGTTCTGTCCGGTTTCGTGATTGTGGCGCCGCCGCCGCGGACCGAGCCAGGCGACGGGGCCTCACGCCCGCAGCGCGGCGCGAGCCCAGCACACCCGTAGAGTCAGCGGGGTGGCGAAGCATCGCACCGGGCCGACACCGATCTCGGCGACGCGGCCGGCGCCGATGGGGCGATGGTGGTTGCGGAATCGGTGGGACGAGCTCGCCTTCGTGCATCATGCGTATCCGCCGGACGCGGTGCAGGCGCTCCTGCCCGACGAACTCGAGGTCGACACCTTCGACGGGAAGGCGTGGGTATCGCTCGTGCCGTTCCAGATGAGCGACGCGACGCCGCGATTCCTTCCGCCCATTCCGTGGATCTCGTCATTCGCAGAGACGAACGTGCGAACCTACGTGATCGATCGTGCGGGCAACCGGGCTGTGTGGTTCTTCTCGCTCGAGGCATCGAGACTGGCGATCGTCGCGTTCGCACGACTCTTCCTCGGCTTTCCGTACGTCTGGACCACGATGTCGATCGAGCGGGCACCGTCGTCGCGGAGCTTCGTGTCATCGACGCGCAGGTGGCCCGCACTGCCGCGATCGGCCACGTCACTCACGGTCGAGATCGGCGACGTGATCGAGGAGCCATCCGACCTCGACGTGTTTCTCACCGCCAGGTGGGGCACGGTCGCCCGCTGGCCCGCCCGACGAGGACACCTTCGCCATCACCCCGTCGATCACCCGGAGTGGACGCTGCGCGCCGCGACGCTGTCGCAGTACTCGGACTCGTCGCTCGAAGCGGCTGGCCTGCCGGCGCCGACCGACGATCCGATCGTTCGCTACGTCGACACCATCGAGGCGCGCTTCGGACGCCCTGACCGCGTGTGACCTCGAATCGACACTGACTCGCTCAGTCGTCGGCGGAGTCGAGGCCGACCAACAGGTCGCCCTGATCGACGCGTGAACCCACCTGGAACGCGACCTCGGTGACCGTCGCCGCGAACGGCGAGGTGATCTTGTGTTCCATCTTCATCGCCTCGACCACCATCAGGACGGCGCCCGCTTCCACCAGATCACCAACGGCGACGTTGACGGCGATGACGGTGCCCGGCAATGGACACACCGGACCACCACCACCGGCATCGGCGTCGTGATCGACGAATCGAGGCTGCTGCGTCCACGTGAGCGAGCCGGCGGAGCTGCGCGTGCGCACAGAGCTGCCGTCGATCGTGACATCGACCAATCGCCGCACGCCGTCGACCTCGACTGCGAGGGTGTCGGCGTGGCGCTGTCCCGCTCCGACGCCGAGCAGGCGAACGCGGTGGATCGATCGCTCATCGGGCGGGAGCGTGCCGTTGTCGTCAGGCTCGGGCCATGCGCCGATGTGGACGTCGTAGGACGAATCGCCCGCCACGTACTCGACGTGTTCGACCAGGTCGGAGCCCTCTTGCGCCCACACCTGTCGTTGTCCCAGTGTGCGAAGGTTGCGGTAGCCCGATGGGGCGAAGCCCGTCACCGCATCACCGCGGCGGTTCGCTCGCTCCGACGCAGCCACAGCGGCGAGCAACAGTGCGACACGGTCGGTGCCCGCAGGCCCCGGCGAGGCAACCACGTCGGGGTGCTCGTCGAGGTACGCAGTCGGCGTTGCTGCGTTCAGATAGTCGCGTTCGCCGAGGATCGACACCAGCGTGCCCAGGTTGGTTCGCACCCCTGCGACCTCCGACATCCGAAGCGCCCGCTTGAGCTTGCTGGCCGCTTCAGCGCGAGTCGGAGCGTGTGCGATGACCTTGGCAAGCATCGAGTCGTAGTCAGGACTCACCACGGACCCGGTGCGAAAGCCCGTGTCGACTCGAACGAGGTCGGGGTCACCGGCGAGGTCGAACGAGGTGATCTCCCCGGTCGATGGCAGCCAACCGGCGCCCGGGTCCTCGGCGACGAGCCGAATCTCGATCGCGTGGCCGTGCGTCGCGACGAACTGCTGCTGGAGCTGCAGCTGCTCGCCGGCAGCGACCCGCAACATCAGCTCGACCAGATCGACACCGGTGACCGCTTCGGTGACCGGGTGTTCGACCTGGAGTCGAGTGTTGACCTCGAGGAAGTTGATCGACTCGATGCTCCCGGCCTCGTCGACGAGATACTCGACGGTGCCCGCTCCCTGATAGCCCACCGACTTGGCGAGTGCGACGGCGCCATCGCAGATGGCGGCGCGCGTCTCGGGCGTGATGCCCGCCGACGGAGACTCCTCGACGATCTTCTGATTGCGTCGCTGGATCGAGCACTCACGCTCGCCGAGATGCACCACATTGCCATGCGAGTCGCCGATGATCTGGACCTCGACGTGGCGCGCTCGCTCGATGTACGGCTCGACGAACACGGTGCCGTCACCGAACGACGACTGCGCCTCACGCGAGCCGGCCTCGACCGCCTCGGCGAGTTCGTCGGCGGTACGGACGATGCGCATGCCCCGGCCTCCGCCGCCCGCAGCCGCCTTCACCAGCGCGGGCATCGGGATGCCATCGGGGACGTTGCCGTCGACGATCTCGAACAAGGGAGCGGTCGGAACACCTGCCTCGATGGCAAGCTTCTTCGCAGCAACCTTGTCGCCAAGCATGCGGATCTGGTCGGCGGTCGGACCGACCCAGATCAGCCCGGCCGCGACGACCTTCTCCGCGACGTCGGCGTTCTCGGCGAGGAATCCGTACCCGGGGTGGATGGCCTGACAGCCCTGCGCGAGGGCGATGTCGATGATCGCGTCGGCCCGGAGATACGACTCGGCGGGCGTGGCTCCTCCGAGCGCCACGGCGACATCGACCGCGTCGACGTGCATGGCATCGACATCGGGCTCGGAGTACACGCCGACCGTCGACATGCCGAGACGATGTGCGGTCTTCGCGATCCGAACGGTGATCTCGCCACGGTTCGCGATCAGCAGCTTCGTGATCGTTCGCGACACCGACCCGGGAGGTGTGGACATGAAACTCATCAGTGCCTCCAGACGCCGTACTCGGTGGCGCCTTGCACCACGTTGCTGTGAGCCGCCGACAGCGCGAGGCCGAGCACGGTTCGAGAGTCGGACGGGTGGATGATCCCGTCGTCCCACAATCGTCCCGTGGAATAGAGCGCCGTCGATTCCTCCTCGATCTGGGCTTCGAGCGCCGAGGTCTGCGCGAGCAACGCGTCTTCGTCGACATCGATACCGCGACCTGCTGCCGAGTTCCGGGCGATGATGTCCATCACCCCGGCGAGTTGCTTCGGGCCCATGACCGCCACTCGGTGATTGGGCCACGTGAAGATGAACCGAGGATCGTACGACTTGCCGGCCATGCCGTAGTTGCCGGCGCCGTAGCTCGCCCCGACCATCAGGTTGAAGTGCGGCACCTCGGAGTTCGAGACGGCGTTGATCATCTTCGCGCCGTTGCGGATGATGCCACCCTGCTCGGCCGCCGAGCCGACCATGAAGCCGGTGATGTTGTGCATGAACACGATCGGCACCGACATCTTGTTGCACAACTGGATGAACTGGGCGCCCTTCTTCGCCTCGTTGGAGAAGAGGATTCCGTTGTTGCCGATGACCCCGACCGGAAAGCCGTGGATCGAGGCCCAACCGCACACCAACTGCTCGCCGATGAGCGCCTTGAACTCCTCGAATCGACTGCCGTCGAAGATCCGGGCGTACACCTCACGGATGTCGAACGGAATGCGGACATCAGCAGACGCACAACCGAGCAGCTCAGCCGGGTCGTACAACGGTGCGTCGGGGGGTTCGGTCGGACCCGGGCCGAGCTTCGTCCAGCCGAGGTGTCGCACGATCTGGCGGATGATCCGCAATGCGTCCATCTCGTCGTGCGCCAGATAGTCGGACAGACCCGACGTGCGTGAATGCATCTCTGCACCGCCGAGCGACTCCTCGTCGACGATCTCGTCGATCGCCATCTTCACGAGGGGCGGCCCACCGAGGTATGCGGTGCCGGCGTCCTTCACGAAGATCGTGTAGTCGCTCATGCCGGGCGTGTACGCGCCGCCCGCCGTGTTGGGGCCGAACGCAGCGGTGATCGTGGGGATCCCCGCCTTCGAGAGCCGCGTGAGCGCCTTGAAGCTGGCACCGCCCTGGATGAACAGGTCAGCCTGGCGCGGAAGGTCGGCGCCCGCCGACTCGTTCAGGTTGATCAACGGCAACCGGTTGACCCGAGCGATCTCGTGGAAGCGCTGGCTCTTCTTCCACGTGGTCGGGTTCGCCGCACCGCCCTTGACACTCATGTCGGTTCCCGTGATCGCGCACTCGACGCCTTCGATCACGCCGATTCCCTGGACCACGCCCACGCCGACCGGATCCTCGGTGCCCCATGCGGCGAGCGCCGAGAGCTCGAGGAACGGGGTATCGGGATCGACGAGTGCCTCGATCCGTTCGCGCACGAGCATCTTGCCGCGTTTGCGATGGCGGTCGACGTATCGCTGCCCGCCGATGGTGGGGACCGTGTCCATGACTGCGGCGACCTCGTCCCACATCGCCTGCATCTCGGCGAGGTTCGAGCGGTAGTCGTCGGAGTTCGTGTCGAGCTTCGACCGAAGCGGAGTACCGATGCTCATCGGGCAGACCGTAGTTCCGGCGCCCTTCTCGATCCCGAGTCGGCACCCCACCGAACGGCCGGCTTCCGGGGCGGCGACGTCCGACACCTAGGGTCCGACTCCATGACGAGCAACGAATCGCCGACCGCGGCCAGCGTGCTGGCCGACCTGTTGGCCGAGCAGAAGGCGCTCGATGAGATCGTCTCGGCGCTCGACGACGAGCAGTGGGACGCCCCGACGGCGAGCGATCGTTGGGCGGTGCGTGATCAGATCGGGCACCTCACCTACTTCGACCAGACCGCGGCGTGGGCGATCGTCGACGAGGACCGGTTCAGGGAGTCGCTCGCTGGTCTCGCGCCCATGCTAACGGGCCAACTGAGCCCAGCTGCGATGGACGATCTGACGCTCGCAGAGTTCCGAGCCATGTCGCCGACGGACCTGCTCGATGCATGGCGGACGAACCGGGCGACCCTGGCGGAGGCGGCATCGACGCTCAGCGACGACACCCGGGTGATCTGGTACGGCCCGTCGATGGGTGCGAAGTCGTTCTTGACCGCTCGCCTGATGGAGTGCTGGGCCCACGGGCAGCACATCGTCGACGTGGTCGGCGGTGAGCGCCGAGCCACGGATCGCCTGCGGCACATCGCTCAACTCGGATTCATCACTCGGAAGTGGACGTACCTGAACCGAAAGATCGAGATGCCCGCGGCCGACGTTCGCGTCGAGCTCACTGCCCCGTCGGGCGAGGTGTGGCAGTTCGGACCGGCCGACGCTCAGGAGTCGGTGATCGGGTCAGCCGAAGAGTTCTGCCTCGTCGTCACGCAGTGCCGCAACGTGGCCGCCACGGGCCTGTCCGTCGACGGCGACGCCGCCCAAGACTGGATGAACAAGGCACAGGCCTTCGCGGGCGGGGCGACGGACGGGCCGGCGGCCTGAAATGGGCTGGTGGCGCCGACTCCGTGCACTCGACGACGGTTCGACCGCTGGGCGCGACATGAACGATCGCCACGTCCACACCCCCGGAACGTTCATCGACAGCTGGCAGAACATGCCAGGCAGTCAGCCCGTCGACGATCTCCGGCCGACGGTCTCGGATCTGAAGGGCCGTTCCCCTTCTCCGGACGCAGACCGGGTCATCGCAAGGTTGAGTCCTGGGTCGAGGCGGTTCGACTCCGATCGAACCGCTCGACACCCCTAGGTTGCCTCACATGAGTGCTGACGTTCGCCCGTTCACGATCGACGTACCGGACTCGCTCCTCGACGATCTGCGCAACCGCCTGCGGGACACTCGGTGGCCCGAGGCCGAGGTCGTGGACGACTGGTCGCAGGGCACGCCACTCGCATACGTCCGCGAGCTCTGCGAGTACTGGGCAGACGACTACGACTGGCGCAGCCGCGAGACCGCGTTGAACCGCTTCGGCCAGTTCGTCGCGAACGTCGGCGCCGAAGACGGGTTCGAGGGGCTCGACGTCCACTTCGTCCATCAACGTTCACCGCACGACGGCGCGATGCCGCTGCTCCTGTCGCATGGCTGGCCGGGATCGATCGTCGAGTTCCACGAGGTGATCGAACCGTTGACGGACCCGACGAAGTTCGGCGGCGACGCGTCCGACGCCTTCCACGTGGTCGCGCCGTCACTGCCCGGCTTCGGCTTCTCCGACAAGCCCAAGGTTCCGGGGTGGGGCGTCGAGAAGATCGGTCGAGCGTTCGCCGAGATCATGGGACGTCTCGGCTACGAGCGCTACGTGGCCCAGGGCGGCGACTGGGGTTCCGCGATCACCCACGCGATCGGTGCGCAGGATCCAGATCATCTCGCAGGCATCCACATGACCCTCGCCATGGCCGCACGACCGACCGACCTCGAAGACCTCGGTGACGATGAGAAGCTCGCCATCGAACGCGGGATGTACTACTCGGAATGGGACTCGGGGTACTCGAAACAACAGGCGACCCGACCTCAGTCGGTCGGCTACGGGCTCGTCGATTCCCCCGCCGCGCTCGCCGCGTGGGTG
>JBGCFW010000157.1:0-2612 GCA_045107155.1 Ilumatobacter sp. | reverse complement strand
ACTGCTCGATGACGGCCTCGACGCCGGGCACTTCTATGCGCCGACCGTGTTGACCGACGTGCGCGACGACATGGTGATCTATCGCGACGAGACCTTCGGGCCCGTCGCGCCGATCATCGTGTACGAAGATGTCGATCAGGTCATCGACTTGGCGAACGACACCACATACGGTCTCGCTGCCTACGTGTACACCAACGAGCTCACCACGGCGATGCACGCCGTCGAGCGGCTCAAGTTCGGAATCATCGGCGTGAACGATGTCAATCCGACCTCGGCGTCCGTGCCGTTCGGCGGCATGAAGGACTCGGGACTCGGCCGCGAGGGCGGCCACGAAGGGCTCGGCGAATACCTCGAGACCAAGGTCGCCGGCTTCGCCATCTGACGGCTCCACGCTCACCCCACTACCCCCAGCCCTCCCGTTTGCCCCAGCTCACACCGTTTGCGTTGCAGAAGCAGACCGGGTGAGGGGCGAGAAATCCGACACAAACGTCGGAGGTGTGGTCGACCGCCGGCATCTTTGCGTCGGCGAATTTGGCCACCCGTGGGGCGAGAAATCGCACACGAACAACTACGCGCGCTGACGCCTTCGCTTGCGTCGCGGAATCCGACCGGACGTGGGGCGAGAGAGCTGACGCAAACGGGGTGAGGCGGGGCGTGCCTGGTGCGGGTCGCGCAGATCGGGTCGTGACGATGGCAGGATGCTCGCCGTGTACGACTACGTGATCGTCGGCGGAGGTTCCGCCGGGTGTGCCCTCGCAAACCGCCTCAGCGCCGACCCCTCCCATGAGGTCCTGGTGATCGAAGCCGGCCGTCGCGACTGGAAGTGGGACGTGTTCATCCACATGCCCGCTGCTCTGGCGTTCCCGATCGGCAGCCGGTTCTACGACTGGAAGTACGAGGCCGAGCCCGAACCGCACATGAGCGGTCGGCGAGTGTTCCACGCCCGCGGCAAGGTCCTGGGTGGCTCGTCGAGCATCAACGGGATGATCTTCCAGCGCGGAAACCCGATGGACTACGACAAGTGGGGCGCCATGCCGGGCCTCGAGAACTGGGACTGGGCCCACTGCCTGCCCTACTTCAAGCGCATGGAGACCTGCCTCGCCGGCGATGACCCGACGCAGGAGGGGCTGCGCGGCGACGAGGGCCCCCTGACACTCGAGCGAGGTCCCGCCGAGAGCGCGCTCTTCGACGCATGGCTCGCGGCGGGGGAACAGGCTGGCTTCAATCGAACGACGGACGTGAACGGATTCCGCCAAGAGGGCTTCGCACCGTTCGACAAGAACGTCCACCGGGGTCGCCGGCTGAGCGCGGCGCGTGCGTATCTGCATCCAGTTCTCGATCGTCCCAATCTCACGCTGATGACTCGTGCGCAGGTCGACCGGATCCTGTTCGACGACCCGAACGAACCGACGAGAGCGACAGGGGTCGCTGTGCGCAAGCTCGGGGTGGCCGGCCTGTTCGGCCGTCGCCCTGCCGATGAAATCAGCGCTCGCGAGGTGATTCTCTGCGGGGGAGCGTTCAACAGTCCTCAGCTGCTGCAGCTGTCGGGAGTCGGCGATCGGGAGCACCTGGAGTCGCTCGACATCCCGGTGGTCGCGCATGTCCCCGGCGTCGGCGAGAACCTGCAGGATCACCTCGAGGTGTACATCCAGTACGAGTCGAAACAGCCGGTCTCGATCCAGCCTCACCTCGCGCACTGGAAGAAGCCATGGATCGGGCTCCAGTGGTTGTTCCGACGGGGGCCGGGCTCGTCGAATCACTTCGAGGCCGGTGCGTTCGTGAAGAGCAATCCGAACGAGTCGTACCCGAACCTGATGTTCCACTTCCTGCCGATCGCGATCCGCTACGACGGCACGTCGCCGCGCCGCCCCGATGGCAGCGATGCGAAGATCGAGCACGGCTACCAGGTCCATGTCGGCCCGATGTACTCAGACGCACGCGGCACCGTGAAGATCACGTCGCGCGATCCCAAGCAGCACCCTGCGGTGCTGTTCAACTACCTGTCGACCGAGCAGGATCGCCGTGAGTGGATCGAAGCCGTCCGCACGGCGCGTCGCATTCTGACGCAGCCAGCGTTCGAGCCACTGAACGCCGGGGAGATCTCCCCGGGGCCTGCCGTCGAGACCGACGACGAGATCATGGCGTGGGTCGCCCGTGACGCCGAGACCGCGCTCCACCCGTCGTGCACCACGCGGATCGGCGCCGAGACCGATCCGATGGCCGTGCTCGACCCGGAATCGATGAAGGTCTGGGGCACCGAGGGCCTGCGAGTGGTCGACGCCGGATGCATGCCGAACGTGAGCAACGGCAACACCTACGCGCCGACGATGATGATCGCCGAGAAGGCTGCCGACCTGATCCTCGGTAACGATCCGCTCGCGCCCGACCACACGCCGGTGTATCGAGGCGTAGCGGTCGAAGGTGGTCGCCGTTGACCGGACCGAACATCCTGCTGATCATGGCCGATCAGCTGTCGGCACCCTTTCTCCGCACCTACGGCGGTCCCGCGATCACACCCAACACCCACCGCCTCGCCGCCGTCCCCACCACGTTCTCGTCGCCCTCTTCGAACCGTCCACTCTGCGCCCCCGCCCGCTTCGCCATGACGACCG
>JBGCFW010000156.1:0-11612 GCA_045107155.1 Ilumatobacter sp. | reverse complement strand
CCCGGCGCGAAGCACCGCGAACTCGTTCTCGGCGGGCCGCGCAGCTTCGGGGGAGTAGCAGTCGTCGAGGTCGACGCTGCCGTGGGCGTACAGGTCGTCGACCACCGAGCCGTCCGTCTCGACGGTCGACCAGCCGGTCGCCGTTGGCTGGTCGAAGCTGCGGACGGGGGCGTGAGCTCGCGCCTCGACGCCGAGGTGCGCGGCCTTGATCCGCAGTGCCGCGTCGTTGCTCACCATGGTGGTCGGGCCGAGGTCGCCCCTGCCGATCGCAGCGCCGATGATCCGGTTGTCAGGAACCGCCGGGTCGAGACCCTGTTCGATGCGGAGGTGGTTGCGGATGTTGTTGATCTCGATCTGCAGTGTCGCGGAACCGTCGCCGATCGGGACGGGCTCGGCCAGTGACCCACCGTGCTTGATGCGCAGCTCTTCGAGCGTTCGCAGCGCCGTGCGCGCTGCTCGACCGACGTCGTCGGGGCGGCTCTTGAGTCCGTCGAGTTCCTCGATCACGGTCAGCGGCACGACCACGTGAACGTCGCGCTGTTCGAGGGGGCAGTAGGGGTCGGCGATGAGGACCGAGGTGTCGAGCACCACCCGTGCGCCGGTCGGGACCGCTGCCTCCAGCTCCGGTTGTCTCACCGTTTCGCCGGCGGTGTCGGCACGAGACGGGGGGACGATCCGGGTGCGAGGGTCGAGGTCGGTCATCAATGCTCCTGAACAGCAGACGTATGTGGGCGCCGGCGCCAGGGCTCCGGCCATGTCGTTGTACCGCGACTCGGGGCCGCTCGCGCGGATGGTTCGTCAAGCGTCATCGGGTGCGAACGTGCTGTTCATGCTGCCGACATCCGGAGCCAGGTTCACGGCGGTGTGGAAGGGGCGCTCAGCAGCGCTGCAGAGAGCTGTGGTCGACCTGCGACTGGGGGTGTTTTTCGTCGATCTGGCTCCATCGAGACGCCTCCTGGCGAGACACCGTATGGCTTTCGTGGAGTGATCATTGCATCTGCATCGATTCAAGAGGTTGCGTTGCGAGGGTGTTTGCAAGTCACATGGTTGTCATTCGGCCCCTACGGAGGGGCCGAGGGGGCCGACGAAGGTCTGCTCCACACCAAGATCCCAACCCTGACCCATCAGAAAGGTTCCACACACATGGCAACCAAGGCAGAAATGCTCGACGCCGTCGCAGAAGCGGCCGGCACGACCAAGAGCGACACCGAGAAGGTCCTCGGCGCATTCTTCGACCACGTGGTCGGAGAGGCGAAGAAGGGCGAGGCCGTCACCTGGCCTGGCTTCGGCAAGTTCAGCACCTCCGAGCGCAGCGCTCGCACCGGCCGCAACCCGCAGACCGGCGAGCCCGTCAAGATCAAGGCGTCCACGGCGATGAAGTTCACCTCGAGCTCCGCGCTCAAGGAAGCGCTCAACGGCAAGAAGAAGAAGTGATCTGATGGCTGCCAAGAAGGCTCCGACGAAGAAGAAGGCTGCCGCCAAGAAGGCGCCGGCCAAGAAGAAGGCCGCCGCCAAGAAGGCTGCCGCGAAGAAGGCGCCCGCCAAGAAGAAGGCTGCGGCCAAGAAGTCGGCAGCCAAGAAGGCGGCCACGAAGAAGAAGGCTGCCGCGAAGAAGGCGCCTGCGAAGAAGAAGGCTGCCGCGAAGAAGGCTCCGGCCAAGAAGAAGGCTGCCGCGAAGAAGGCTCCGGCCAAGAAGAAGGCTGCCGCCAAGAAGCGCTGAGCGTTACCGATTGGAAACCGTCGGTCGGACGGGCGGTGGCTTCGAGCCACCGCCCGTTCGTCGTTTTCGGCCGGGAGAGTCGTCCACCCGGCTGACGGTCACAGACTGGTGATCGCCTTGAACACCTCGGCGGCGGCGGCACCGTGCGGCGCACCGAGTTCGGCGAGTCGATTGCGGATTCGCTCGCGGAACACGTCGAGTTCGGTGTCGTCGACGGCCTTCATCGTCGATTCGAACTGGCTCTCGTGTGCTTCCAGCGCGAACAGCTTGGTCTCGACGGCGCCGCTCACATCCTCGACGTGGTCCGGCTCGTCAGCTTCCCAGAGGAGGAGCGCGTCGGGTCGGTGGTGAGCGATGCCGTGCTCCTTGAAGAAGTGCGGGTCGCGGGCGGCCACGATGCCCTCCACGGCGAGCAGGCCGGCGTGGCGATGGTCGGGGTGGAGTCGGTATCGCTTCCACGGGTCGTGCCCGAGCACGACGCTCGGGCGCAGCTCACGGATCACCCGTGCGACCCGGCCGCGCTGCTCGAGTCCGCTGTCGAGTTCGCCATCGACGTACCCGAGAAAGCGGACCTCGCCGGCGTTGGCGCCGCCGAGTCGGGCCGCCGCCTCGCGCTGTTCCACCTCGCGGCGCTGGGCCAGGGCGGCCACGTCGGCGTCGGCGTCCCACGTGCCCTTGGATCCGTCGGTGCACACGAGGTGGTGGACCGTGCAGCCGTCGGCGGCCCACTTCGCGAGCACGCCGCCGCACCCGAACTCGACGTCGTCAGGATGTGCGCCGATGGCAAGCGCCGATGCTGGCGTCGCCATGTCGCGCGACCACACGGCGTCGTGATTCATGCCGGGATGGAGGGGTTGTCCGGGTTCGTTGGCAGCCATGTCGGGAGCACCTTTCGGAGGCGGGGATGTCGGAGGTCGGCAGGGGTGTCGATGTCGAGGGCGAGCTGGGGGTCGGCGCGCACTTCGACCATCAGTCCGTCAGTGTCCGCCACCGCGGACGCCTGAGCGAGATGTCTGGCGAACGATGCGGCGCCGTAGTCGGCTGTCAGGCGCGTCGCGGTGGGGAATGCGAGCACGTTCGTGCCGTCTCGTCGATCGTCCGGCACGAGGGTGATCGCCCGAGCGCGAGGGACACGCGTGATTCCGCTCGGGAGCGGGAGGTCAGCGTGCGTGATGACGACGTGATCGAATCCGGCGGCCGAGACCGCGTCCAACCCTGCCTCGACGGCTCTGTTGAGGCCAGAGCCGTCTGGGGTGACGATCGTGGCGCCGAGTTCGGCGGCCCACGCCGCAACGTCGTCGTCGTCGCACACGACGAACACCGGCCACGGCGCACACGCCAGCACGACGCGGTCGGCCATCCACCGGGCGAGGCGGCCGCGCATCTCCTCGTCGAGATCCGGGGCGAGGCGCTGCTTGGCGAGCGTGAGAGCCTTGACGGGCACGACCACGGCAGCGTTCACGAGGCCGGAGTGTAGGAAGAGCGGTCGGGTGGCGGGCACTACGGTCGCACAGATGGGGGAATGTCATGAGCGGTGAGTCGATGCACGAGATCAGCGTCGGAGTGATCGGGGCGGGTTCGTGGGGTACCACCGTCGCGGCGATGACGTCGGCGAACACCAGGACGCGCCTGTGGGCGCGGCGCGGTGATCTCGCCGACGAGATCAACACCGCGCACACGAACGAGTCGTACTTGCCGTCGTATTCGCTGCCTGGCGCACTCACCGCATCCAGCGACCTCGCGGAAGTCGTGTCGTCGTCGGACGTCATCGTCATGGCAGTGCCGTCGCACGGCTATCGCGACGTCGCTCGGGAGGTCGCCGCGTCGCTGCGGGCCTGGGTGCCGGTGGTGACGCTCTCGAAGGGGCTCGAGCGTGAGACACGACAACGGATGAGCGAAGTGACCGCCGAGGAGATGCCGGGTCATCCGGTGGCCGTGTTGACCGGCCCGAACCTGGCGAAGGAGATCATTTCCGGGCAACCGGCCGCGAGCGTCATCGCGATCGACGACGACCGAATCGCGACCGAACTCCAGCGAACGTTCTCTCGGCCGTCGTTGCGGGTGTACACGAACCCGGACGTGGTCGGTTGCGAGGTCGCCGGAGTGGTGAAGAACGTGATCGCGATCGCGTCGGGCATGGCGCAGGGCATGGGATTCGGAGACAACACGAGGGCGACACTGATCACGCGCGGGCTCGCCGAGATGGCGCGTCTCGGCATCGCGCTCGGAGGTGATCCGGCCACGTTCTCCGGCCTGGCAGGGATGGGCGACCTGATCGCCACCTGCGCGTCGGAGCAGAGTCGCAACAACACGGTCGGTCGGCGATTGGGCGGCGGCGAGACCATCGACGAGATCGTGGCGAGCATGAACATGGTCGCGGAGGGTGTGAAGTCGTGTCCGAGCGTGCTCGAGTTGGCCGAGGAAGCCGACGTCGAGATGCCGATCGCCGAGCAGGTGGTCGCGGTGTGCCATGAGGGCCGATCGGCCAAGGAGGCGCTCGGAGCGCTGATGGGCCGAGACGCCAAGAGCGAGGTTCGCTAGCGCTTCGTCCCGGCCGGCGCGGGCCTCAGCGTGAGCCGGCGATGTCGTAGGCGCAGGTGTGTGCGCCCGCGGTCTTGTGGGTGACCCGCTGGACGGTGGCGTCGGGGATCAGCTCGCGCAACAGGTCGAGCTCGGCGGAGCACGCTTGGCGGAAGCGATTGGCCACCGTCCAGATCGGGCAGTTGTGGAGGTTGATCCGGAAGTGATGATCACCGAGCTGCTCGTGATCGGCCAGGAAGCCTTGTTCGTCGAGGAGTTCGGTGACGATCTCGACGCGTTCGGCGATGGGCCGGCCATCGACACGCTCGCGGGCAGTTTCGACCTGGCGTTGGCGTCGGCGTTCGAAGACCCGGTCGACGATGTCGGGCTGTTCGGCTTCGATGTCGGCGAGCAGCTCGATCGAGAAATCGCCATCGGTGGTTTCGAAGAGCGGTTCGGTGTCGACCGTGGCGCGGTAGCGATCGACCGGCCGCCCTGGCTGGCCGCGCACCTTGTCGGCCTCGACGAGTCCGGCGGCGCGCAGCGAAGCGAGGTGTTGACGGACGCCGCTCGCGGTAATCCCCATCACGTGGGCGAGTTCGTCAGCCGTGATCTCACCGTGGCGTTTGACGGCCACGAGCACACGCCGTTGCGTGTCGGAGATCGAAGAGGTGCCGGCGGCCACAGCGCGACGGTACCAGATTTGTCAACTTTCACAAAGTGAAACTTGCAAAACTGGTCGACGGCAGATACAAAAAGGTCCAAGAAGAGGCGCAAACCGTCGATCGCAGCGATGGCGGCCGTAGCGTCGGGCCGGATTTCCCCGATTGAGTCAGAAGGACGTTCGATGAGCGAAGCGATGCGAGAAATCGAAGAACTGACCGAGTCCGACTACGAGTTCGGATTCAGCACCGATCTCGACACCGATGTCGCGCCGCCGGGGCTCACCGAGGACACGGTCCGGCTGATCTCCGCCAAGAAGGACGAGCCCGAGTGGCTGCTCGAGTGGCGTCTGAAGGCGTTCGAGGCATGGCAGGCGATGGAGGAGCCCGACTGGGCCAAGCTCGAAATCGAGCCGATCGACTACCAGGCGATCAGCTACTGGGCCG
Source organism: Ilumatobacter sp. (assembly GCA_045107155.1). Lineage (GTDB taxonomy): Bacteria > Actinomycetota > Acidimicrobiia > Acidimicrobiales > Ilumatobacteraceae > Ilumatobacter_A. The sequence goes on along the minus strand of JBGCFW010000156.1, from coordinate 6,263 downwards.
CTCCCAAGCAGAAGCCCGTGCTCGACAGCATGGACGACGTCGATCCCGAGATTCGCGACATGTTCGACAAGCTCGGCATCCCGCTGCACGAGCAGAAGATGCTCAGCAACGTGGCCGTCGACGCGATCGTCGACTCTGTGTCGGTCACCACCACGTTCAAGGCGACCCTCGCTGAGGCCGGCGTGATCTTCTGTTCCTTCTCCGAAGCTGTCGCCGATCACCCCGAACTCGTGCGCGAGCACCTCGGTTCGGTCGTGCCGGTCCGCGACAACTACTTCGCCGCTCTGAACTCGGCAGTGTTCTCCGACGGGCCGTTCTGTTACATCCCGAAGGGTGTTCGGTGCCCGATGGAGCTGTCGACGTACTTCCGCATCAACTCGATGAACACCGGCCAGTTCGAGCGCACGCTCATCGTCGCTGAGGACGACTCGCACGTGTCGTACCTCGAAGGGTGCACGGCACCACAGCGTGACGAGAACCAGCTGCACGCTGCCGTGGTCGAGTTGGTCGCGAAGGATCGCGCAGAGATCAAGTACTCCACGGTGCAGAACTGGTACCCCGGCGACGAGAACGGTGTCGGTGGCATCTACAACTTCGTCACCAAGCGCGGCCGCGCGCACGACGACGCAAAGATCTCGTGGACGCAGGTCGAGACAGGCTCCGCCATCACCTGGAAGCACCCGAGCGTGATCTTGCAGGGTGACCGTTCGGTCGGTGAGTTCTACTCGGTGGCACTGTCGAGCAAGCGCCAGCAGGCTGACACCGGCACGAAGATGATCCACATCGGCAAAGACACCACGAGTTCGATCATCTCGAAGGGCATCTCCGCCGGGCACGGGCAGAACACCTACCGCGGGCTCGTCAAGGTGCTGCGGTCCGCGCAGAACGCCCGCAACTACACCCAGTGTGACTCGCTGTTGCTCGGCAAGGACTGCGGCGCCCACACGGTGCCCTACATCGAAGTGAAGAACCCTGGTGCGCAGATCGAGCACGAGGCATCGACCTCGACGGTCGGCGAAGACCAGCTGTACTACTGCCGCCAGCGCGGCATGTCCGAAGAAGATGCGATGTCGATGATCGTCAACGGCTTCTGCCGTGAGGTGTTCAACGAACTCCCGATGGAATTCGCCGTCGAAGCTCAGCGCCTGCTGAGCGTGAGCCTGGAAGGAAGTGTGGGCTGATGCTGCACGTCGAGAATCTCACCGCAAAGATCGGTGACAAGCAGATCCTGAACGGCCTCGACCTGGAGGTCGGGGCTGGAGAAGTGCACGCGATCATGGGCCCCAACGGCTCTGGCAAGAGCACGTTCGCGCACGCTCTGGCAGGGCGCGATGGCTACGAGATCGACGGCACCGTCACCCTCGACGGCGCAGATCTGCTTGATATGGAACCCGAAGCCCGTGCCGCCGCGGGCGTCTTCATGGGGTTCCAGTACCCGGTGGAGATCCCGGGCGTGAACAACATGTACTTCTTGCGTACTGCGCTCAACTCCGTCCGCAAGGCGCGCGGTGAACAAGAGATCGGTGCACGCGATTTCCTCGCCGTGGCGAAGAAGGCCATGGAGCTCGTCGAGATGAAGCAGGACTTCCTCGACCGTGCGGTCAACGCCGGATTCAGTGGCGGCGAGAAGAAGCGCAACGAGATCTTGCAGATGGCCGTGATGGAGCCGCGGCTCGCCGTGCTCGACGAGACCGACTCGGGCCTCGACATCGACGCGTTGAGGATCATCGCGTCGGGCGTCAACGCGCTGCGCAACGAAGACCGTTCGATGATCGTGATCACGCACTACCAGCGCCTGCTCGACTACATCAAGCCTGACTTCGTGCACGTCCTCGTGGGCGGTCGCATCGTCCAGTCGGGCGATCACACCCTCGCGCTGCACCTCGAAGATCACGGCTACGCCGACTTCGTCAACCACGACCTCGACGGCGCCGGTGGACGCCCGCTGACTGGAGCGCCGTCGTGACGATCGTCGTCGAGCGACCTGCCTACCCAACCAAGCGCGACGAAGCCTGGCGCTACGCGCCGCACAAGACGCTGGGTGAGTTGTCATTCGGTCCAGCCGTTGAGGCCGGTGAGGGCGTTCCTGACGAGCTCGACGAGCAGATTCCCGATCTCGAGGGTCCCCGCATCGTGATCGTCAACGGTGTGGTCGACGCCGAGCGCTCCGAGCTGACGGTTCCGGCCGGCGTGCAACTGTCGACGTTGTCCGCTGCGAGCGCTGCAGGTTCCGAGTCGGCTGCGGCACACTTCTCCATCGCCGAGCCGGCTGATGCCTTCGTCGCGCTGAACATCGAGTTCGGGGTCGATGGCGCCGTGGTCGAGATCGCCGACGGGGTCTCGGTCGACGTGCCGATCCACATCGTCGATGTCGAGATCCCCGATCAGACGACCAACGCGTCGTGCACTGGCGTGGTCATTCGCGTTGGTTCGCGAAGCAGTGCGACCGTGATCGAGACCCGACTCGGAGCGGGTTCGGAGTTCGGTGGCTCGAACATCCGCACCACGGTGTCGCTCGGAGAGGGCGCCTCGCTCGAGCACATCTTGTTGCAGGACGTGCCCACCACTCAGGTACACCTCAGCCGGGTCGACGTCACGCAGGCACGTGACAGCGAGTACCGCGCTCGGTCGTTCAACCTGGGTGCCTCCTACGGTCGCGTCGGCTATGACGTCCAGCTTCAAGGCGCTGGCGCGCATGCTGACCTCTCGGGGCTGTTCTTCGGGTTCGGTGCCCAGACGCTCGATCAGCAGGTCGACGTCGTCCACGATGCCGAGAACTGCACGAGCCGCCAGTCGTTCCGAGGTGTGCTCGACGATCAGAGCACCGGGGTGTTCAACGGCGGGATCGATGTACGGCCCGGCGCCGACGGCACCGACGCCGAGCAGGCGAACAACAACCTGATCCTGTCGGATCGGGCCGAGATCAATACGCAGCCACGCCTGGAGATCCTGGCCGACGAGGTGGCGTGTAAGCACGGTGCAACTGTCGGCCAGCTCGACGAGACGGCGCTGTACTACATGCGCTCTCGCGGTATCGCGGTCGACGAGGCTCGGCGGCTCCTGATCAACGGCTTCGCCGACCAGGTCGTCGACGACGTCGGGATCGAGGCGGTGCGAAGCTGGATCATCCATCGACTCGGGCATGACATCGATGTCTGATCAGCCTGTCTCTCTCGGCGCCACCAAGGGCTTCACGCTGCCTCGTGCCTGCGTCGTCACGATCGTGCCGGCCGGCCATCGAGTCGAGCTCGCCGAGGGTGATCGCGTCACGCTGCTGCAAGCTCTCGGCACCACGGCCACCGTTACCACCAGCGATGGCGAGATGGCGCGACTCGGCCCCGAGGACTCCGTCGAGTTCGGCTTCGTCGATGCCGAGGTCCAGCAGCGGATCACGAGCGACGAGCCGTTCAGCATCGACCGGGTCTGGGAAGCTGCCACGACGGTCTACGACCCCGAGATCCCCGTCGACATCGTCGAACTGGGGCTCGTGTACCGAGTCGACGCCGAGGAGCTGCCGAGCGGCGGTTGGAGTGTCGACATCGACATGTCGGTCACTGCGCCGTTCTGTGGGATGGGGGACATCTTGCGCCTCGATCTGCGCGATGCGGTCGCCGCACTCAACGGGGTCGAGGAGGTCGACGTGAAGCTGGTGCTCGACCCGCCGTGGGACGTGTCGCGCCTGTCTGACGTGGCTCGCCTCGAGTTGGGGATGATGTGACCGACGCTTCGCCGACGTCGGCTCCGGACGATCGAGAGGCCGCGCCACCGCGTCCCGAGGTCGTGCCGCCGAAGGTCGTCGGTGACGATGTCGATGTCGAAGCGATCCTCAACGCACTGCGCGGGGTGATCGACCCGGAGTTGGGTGACAACGTCGTCGACCTGGGAATGGTGAAGCTCCTCGAACGAGGTGGCGACGGTGCGATGCACGTCACCATCGCACTCACGACGGCTGGCTGCCCGTTGCGTGCGCAGTTGATGCGTGACGCCAAGGCGCGGGTCGGCTCGTTGCCGAACATCGACGTGGTGAAGATCCACTTCGGTGAGATGACGGCTGACGAGCGCAAGAATGTGATGTCGCAGGCCCGTTGGAAGGCGCGTGACAACGCACTCGATACCGACATTCCTTCGACCGCTCGGATTCTGGCGATCTCGTCCGGCAAGGGCGGGGTCGGCAAATCGTCGGTGACTGCGAACCTCGCGGTGCTGTTGGCCGACCGTGGCCACGTCGTGGGTGTGCTCGATGCCGACGTCGGCGCATTCTCGATGCCGCAGCTGCTCGGGATCGACGGTGAGATCGAAGGCGAGCGTGCCGGCGAGGGCAAGACGGTGATGAAGCCGGTGGTGCGCCCGATCGGTGACGGCGAGTTGCGGGTGGTGTCGATGGGCTCGATCTCCGGGGCGAACGAGACCGAGGCGATCATGTGGCGCGGCATGATGCTCAATCGTGCCGTTCAGCACTTCCTCGAAGACGTCGAGTGGGGCGAGCTGGATTACCTGCTGATCGACATGCCGCCCGGCACGTCCGACATCCAGATGGGTCTTGCTCGGATGCTGCCGCGAACCGACGTGATCATCGTGACCACGCCTGCCAAGGCTGCGCAGCAGGTGGCGGCGCGAGCTGCCGACATGGCGCGCAAGGGCTTTCTGCGGGTGGCGGGTGTGATCGAGAACATGGGCCCGTCGACCGCTGCCGACGGCACGGTCACGGCGATGTTCGGTACAGGTGGCGGACAAGCGCTCGCCGACGACATCGGCGTGCCGCTGCTTGGCTCGGTACCGCTCGATGCATCGGTCGCCAGCGGTGGTGACACCGGCTTGCCGGTGGCGCTCGACGCACCTCAGAACGCCGCCTCGGAGGTGTTTCGTGCGCTTGCCGACGTGATCGTCGACGACGTCGCGCCCCCGGTGAAGCTCGCCGACTGCAGCCTTCGCGGCGCACTCACCCGCGCCGGTGCCGACCTCGAAGGCGCACGCGAGCGAGCCCAAGCTCGCTGACGCGATTGGCTCGGACGCCTTTCCGGCCTGCGCCGAGATCTCGGCGTGCCGCCGAGACGGACAGTATTGAGCACCAGAAGCTGCCCATATTGCCGGATAGCGCGTGGGGTGGCTGCCCGCGGCGTGAACAATCTGATCGGCTCAGTTCTTCGGCTCCGGCAGGGTTGCACGCTGCGTGGGGAACGTCGCGGCGACGAAGCCACGAATGACGTCGCCGTCTCGTTCGAGCGCACTGAACTCATCTGCAAGGGCAGCAACGCGACCGAAGAACTCACGCGATCTGGATTCGGGGATGCGTGCGTAGCGCAGCGTTGCCAGGATCTCGGACGGATTGGCGGCCACGGTGTCGGCGATGGCCTCGGTGAGAAGGCTCGGCCGCTGGACGCCATCGGTCAGTCCGGCGTTGTCGACGATGTAGCGGCGAGCTGTGCGACCGAAGAACCGTTCCTCGATTGCTCGAACTCGGCGAGTCCTGACGACCTTCAAGAAGCCGTGGTTGACGAGCACGTCGACGTGATGTGCGACGGACGACTTGGGTCGATCCAACGCCCGGGCGAGTTCGGTAGTCGTGGCGGCTCGATCGAGGACGAGGTCGAGGATCTGTGTGCGGACAGGATCGACGAGAGCACGCACTCGTTCGGGCGTATCTGCGGTGAAGAAGTCGTCGAGGTCGTAGTCCAGCACGAGGCGAATCGTAGCGAACAGACTGGACACACCGAATGAACGGCAACTACCGTTCGTTTATGCCGAATCGCACCGTCGCCGAGCGCACCGCGCATGCTCGAACCCGTTTGTCGTCTGACCACAACGTGTGGATCTCGACAGCTTCGTCAGCGGGAATTCCGCACTTGGTCCCGTTGTCCTTGGCTTGGCTCGACGGCACCATCGTCGTGGCCACGCCAAGCACGACACCGACGGCACGCAACGCCACCACCACGGGACGCGCCCGTGCCGCTCTCGACAGCGCCGACGACGTCGTCATCTTTGACGCGGACGTCGAGACCCATGAGTTCAACGACGCCCCGGCCGCTTTGATTGACGGGTACATCGAACGTGTCGGTTGGGACCACCGTGACAACCCTGGCCAGTGGTCGTTGCTCGTGCTTCGCCCGCGTACCGGTCACGTGTGGAACGGGCCTGCCGAAATTGATGGCAGAACGATCATCCGACAAGGCCACTGGGTCGAGGACTGACGGCCTCAAGCGAAGACGAGCCACACCCTCGTCGGACGGATGCTGCGAAACCCGATCAGAAATCCACGGCCTGGT
>JBGCFW010000155.1:0-27829 GCA_045107155.1 Ilumatobacter sp. | reverse complement strand
ATGCGTTCGATCACACCCGTGGCGACGGCGGTCACCGCTGCGGCGGCGCCGGCTCGCCCGATTCCCCAGCGCTTGACGGCGTTCGCGGTCGACGTGGCGAACATCCCGCCCACCACCACCGAGGACAGGATCCGCCGCCCGCGCCCCCGCTGAGCCAGCAGCGGCGTGGCGATCATTCCGGCGACGGTGATCGCGCTCGAACCGAGGGCCACTCGGTCGGCCCAACGACTCATCGCCTCAACGCCGGGCGTCTCGCCCGGGCGCTGTTCGGGGTCAGGCGTCGTCCCACGGTTCATCGGATCAGCGAGGTGACCAATCGGGCCTTTGCGAACGTCGAAACGGACGCGCGCTCGGCGAACACGTCGTAGTCCTGCGCCTCGATCTCGTCGAGGATTCGCCCGTAGAGCGTGTGGGCGGCACCGACACACCTGGCCGAGCGATCGGGGAGCATCGCGATCCCGACTTCGGCTGACCGATACAACTCGCGGCAACGGTCGATCTCGAAGCGCATCAGCTCGACGAACTCCGACGACACCTCTCGCTTCGTGAGGTCGACGCCGAAGCGGCGCGAGTCCTCGAGCGGGACGTACTGACGGCCACGATCGAGGTCTTCGTCGATGTCGCGTAAGAAGTTCGTGAGCTGAAACGCATTGCCGAGGTCACGCGCGTGGGGGAGCGCAATCGCGTAGTCGGTCGGTTCGAGGATCGGGAGCATCATCTCGCCGATCACCGCAGCCGATCCGTCCATGTAGACGAGCAGTTCGTCCCACGTCTCGTACGACTCGACGGTGAGATCCATGGTCATCGAGCGCAGGAAGCGTTCGAACGCGGTGGTGTCGATGTCGAACGCCCGGACCGTGTGGACCACGGCCTTCAGAACGGGATCCTCTGAGCTCCCGGCCTCGAGGTCCTCGAAGAACCGATTCCCGAAGTCGGCGAGTGCGGTGGCACGCACCTCGGTCGGAACGTCGCGCCCTCCCGTCGACGGGATCTCGTCGACGATGTCGTCGGCGTACCGGGCGAAGGCGTACAGCGCGTGCACGTGATGCTGCTTGATGCGTGGCAGCACCTTGGTCGACCAGTAGTACGTGGTGCCGTGCCGCTTGTTGAACTGCCGGCACAGCTCGTAGCTCTCGTCGAGCGTGACCGGGCCATCGGGAAGCAGGTGCGTCGTCGGTGGTGGTGGTTCGCGTCGGAACGGAGTCGGGAGACGCATCGGCACGGAGCGTATGCGGTCTCAGCGGGCGGCGATGTCGTCGACGCGCTGTGCTGCGAGCTTGCCCGACACGAGCACCATCGGGACGCCGACGCCCGGCAGGGTCGACGAACCCGTGAACACGAGTCCGGGGACACGCTTGTCGACGTTGTTGGGGCGGAACGGGCCGGTCTGGAAGAAGGTGTGCGCGAGCGCGAACGGTGTGCCCTGCTCCATACCCATCCGCTCCCAGTCCTGCGGGTCGTAGACCTCCTCGACCACCACGTCGGTCGGGTAGCCGAGCGACGCCACCTTGGCCTTGAGGTCTCCGGTGATGCGGTCTCGCTCTCGGCTCCAATCGATCTTCCCCGACAGGTTGGGCGTCGGCTCCAACACGTAGAGGCTCGTGCATCCGTCGGGCGCCAGGCTCGGGTCGTCGAGGCTGTGGAGCGTCACGAGGATCGACGGGTCGGGCATGCGTACTCCGTCTTCGATCAGCGCCTTGAACGAGCCGTCCCAATCGTCGCCGAAGTGGATGTTGTGGTGTGCGGCGTCGTCGGGCGGCAGCCCGTTCACGCCGGCCACCCAGAGCAGGCACGACGGCGAGTACTTGCCCGTTCGGGCCTTCTTCGGTGCTTCCACGTCTCCGAGGAGCTCGCGGTACGCGACGGGCAGGTCCGGGTTGCACACGACCACGTCGGCCTCGATCATCTCGGAGCCCTCGCCGGTGCCGACGCGGACGCCCTTGATGCGGCCGTTCGAGTGCCGGACGATGTGGCTCACCGGAGACGAGTACCGGATGGTGACCCCGGCCTTTTCGACGGCTTCGGCGAGACCTGCTGCCATCTGGTGCATGCCGCCCTCTGGGACGAACACCCCCTTCACCGAGTCCATGTAGGTGATCACGGCATAGATCGCGAGCGCCTCGTACGGAGCGAGCCCGGCGTACATCGACTGGAAGCTGAAGATCTGTTGGAGTCGCTTGTCGTCGAAGAACGACGCAACCTTCTTGTCGAGCTTGCCGAAACCACCCATCTTCAGAATCGACAGGCCGTCGCGCCACGGCTTGATCAGGTCGAGCGGCGAATCGAAGTTGGCGTCGATGTACGACCGCATCTCGGCGTTGTACAGGCCTTCGAGCCAGTCGGAGAACCGACCGAACGCGTCGGCTTCCTGCTGGTTCGCGAAGCGGGCGATCTCTTGGGTCATGGCCTCCCGGCCGTGCTTCACGTGCAGGGTCGAACCATCTGCGTAGCACGCCCGATACATCGGATCGACCGGCTTGATCGTGATGTGGTCGGACATCGTGGCACCGGCTGCAACGAATGCTTCTTCGAGAAGGTCGGGCATCGTGAGCACGGTCGGCCCGTTGTCGAGGCTGAATCCGTTCGCCCGGATCATGCCGGCGCGGCCACCGGGGATCTCTTCGCGCTCGACGATCGTCACCGCATGCCCTCGGTTCGAGAGGTGTGCGGCGGCGGAGAGCCCGCCGAGGCCTGCGCCGATGACGACGACGTTCTGTTGCTTGTTCATCGTGTGCCTTCCTGGCTCCGTCGGTGAGGTTCTTCGGAGCAGAGTGTTCGACGGGATGAGCGTCGACGAGCGGAACCGTCCTGAAACTTCGCAGCGTGTGCCGGCCGCCGCGGAGCTGGTTGTCAGACCTCGCGCTGGCTCACGTACTCGGCCAGAGCGATCAACTCGGTCTTGGCGAGCGGCTCGATCGGTGCTGCATCGAGTGATGTGACCGCCGACTCCGTGAGGTCAGAGATGTGCTGCTCGAGTTCGGCGAGGCCGCCGGTGTCGACGATCACCTGCTGGATGCGAGCAACCGTGTCGGGACTCATGTCGGGGTCACCGACGAGTTCGAGCACCTCGCGTTGCGCATCGCTCGCACTGCGGGTGGCGCGTGCGAGCAGCGGTGTGGGTTTGCCCTCGATGAGATCGCCACCGACCGGCTTGCCGGTGACGGCTTCGTCACCGAAGGCGCCCATCACGTCGTCGCGCATCTGGAATGCATCGCCGAGCGGCAGGCCGTAGTTGCTGAGATGTGGGAGGAGCTCGTCGGCTCGCTCGGGAGCCGCGAGCACGGCGCCGAGGTGGAGCGGGCGTTCGATCGTGTACTTGCCCGACTTGTAGCGGCAGATGCGTTCGGACTTCACGATGTCGCGTGTCCGGCTGACTCCACCGAGGATGTCGAGGTACTGGCCGATGTTCAGTTCGATGCGCAGCTCGTTCCAGATCCTCGCCGCTGCGGGCGTGGCCTCCTCGAGCAGCTGATCGGCGTAGACGAAGGCGAGGTCTCCCACGAGGATCGCCACCCCTTCGCCGAACCGTCGAGACTCGCCGGCCCAGCCCTTCGTGGAGTGTTCTTCCGCAGCGACGACGTGTGTGGTCGGCTGATTCCGACGGGAGTCTGCATCGTCCATCACGTCGTCGTGGAACAGGGCGAACGCATGCATCAGCTCGAAGGCCGCGCCCGCATCGATGTCGATCTGGTCGGCGTCGCCGCCGCCTGCACCGACGTAGCCCCAGTGGCAGAACGCTGGGCGGAGCCGCTTTCCACCGGACAGCACGAGGCGGCGGATCTCATCGATCGGTTGGGCGAGCTCGGCATCGAACGATGCCCACCGGTCGCGTTCGGCCGCGAGGAACTCGTTGAGTCGTTCGTCGACGCGTCCTGCGAGTCGTCGAAGAGAGTCGGGAGCGCTGACGGGCATCAACGGTGAGGCTACTGATCGGCTGGTCAGGTCAGCCGGGGTCGTGACCGACGTCGGCGGCAGCGTCGAGGTCGGTACTCACCTGTCGGATCGACAGCTCGGCGGCGTTGATCTTGTCGCGACACACGCTGATCAGCAGCGAGGCGCGCTCTACCCGTTCCGCGAGCCGGTCGACATCGACGTCGGAACCCTCCAGCTCGCGAAGGATCCCGTCGAGCTCGCGGAGCGCTTCGGCGTAGCCAGGGTTGTCGGGTTCTGCGGTGTCAGTCATCGGTGGTGGCTCCGGGATCGGCGGCTGCAGGGCCGGGTGCGGGTGTGTCGACGCTGTTCGGCGACGGGGTCGCGGTGCGGGTTGGTGACGGCTCCACCGTGTCGACGGTGCTGGTAGCGCGGCCATCAGCAAGGTCGATCACGAGCGTGTCGCCAGGCGAGATGTCATCGGCCGACCGGACGATGGCGCCGTGCGCATCGCGGGTGATGGTCCATCCGCGGGCGAGCTGGACGGCGGGGTCGACGGCGGCAACGCGTGCGGTCACGACCTCGAGGCGATGCGACTCGCGCTCGACCACTCGTTCTGCACGTTCGAGGAGACGCTCGGAAGCGCTGTCGACCCGGACGGTTGCCCGCTCGATCACCGCCGGTGCTGCGGAGGCGAGGCGGGCTCGGCGGACCGTCAGGCGCTCGTCGGCTCGTTCGATCGCCGCGTTGGTGCGCCCGGCGATGCGTCGAGCGGTGTCGGACAGACGCCGATCGGCGGCCTCGACCAATGCGAGCGCGGCCCGAGCGATCGAATCGAAGGCCGATTCGGTGTCATTCGAGTACGTCGACACTCGGTCGATGAGAAAGCCGGCGCACGCGGTCGGGGTCTTCAGTGCGGTGTGCGCGACCTCGTCGGCGATGGTGCGGTCGATTTCGTGGCCGATGCCCGTGAGCACCGGGCATTGAACCATCGAGATGGTGGTCGCGATGCGCTCTGAGTCGAACACGGCGAGCTCGTTCTTCGCCCCGCCGCCTCGGATGAGCACGATCGCATCGAGCACGCCTTTGCGGGCGCCGCGGCTGAGTGTGCCGATTGATCCGGCGATCATCCGGTCGACGCCGTCGCCTTGGACACGGGTGTCGGCGACCACGAGTTCGAATCCGAAGCCGCTGCGTCGGAGTTCGCTCTCGAAGTCGGCGAAGCCGGCCGACTCGACGCTCGCCGCGACCCCGATCCGGAGAGGTATCGGCGAGAGCCGCTGTTGCCCGTTCATTGCCGCGAGGCCGCTGTCGATCAGCCGCTTCAGCACGGCCTCTCGTGACTGGGCGATCTCGCCCAGTGTGAAGCGCGGGTCGATGTCGTCCATCACGAGGCTCAGCGCGCCCCGTTGCTTGTAGAAGTCGAGGTGACCGTGGATCCGGACCTTCATGCCGTCGCGCAGCTCGAGGCGGTTGGACCGCAGCTTCGGCGTGAGGCGGGCAAGCTTGTTGGCGAACAGCTTGATGTCGATCCGAGACTCGCTCGCCCGATCGCGTTCGGTGAGTGAGAAGTACACGTGCGGACCGCTCCGCTTGAACCCCGTGATCTCGCCGCGGACCCACACGCCGTCGCGGAAGCCGGAACGGAGCTGCTCTTCGATCGCGTCGGCGAGTTCGCCAACCGAGAACGTGAGTTCGCCAGGGTCGTCGACGGGTTCGTCGGCGAAGTCGAATGCGGGCTGGCTCACCGGCTCAGCCTGCCACGCACTGCGCCGATTCGGCGGGTGTCGGCAAGCCGTCAGGCGCCGAGGTGACGGACGTTGCCCTCGGGCGGGGTCTCGTCGTCAGGCTCGAGGGCGAACAGTTCCCCGTCGACCGGGAGCTGGCGCTGCTGTCGGATGGCGTCGAGCTCGACGAGTGGCTGCTCGAGTTTGCGCTGGCGCGGGCCCGTCAGCTCGTCGAAATCCTTCTCCATGCCGGCGAAGCGCCGCTTCAACTTGCCGAGCGAGTCGGTGTACTTGACCCACTCGTTCCCGAACTTGCCGATGAGCGAGAGGATCTCGTCGCTGGTCTGCTCGATGGCGTAGTTGTCGTACGCCTGGCGAATGACGCCGAGGAAAGCGAACAACGTGAGCGGCGAGCACATCACGATCTGCTGGCCCATGGCGTCTTCGATGAGGCCCGGGTCGTGTTCGTGGATGAATCCGGTGAGCTGCTCGTTGGGGATGAACAGCAGCACGTTGTCGATGGCGGTCCCGCCGGCCTCGATCGCGTATTCGCGTTTCGCGAGTTCCTTGACGCGGGCGCGCACGTCGCGCAGAAAGGCCCTGAGATGGGCATCGCGCTCGGCGTCGGTGCCGGCCTCGAGATACCGAAGGTACGACGCCATCGGGCACTTGACGTCCATGAAGAGCTTCTGGCCCTTCGGCATGTCGAACGTGTAGTCAGGGCGGCCCGTGCCGCCTTCGATCTGACGCTGCTTGGTGTAGTTGATGTTCTCGACGAACCCCGCGAGCCGCAATACGTCCTCCGCCATTCGCTCGCCCCACTGGCCTCGGGCCTGCGGATTGGCGAGCGCCGATCGGAGTGCTTGGGTCGATTCCGAGAGCGTGTTCGCGACGTCGATGTGGGCTTTGAGCGACGATTCGACCTCGCCGAACTTGCGGGCGCTCGTCTCGTTCAGTGACGCCAGCATCTCGGCGACCTTGGCCAACTCGGTACGCATCTCGTCGTGCACCTGATCGAGGCGCGAGTCGATGACGTCCTTCTTGGCGCCGAGGTCAGCGGAGGTCTGCTCCTTCAGTTGTGCACTCGTTCCGGCCAGCTGCTTCTCGACGTGCGCCGTGGTGGTGTCGAGCTGTTCCTTCACCTGCTTGGTGGTGGATGCGAGATCGGCGGCCTGTCGCTGCAGCACCGCATCGAACTGCTCGCGGTTCATGGTCGCTGCCTGCTCGAGCGCGGCCCGTACGGCCGCGTCGCGCTCGTCGGACGCCTGGAGGCGAGCTTCGGTCACGGCGCGCTGGACCGCTGTGTCGACGGCGAACCGCACCGAGTCGCTCGTGGCAGTCGCAGATTCGAGCCGGCCGGCCTCGTCGGCGGCGGCCCGCTGCTCAGCTCGCCGGGTCGCGTAGACGAAGGCCCCAGCCGCAGCGCCGAGCGCCAGTGCCACTGCGAGAACCATGACCAGGATCAACATGGTCGCCATCTTGACGTGGGGGTACCGCAGAGTTCGCGGATCCTCCGGCCGGGCGACCGCAACTCGGGGCCGTGCCGTCCTCGGACGACGAGTCCCGCGTACCCTAGGAACCGTGGCGTCGGCTCGGATCGCTCGTGTTTTCGGTCTGCTCGTCTTCTGCGCGCTCGCGATCTTTCCCACCGGACCCGCTCGCGCACACACAGGGTTCGAGTCGTCGACCCCGGCGATGGGCGACCTGGTCGTCGATCCTGTGGGCGTCGTGACGTTGCGCTTCACGGGCGCGCCGACAGCGATCGATGACGGGTTCTCGGCGCTTGACGGGGACGGCACGGTCCGCATGCCGACATCGATCGAATCGCCCGAGGCGGGAGTGTTCGACGTCGGTTTCGACCCGCCGCTCGCCGGAGGTGAGATCGGGCTCCGCTGGAGTGTTCGCGCTGCCGACGGCCACGTTCTCGAGGGAGGCTTTGCGTTCAGCGTCGAGGCACAACTGCCGACCACCACCATCGCGACGACGACCACCACGACCGTGCCGTCGTCGATCGACAGTGCACCGTCGATCGAGACGGAGGTCGCGGATGGCAGCACTTCGCAGGACGCGTCGACCGCAGCGCCCACCACCGTCATCGAAGCGGCGCCCTCGGACACTGCCGACGCAGCACCGGCGGCGGCTCTCGACGAATCGACGGCGGGCGACGCGGCATCGGACACCACGATCGATGAATTCCTCGACGCCGATTCGGGCATCGCTGGTGAACGTCGAGGGTCGCTCGGTCGGGGCCTTGCCGTGCCCGCCGCGGCCGTGATCGTCGGTGGGCTCGCCATGCTCCAGTGGGTTTTTCGTGGTGCTGCGTCCGAGGTTCGTCGCGGCGTCGTGATCGTGCGAATCGCAACCGTCGTACTCGCCGTCGGCGCCGTGCTGAGGTACTCGGGTTCGGTTGCGGCGACCGGTGAGTCGTTCGCGACCGCCTTCTTGTCGGGCACCGAGCGATCGATGGCGCTGCTCGTCGTCGGGGCGGTGGTCGTGTTTCTCACCTGTGGCACCGCGATCTCAGGAGGTCACCGGCCGAATACGGAGACTCGCTCGTTGTCGGCCGCGACCGCCGAGGACCTCGCGACCGACCCGTCGTCGCCGTCGGAGACCGGTGCGCGGCGCTGGCGTGCGGCCTATCCGGTGCCCGTCTCGGTCGGCGCTGCACTCATCGTCGCGTCCTACTGGTTCGACGGGCACACCGTGACCCGCGGCCCGCGCCTCGTCCACGCAGCGGTGAACACCGTGCACGTGATCGCCGGGAGCGTTTGGTTCGCCGGGGTCGCGATGCTCGCGTTGATCGCGTGGTCGCGGTACCGCCGTGGAGCCAGCTCCGGCTTGAACAGCTTGGTCGTGCGCTTCTCGTCGATCGCAAGCATCGCCCTGGCTGCAGTCGTCGTCGCCGGCGCCACCATGGCGATCTTCGTGCTCGACACGATGTCAGGCCTCTGGGAATCACCCTGGGGTCGAGTGTTGCTGCTCAAGAGCGCGGCGGTCGCGATCGCGGCGGCGATGGGTGCCTACAACCACTTCGTGTTGCGCCCGCTCATCGTCGAGCATCCTGACGACGTCGTCGCCGTCGCCCGCGTGCGCACGTCGGTGACCGTCGAGGCGATGATGCTCGGCTTCGTACTGATCGTGACGGCCACACTCGTGGCGACGCAGACATGAGGATCGGCGAGGTCGCGGCAGCGACCGACACCACGACGAAGACGATTCGGTACTACGAGTCGATCGGGTTGCTGCCCGAGCCGCCGAGGTCGACGAGCGGCTATCGCAGCTATGACGAGGCAGCGGTCGACCGGCTGCGGTTCATCCGCGAGTCGCAGGCGAGCGGCCTGTCGTTGACCGAGATCTCCTCGATCCTCGCTCTGAAAGACGCCGGTGCGACGACGTGCGAGCACACAGCAGGCCTGCTGCGCCGCCACGTCGAGGATCTCGATGCCCAGATCGCCTCGTTGCAGCGTGCCCGAGCCGAGCTCGTGGTGCTCGCCGAACGGGCGGCCACGCTCGATCCGGGGTCGTGCACCGATCCGAATCGATGCCAGGTGTTGAGCTCGTCGGCTCCCGAACCGTCGGCGACGTGACACACGGCGCTTGACCTTCCAGCCAACTGGAAGGAATACGATGACTTCGTGTCCGAGCCGACCGTCGACCTCCAGCGAACGGACCTCGCCGTCGAGGGGATGACCTGTGCTGCGTGTTCCAACCGTGTCCAGCGCAAACTGACCCGCCTCGAAGGGGTCGATGAGGCTCGCGTCAACTTCGCGAACGGTCGAGCGACAGTCCTCCATCGGGGTGTGTCGGTCGAGGAGATGCGCGAGACCATCGAAGCGCTCGGCTACGACGCGCCCGCACCGGCCGACGCCGACCACGACGCTGCCGAGCGCGAACGCCAACGCGACCTCGGCCGCCGCTTCGTCGTCGCGGCCGCACTCGGGATTCCCGCTGTCGTCCTCTCGATGCTTCCGGCGGTCCAGTTCGCCGGCTGGGAATGGGTCGTGTTCGCGCTCGTGACACCCATC
Organism: Ilumatobacter sp.; assembly: GCA_045107155.1. GTDB lineage: Bacteria > Actinomycetota > Acidimicrobiia > Acidimicrobiales > Ilumatobacteraceae > Ilumatobacter_A. The sequence goes on along the minus strand of JBGCFW010000155.1, from coordinate 18,207 downwards.
GTGTTCTGGAGTGGGCTCTCGTTCCACCGGGCCACCTGGATGAACGTGCGCCACGGCGCGACCACGATGGACACGCTCGTCTCGATGGGCACCCTCTCGGCCTGGACATGGTCAACCGCCGTGCTCGTGTTCGACATCCGCAGCGACCGTGGTGGCCTCGTGTCGATGCCGGGCATGGACGACATGTCGGCCGTCGGAGAGCGTCACGTCTACTTCGAGACGGCCGCGGTGATCATCGCGCTGATTCTTCTCGGCAAGTGGTTCGAGGTTCGCTCGAAGCGTCGATCGGGCGACGCCATTCGGGCGTTGGCCGACCTCGGTGCGCGCACAGCTCGGCTCGAAGACGGCACCGAGGTGGCGATCGACGATCTTCGCGTCGGCGATCGCTTCGTCGTTCGGCCCGGCGAGAAGATCGCGACCGACGGTCGCATCGTCGCGGGGTCATCGGCCGTGGACGCGTCGATGGTGACCGGTGAGCCCGTACCCGTCGAGGTGAGCATCGGCGACGAGGTCATCGGCGCCACGCTGAACGCGAACGGCTCACTCACGGTCGAGGCCACGCGGGTGGGCGCTGACACCGCGCTGGCACAGATCATCCGCCTGGTCGACGAGGCCCAGGGCAGTCGGGCTGACGTCCAACGGTTGGCTGATCGGGTCGCCTCGGTGTTCGTCCCGGTGGCGATCGCGATCGCGATCGCGACCTCCGCAGTCTGGTCGTTCGTCGGTGATGTCGACGACGCGTTCACTGCATCGGTGGCGGTGCTGATCATCGCCTGTCCCTGTGCGCTCGGTCTCGCCACACCGCTCGCGATCATCGTCGGGACAGGACGTGGCGCACAGCTCGGCGTGATCATCAAGGGCGGCGACGTCCTCGAGGACACGCGGAGGGTCGATGCGATCGTCCTCGACAAGACGGGCACCATCACGAGCGGCACGATGACGGTGGTCGACGTGGTCGCCCCGACGCTCTCCGACGATGAACGAACTGTCCGTTTGGGTCAGGCCGCCGCCGTCGAAGCGGCGTCGGAGCATCCGATCGGTGCCGCGATCGCGTCGCAGGTCGCCGACCGAGGCGCGGTCGAATCGTTCTCGAACGCACCCGGGCGCGGCGTTGCCGGCGAGGTCGCTGGAGCTGACGTTCGTGTGGGCCGGCGAGCGTTCTTCGATGCCGTTCCGGACCACCTCGATGCTGCAGCGGTCGAGTTCGAGGGCCGCGGCCACACGGTGGTGTTCGCCGGGGTGGCCGGACCGGGGGGCGTCATCGCCGACCTCGTGATCGCGGTGGCCGACTCGGTGAAGGCGACGTCGGCCGATGCGATCGCCGCGTTCCACGAGCAGGGACTCACGGTCACGATGCTCACCGGCGACAACGAACGCACGGCGCGATGGGTCGGCGATCAGGTCGGTGTCGACCGAGTCGTCGCCGAGGTCCTTCCTGCCGAGAAGGTCGACGAGATCGTCCGACTCCAGCGCGATGGGCGTCGAGTCGCGATGGTCGGCGACGGGATCAACGACGCGCCAGCACTCGCGCAGGCAGACCTCGGTATCGCGATCGGCACGGGAACCGACGTCGCGATGGAGGCTTCAGACCTCACGGTCGTCACCGGCGACCTGCGAGCCGTCGCCGACTCGATCGCTCTCTCGCGGCGCACGCTGGCGACCATCCGATCCAACCTGTTCTGGGCGTTCGCCTACAACACCGCGGCGATCCCGCTCGCGGCGTTCGGCGTGCTCGACCCGATGATTGCTGCCGCTGCGATGGGGTGTTCCTCGGTGTTCGTCGTCACGAACAGTCTGCGATTGCGGCGTTTTCGCGGCTATCGAGCAGGAAGACTGCGTTCATGAGCGATCAACGTCTCTACAGCGTCCCTGACATCTCGTGTGAGCACTGCGAAGCCGCGATCGTCGGCGAGGTCTCGAAGGTCGACGGCGTCAACAACGTGCAGGTCGACATCGCCGGCCGATCCGTCCTCGTCGTCGGGGGTGACGATTCGGCAATTCGCGCCGCGATCGACGAAGCCGGCTACGACGTCGCCTGAGCGCGACCGCGAGCACGCGGCCGCGCCCTCCCGGTCTCGACGCTTCCTCAGTCGACATCGCGCGCTGTTCGCTCCGTCGCCGCGAGGAGCAGCTCCTCCACCGCGTCGTGGCCCGCGCCTTCGGGTCCGAGATGCCGACCGTGGCGGCAGTGAGCGAGCGGATCGAGACCGTCGGCTCCGCATCGAGTCGGGTCCGCGCCGTGCTCGAGGAGTTGGCGAACGCTGACAGCACGTCCGTTCGCTGCAGCCAGTCGCAACGCGTGACGGCCGAACGATCGGTCTGGTTCGTCGAACGGTGTGCCTGCAGCGATGAGCGCATCGATGACGGCCGTCCGTTGGTGGTCCGCCGCCATGATGAGTCCACGGAGGCGAGTCTGGGTGTCGACGTCGCGGTGGGTCCATTCCTCGATGTCGCCAACTGCAGCGGCCTCCTCGAACGACGCAGGACGTGCTCCCGCCGCCGTGAGCACGTCGAGTACCTCGGTCATGCCGAACACCGCGGCATGCAGCAGCGCCGTACCGCCGGGGACCCCACCGGCGTCGGCAGCGGCGGTGGCATCGAGGTCGGCGCCGGCGGCGACGAGCACGGCAGCAACGTCGGCATCGCCGTAGCTCGCGGCGGTGATCAATGGGGTCTCGCGGTCGTTGGGGCTCCCGTCGACGGGCGCTCCCGCAGCGATGAGAACGTGCGCTGCCGCCGCGGTGTCGTCGACCTCGCGCCAATGGCCCGAGTGGGTGTCGAAACGCGCCATGGCGAGATAGCCGAGCGGGGAGGCTCCGAGTGGATGGTCAGACCAGTTCTGCAGCTCTGCGGTTGCGAACTCGGGATGCGCGGCGACCAGAGCGGACAGCTCATCGGGGTCGCGCAGGTCGAGCACGCGGCGACGCGCGACCTCGACGAGGAGTTGTGACCAACTGTCGAAACCGAGGTCGCGGGCGAGGCGGAGCTGTGTCGCCGAGAGCGTCAGGCCCGCGCCGACCTCGTTGATCCAGTCGACCGCCTCTCGATCGCCGCCTCGGGCGGCTCGTAGTCGATCTTTCGCCTGCCGACGGAGTTGGGAGGGATCCGGGCGTGGTGGAAGAGGCACGAGGTTCCTTGATGACCGACGGTTCGCGAGCCGGAAGGAAGGACGACTTCACGTCATCTTCGTGATCGATGTGGAGGTGGACTCGGTCCTTCCCGCGAACCCGGAGGCGTGCTCCAACGCCTGTTCGAACGATATCGCGTCGCCCGCTGCCCGCAGAGCGCTCGTCGTCGATCAGTCGCTGCCAGCGCTCGTCGGAGCGGGGCGCGCCTGCTTCGCCCGGGCGTTCGCGTTGACGAGCATGTAGACGCCGATGACGACGAGGACGCCACCGATCACCTCGACCGTGCCGAGGCGCTCGTCGCGAATCAACCACCCGAAGAACACTCCGGAGATCGGAATGAGGTAGGCGGTGGCCGCGGCCTGTGTCGCCGTCGCGCGCTTCACGATGGTCGCCATCAGTGCGAAGGTGACGGCGTTGGCGGGGATCGCTGCGTATGCCAGCGGAACGAACAGCCCGAGCGACCAGTCGGTCTCACCGGTCCCTTCGACGATCAGCGCGATCGGGATCAGGATCGCCGCGGACATCGGGAGCTGTACGGCGACGATCATCACGGGCGAGACCGCGCTGAAGTCGCGCCACTGCATGAACATCGTTCCGAACGCCCATGCGAGCGCGGAGAACGCGAGCGCGATGACTCCGATCGCTGTGGCCTCGCCGCCGAGCGAGGGCGAGGCGAGCACTGCGGTTCCGGAGAAGCCGACCACCAGGCCGAGCGCGCCGAGTCGAGTCGGCCGGATGCCCATGAGGAGCAGGACGAGCAGGGCGGTGAAGAGCGGCATCGTGCTGCTCAGCAGCGATGCCACGCCAGCTGGCACCCGGTTGACCCCGAAGACGAGCAACCCACTGGAGACCGTCGTGATCGCGAAGCTGACGACGAAGATCTTGGCGAGCATCGTTCTGTCGGTCGGGATCCGTTCACCACGGACGAGCGTGACGAACCCGAGCAGGAATGTGCCACCGACCACGGTCCGCAGCCCTGCGAGAAGGAGCGGTGTCGTGTGGTCCAGCGCGAATTTGAGGGCGGTGAAGTTGCCACCGATGAGAAGAGCGACCAGGAGGATCAGCGCGAGCGTCACCTTGGGGTTCGGCTCGGGGGAGGTCGGCACGAATCAACCGGCGGCGCGCTTGCGCGGATCGGCCGGCGCGGCGTGCGCAGCCACGACCGCCTCGCCGATGACGCTGAGGTCGTCGATCAGTGCATCGACGTCGTCGCCCAGTGCAGCGATCACGCGGTGCTGGGACATGTCGGTCGCCTGCTCGATTTCGTCTCGGGCTGCCTTCCCGTCCGGAGTGAGTGCGCCGTCGGCGTCGACCCATCCGCTGGCCCCGAGCGTGTGAACGGCGTGCTGGAGACGCGCGGGAGCGAACCCGCGGGTGCCCGAGTACTCGCCGACCGGATAGCCGAGCCACAGCTCGGTCAGCACGTTCATCTCGACCTGGTCGAGTCCGGCCGCCACACACGCGGCGAGGTGGCCGTCGCCGCGGTGTTCTCGATACATCTCGGCGGCGCGCCACAGCGAGGCGTGCGGGTCGGTCGGGCTCGGCAACGCTCGCAGCCCGGCGAAGAACGGGCGAGCCGCCTCGTCGACCTGCTCCATCGCGTCACGCAGGCGTCGTGCGCAGGACACGATCGTCTCGTCGTCGATGGTGGCCGTGGCCGCTGCCAAGCCGGTCGCAGCACCTCGTTCGCGGCGTGTGAGGATGTCGGCATGTGAGATCACTGGCTTCGCACCGTCGAGGACCGCGCCGAGCAGCCCCGCATCGAAGACCCCGAACGCTGCGGCCACGGTGCTCGCCGACGCGTCGGCGCCGAGTGATGCGGCGCGACCCCACACGTACCCGCCGAAGAAATCGAGGCCGGCCGAGGCGAACTCGTCACCGGCCGAGCGTGCCCACCAACCGATCGTCGCGATGGGTTCGACGGCGTCGCGGAGCCGGCGCGCAGGTGCGTCGGACATGGCCGGGGCCTCGGGCTCGTCGCCACTCGGCGTCAGAAAGGCCGTTGCGACATCGCTCCACTGCATGGTCGGACCGTACCGAACCCGTGGCGTCCAGCAAGGGCTGGGTCGCACCGGTCGAACGAGCGGACGTGCCTACGACTGGCTCGCGTGGATCTCGGTGGCTTTCACCGCAGCCCACACCTGCTCTCCCGGCGTGAGCCCCAGAGCTTCGACGGCCCCAGGTGTCACGTCGATCGCCATCGGTACCGGCCGATCGAGCATCACTCGGACGACGTCACCAAGCGGCTCGACGAGCTCGACGCGGGCGCTCCACACGTTGCGCTGGCTGCCAGACGGTCGATCGAGGTGCACGGAGATCGCCGTCGGGTGCACCGTCACGGTGACGGGACCACTCAGGTGGGTGTCGGCGATCGTGAACGTGTGCGGATGGTCGTCGAGCAACACCGAACCCTGCGTCGCCGTCCCGGTGAACAGGTTCGTGCCGGCGAGGGCTGCCACGTACTGCGTCGCCGGCGCCCGCCGGATCTCGTCGGGAGTGCCGCACTGGGTGACGCGGCCGCGTTCGATGACGATCAGGCGATCCGCGAGCAGGAAGGCATCGGACGGGTCGTGGGTGACGAGCACACGCGGGCCAGCGAACCGGGCGAGATGGGAGCGAAGGACCCGACGCACTTCGGACCGAGTGGACACATCGAGCGCTGCCATCGGCTCGTCGAGCAGCAGCAGGTCAGGCTGTGATGCCAGCGTGCGGGCGATCGCCACGCGTTGCGCCTCACCGCCTGAGAGCTCGACCGGACGGCGATCGGTCAGATCGGAGACACCGAGGCGCTCGAGCCAGTCGGCGGCCAATGCGCGTGCCGCTCGACGACCCATGCCGGTCGATCGTGGCCCGAACGCCACGTTGTCGAGCACTCGGAGATGCTCGAACAGCAGATGGTGCTGGAACACGATGCCGACCCGACGGTCTTCGGCGGCGACGTGCACCGATCGTTCGGTGTCGTCGAGCACTCGATCACCGATTCGCACCGACAGCGTGCCCGATGCGTGATCGCTGAGCGTGCCGGCCAACGCGGCGATGGTCGTGGATTTGCCGGCACCGTTCGGCCCGAGCAGCGCGATCGTTTCGCCGGACGCAGCGTGTAGATCGACATCGAGGTCAAGGTCGCCGAACGCCAGCCGAATCGACGCGTCGAGATCCCGGCGCTGGCTGTTCACGAGGCGACTCCGGTCCGAGCCCACCATCGACCGCGGAGCGCGACGAGCACGATGACGGACACGGCGACCATGAGGAGACTGATTGCGATCGCCGCGTCACGGTCACTGTCGAGCGAGACGAAGACGGCCAACGGCAGTGTCTGTGTGCGGCCCTGGAGATTGCCGGCGAACGTGATCGTCGCTCCGAACTCGCCGAGTGCCCGTGCCCATGCGAGGGCCACACCAGCGCGCAGCGAGGGCGCGATCATCGGCAAGGTCACCCGCCGGAACACTGTGAGCGGCGCGGCGCCGAGACTGGCCGCTGCGCGCTCGTGGCGGCCGTCGAGCCCCGTGAGTGCGCCCTCGACGGTCACCACGAGAAACGGCATGGCGACGAACGTGTTCGCCAGGACGACGCCCCAGGTGGTGAAGGGCAGTGTGAGGCCGGTCGCGTCGGCGAGCGGCTGACCGATCACGCCGCGGCGACCGAGCGCGAACAGCAGCGCGGCGCCACCGACCACCGGCGGCAAGACCATCGGCAGTGTGACGAGCGCGCGCACGAACGAACGGCCGGGGAACGCGACCCGGGCCAGCAGCCAGGCGAGCGGAACGCCGAGCAGGGTGGCGAACAGCGCAGCCAGGAGCGACGTTCCGATGGACAACACGAGCGCATCGACCACGACGTCGTCGGTGAGCAGATCGCCCAGGCGACTCCACGGCGTCACGCCGAGCAGGCCGATCAGCGGCAGGACGAAGAGCGCGACGCCGAGTGCGCCGAGCACGAGCAGGGCGATCGGTGGTCGGCGTCGTCCCGAGATCGGTGCGGTCATGGCGTCCCGAACCCAGCCTCGGTCAGGATCGCCGAGCCGCGGTCGGAGAGCACGAACTCGACGAAACGCCGGGAAGCGTCGGGGTCGTCCGACTCGGTGGTCACGGCGATCGGGTAGCGGTTCGCAATGGTCGATGACTCGTCGATCGGAACGATCCGCAGCGCGTCGGGGAAGGCGCCGGCATCGGTGGCGTAGACGAGTCCTGCATCGAGTTCGCCGCTCGCGAGCTTTGCGACGAGGGATCGAACATCGGGTTCCTCGGTGTCGGGTGCCGGGATGATTCCCGCGTCGTCGAGCAGCTGCGCGGCGAGTGCACCGCACGGGACGGCGGGTGCACACAGGCCGATCTTGCGGTCCGGGTCGGCGAGATCGTCGAGCGCATCGACGTCTCCGGGGTCGTCGTCGGGGGTCGCGAGCACGAGTCGGTTCGTGGCGAACACCACCGGCGTGTTCACGTCGCCGGCGTCGACCAGCGCATCCATCGGAGCGGTCGCGGCGAATGCCACGACGTCGGCGGGAGCTCCTTCAGCGACCTGGGTGCGCAGTGCGTTGGTACCAGCGAGGCTGATGCGAACGTCGACGCCCGGGTTGCCGTCTTCGAATGCGGCTTCCATCTCCACCATCGCGTCGGCGAGCGACGACGCCGCGAGGACGAGCAGCTCGTCATCGGACGAGCCGCACGACACGAGCACCACCGCGCCCACGACGCCGATTCCCCACGCCGAACGCCCCTGCATCAGCAGCCGAAGTTACTTCCACCCGGCCATGCGCGAGCTGCGGCAACAGCCGAACGGTCGACGCGTCCAGGCCGGTGGACGAACTCGAGCGCGGTCAGCGAAGCGGGATGACGAAGCATCGATCGTGGAGCTCGCCGAGTGCGTAGCTCGAATAGTCGACGCCGAAGTCGGAGTACAGGCCTCGGCACGACTCGCTCCAGGCGAGCGCCTCGGGCGATGACATGCGGTGGACGATCTGCATGATCCCGTCGTCGAGAACTCGATACTCGGCCCAGGTCCCCGGGAAGTCCTTGGTGCAGCCGATCTCGATGCTCGGGACGCCCGAACGCGTCATCGGGCGAACGCGGTGGCGGTGTGTGTGGCCGGCGGCATACGCCACGATCGACGGGCGCCGTTCGCAGACCTCGTCGAGAGCGTCGCTGGCGTCCGGATGGAGGCCGAAGTAGCCGTCGCTGCGCGAGCCGGTGTCGGAGGTGCCAGCAGATGAGATCCACTGCTGGTGGTGGCCCATCACGATCACCGGGTCGGTCGCTTCCGAGGCGAGCGCGTCGAGCCATTCGAACTGCGCCGACTCGAGGTTGCCGGTCGTCGAGCCCTCGATCACGGTGTCGAGCAGCGCAACGACCGCGCCGGGCAGATCGATGCGCTGATCGCCTGCGTACTCTCGCTGATGACGGTACGCATCGTGGTTGCCGCGCACGACATGGAGGCGCTCGCCGAAGGCGTCGCGGTAGCAGGCCTCGAACGCCGCCCATTCCTCGGGCCGGCCATCTTCGGACAGATCGCCCTTCACGACCACGGCGTTCGGGTCGATCTCGCCGATCTCGTCGACGGCCGCTCGATTCATCACCTCGGGGTACGGCTCGGCGCCGGGAGCCGCGCGCCGGATCGGTCCCTCGGTGAGTTCGTCGATCTGTCCGGCGGCGATCTCACCGAAGTGCACGTCATTGACCGTGGCGATGCGAGTGCGGAGCTGGCCGTTCGGTCGAGCGAGCGTTCGAACCTCGACGCCTTGGTCGAGGTGCTCGATCGGCAATGTGCCCTCGGTGTCGCTGGCGAGGCCGCTGAAGCGCAGTACCTCGACGTCACCGTCGTCGCTCGTGACGTGGACCACCGCCTCGCTGTCGGTCACGCTCGTCACGTCGACGATCATCAGGGTGTCCTCAGCGGTACGGGCGGTCTCGACGCATCGGAACCGGGAGGCTCCACCAACGGCCCGAGAACTTCCACGCGCGGGACCGAGGAGCTGGCGGCTCGTCGGTGAGCAGCATCGGCTTCGGCCAGAGCGCTTCCGTCGCCGCCATGATCGCGGCCGCTTCCTCCTCGGTCGGTGCCGGTGACATCGACAGACCCGACGGCGGCGGCAGTTCGTTCAACGACATCAGAGCGGGACGTTTCCGTGCTTGCGCTTCGGCAGGTCCTCGCGTTTGGTGCGCAGCATCCGCAAGCCGGCCACGAGCTTCTTGCGGGTGTCGGCAGGGTCGATCACGTCATCGACGTAGCCCCGTTCGGCGGCGGCATACGGGTTGGCGTACTTCTCGGTGTAGTCCTCGACCAGTTCGGCCCGGCGCGCTTCGGGGTCGGCAGCCTGTTGCAGTTCGCGTCGGTACACGATCTCGACGGCACCCTGCGGGCCCATCACGGCGAGCCCGGCAGACGGCCAGGCGAACGCGAGGTCGGACCCGCTCGACTTCGAGTCCATCACCACGTATGCGCCGCCATATGCCTTGCGGGTGATGATGCTGATGCGAGGGACGGTGGCCTCGCAGTACGCGTAGAGCAGCTTTGCGCCGTGTCGGATGATTCCGCCGTACTCCTGATCGACCCCCGGCAGGAACCCGGGAACGTCGACGAACGTGATGAGCGGAATGTTGAACGAGTCGCAGGTGCGTACGAAGCGCGCCGCCTTCTCAGCCGACTCGATGTCGAGCACTCCCGCGAGCACCTTCGGTTGGTTGCCGACGACGCCGACGGGCTGACCGTCGATTCGGGCGAAACCGCATACGATCGACTTCGCCCAGTGCGGGAAGTACTCGAAGAACTCGCCGTCATCGACACAGTGGCCGATCACTTCGACCATGTCATACGGCAGGTTCGGTGAATCGGGAAGGATGGTCTGGAGCTCCGGGCACGATCGATCGGGATCATCACCGAGATCCTCGCGTGGAGGTTCCTCGAGGTTGTTCGACGGCAGGAAGCCGAGCAGGAAACGGACGTCGTCGAGGCAGGCCTTCTCGTCGGCCGAGACGAAGGTCGCCACGCCCGACTTCGAGGCGTGGCTCATCGCGCCGCCCAGCTCTTCGAGGGTGACGTCCTCGCCGGTCACGGTCTTCACGACGTCCGGACCCGTGATGAACATGTGACTGGTCTCGCGGACCATGAAGATGAAGTCGGTCATCGCCGGGGAGTACACGGCGCCACCGGCGCATGGTCCGAGGATCACCGAGATCTGCGGAACGACGCCCGACGCCTGCACGTTGCGACGGAAGATGCCGCCGTACGACGCAAGGCTCACGACGCCTTCCTGGATGCGTGCGCCTGCGCCATCGTTCAGTCCGATCACCGGAGCACCGACCTTGGCGGCGAGATCCATCATCTTGTGGATCTTCTCCGCGAACACTTCGCCGAGCGCGCCGCCGAAGACGGTGAAGTCCTGGGAGAACACGAAGACCTTGCGCCCATCGACCGTGCCCCAGCCCGTGATCACGCCGTCGGTGTACGGACGGTCGTCGAGGCCGGAGGTGTGGGCGCGATGCCGGGCGAGCAGGTCGAGTTCGTGGAAGGAGCCGTCGTCGAGGAAGTAGTCGATGCGCTCACGAGCGAGCATCTTTCCCTTCTCGTGCTGACGCTCGACCGAGCGCTCCGAGCCGGCGTGCAGCGCCTGCTCGCGCCGTTCGGCGAGATCTTGGATCTTCTCCTCCATTGACATCGCGGGAAACTTACCCGAGTCCGTCCCGCGGGTCCGATTGCGGGGGGTGGGTGTCACGTCGGATGTGCGACGCCGCACATGCGAGGGGGAACGCTCGATGCCGCGTCAACCCCGTCTTCGGGGCCCGGACGAGGCACACTTGGCCGGGTGACAGACGAGCTGTGGGATCTCCCGATCCAGCCGCCGGTCGAGCCGATGCTCGCGAAGCTCGCTCGAGCGATCCCCGACTCGGTCGCCGGCGCTGACGGGGGCGGGTGGTTGTTCGAGCCCAAGTGGGACGGATTCCGGTGCCTGGTGTTCCGCACCGGTGATCGCATCGAGCTGTTCTCACGCAAGTTGAAGCCGCTCGCCCGCTACTTCCCCGAGCTTCTCGGTCCGCTGCGACACGCTCTGCCCGACCGCTGCATTGTCGACGGCGAGATCGTGGTCCCCGATGCCGGCGCGCACGGCTTGGACTTCGACGCGCTGCTCCAGCGCATCCACCCGGCCGAGTCGCGGATCAACCGTCTTGCTGCGGAGACACCGTCGGTCTTCGTCGCCTTCGACCTCCTCGCAGTCGGGGACCGCGTGTGGACGGATTCGAAGATGGTCGAGCGACGTGTGGAGCTGGAACGCATCGTCGTCGAGAACGAGACGGTCCGGGTCACGCCTGCCTCGACCGATCGGGTTCGAGCCGAGGCATGGTTCTCCGTGTTCGAAGGAGCGGGGCTCGACGGTGTGATCGCGAAGCCCGTCGATGGCGTGTACCAACCCGGTAAACGGGCGCTCGTCAAGGTGAAGCATCAGCGGCGCGGCATCGTCGCGATACCGGGTTTCCGAATCCACAAGGACGGCAAGGGTGTCGGCTCGTTGATGTGTGCGCTGTTCGGCGCCGACGGGCATCTGCAGTCGGTCGGGGTTGCTGCCTCGTTCTCGGTGAAGCGTCGTGCGGAGCTGCTCGAAGAACTCAGACCCCATGCGATCGACGTGGCGGGTGGCCAGTCGTTCGCTTCGCACCCGTGGGCCGACTGGATCTCGTGGCAAGAGGAACGGCGGGCGAAGGTCGCAGCCGGCGAGTCAACGTCGGCCGCTGACCGCGCAGCCGGCGGGAGCCGCTGGAGTCTCGGCAAGGACACGTCATTCGTGCCCCTCGCGACCACGTCCGATGCCGGCCTCGTCGCCGAGGTCGGCTTCGGACAGCTCGAAAGTGGCAGATTCCGCCACGGCGTCTCGTTCGTCGCCTGGCGAGATGATCTCGCGCCACGCGACTGCCAGATCGATCAGCTCGACGTGGCACTCCCCGTCGAGTTCGCATCGCTCTTCGACTGATCGAGCGCGCTGGGGACCGCGCCGCTCGACGAACGACCGACGACGGTCGGCGTGTTCAGCCTTCGTCGTCGGCGGGGATCTCTACGACCTCGACCGTCGGTGCGGTGATGACGACCTGGACCTCGCTGCCGTCTGCGTTGAGTACGGGGAAGATCTGGTCGGCACTCGAGATCGTGCCGGTCGTCGTGTTGGCTTCGACTCGAACGGTCCACTGGCCCGCCACGACGAGCGGGAGCCCGAGTGCCTCGGTACGCACGGCGTAGCCGGGTTCCTGCAGCGGGACCGGTTGGCGGATCGCGCCGATGGTGGGGCTGCCCTCCGGCGCCGTGAGCACGACCGTGAGGCCGCTCAGCCCGTCGATCGGGTCGCGGAGCAGCACTTCGAGACCCACCTGGCCGACGCGGTCGTCGGTGAAGCGGACGCGGGCGTCGAGGAGGTCGGCTGCATCGGAATGCTCCTGGCTTACGGCGTAGTCGATGGACGGTGTGGCATCGACCCCCGGTGGAATCCAGATGAGAAGCCAGCTGCTGAGCGCGAGGGTCGCGAGTCCGAAGAGTGTCTCGGCACCGAACGCGCGGCGAAGACGATCGGCGAGCGGGACGCTGAGTTGGTGCGCTCGGTTCATGCGCTGTGCGACGAACTGGCGGGCGGAGAACGCCACGAAGATCATCGCGGCGACCACGATGGTCTTCAGGAGGACGACGCGCCCGTACCCGCTGCCGAACAGATCGGTGCCGACGAGGCGGATCATCTGCACGAGCCCCGTGATGATGGTGATGAGGATCGCCGGTGTGGAGATCCGCGAGAAACCGCGCACCGCGTGCACCAGGTCTTCGTCGCCCGGGCCAGCGAGTACCACCCGGGACAGCAGCACGACGCCGCCGACCCAGACCGACATCGCGACCGCATGCCCGATTCCCATCAGGACGCCAACCGCCACGAGGTCGCCACTGGTGCGTGAGACTCCGATCATGGCTGCGGCGAGGCCGGGGACGCCGAGCGCCGCGAGTTGCGTCGCCGGGTCGATCGCGCGGTCGGGCCGGAAGGCGACCCACGCCGATCCGGCGACGAGGAGCATTCGAATGACCAGTGCGCGCCCGGCCCAACCGGCGTCGAGGAGGTCGGCCCATGTGCCCGGACTGAACGGTCCGCCGCCGCCGTTGGGCGTGACCGCTGCGGCGGCCAATGCCATGAGGATGAACGTGCTGATGACCGCGAGGATCCAGGCGCCTCGAAGAAAGCGGATGGTGACGAGGTACTCGACTCCTTCTGGCCACGCGGCCGTGATCAGGATCAGGCCGCCGAACAGCACGGCGATGCCGAGCGTCGAGAGGAGCCGGAACAGCCAGATCGCCGGGTCGCCGTCAGTGGCGATCGACAGGTCGATCACCTCTGGGTCAGCATCGCCAGTGTCGCTGCCAGCATCGGCGGTCGTGGTGACGGGAACCGTGGCGGCAGGCGTCGACTCGCCGGTGTCAGTGGTGTCGGTAGGCGCCGTCGCAGTGTCGTTCTGGACCACGAACGTGATGGGTCCGGTGGCGGTCTCTTGTCCGTCGGCGTCGGTGGCGCGGTAGCGGGCGACGCACGTGCCTGCGGGCAGCGGATCGGGGATCTCGACCTGAAGTGTCGTGTCGTCGATCACCTCGGTGGCCGGCAGGGTGACGGGCTCGCCGTCGCAGTCGACCGAGATCGTGCTGCCGCTTCCGAGGTCATCGGCGAAAATGATGACGATCGCATCGGGCGACACGCTCAGGACCGAACCGTTCTCGGGAGCCGAGTTGACGACGGTGTTGGGCGTTGGTTCGTCCGGCGTCGCGCCGACTTCTGAAGCGCCGAGACCGATCGGCGCCACGAGTGCAGCGACGAACGCGAGCAGGAGCGTGACGACCCGCGACAGGCGCAGCCGAGGTGTGACGGTCGTCGAGATCACGATGCGGCGAGGTTAGTGGTGGTGGGCGTCGACGTCCGGCTTTGTCGATGGCGGGCGCCACCGCTGCGGCGCGGCGGTTCCGGCGTCCGGGGTTCGGTCACGTCAGCGCCCGCGCACCGCATCCGGGTACTCCCAGTTCGGTCGCGAGCTCGTCGCGGCCGATGCTGAGTGACCGGATCTCGTCAGACACCGTCTCGATGACGCCGTTGTCTTGGCCGGCGGCGCCGAGTGCATCACCGAGCAGCGTGAGCTGCATCGCCTGCTCACGAGCGGTGCGTTCGAGCGAACCGTGCGTCTCGCGCACATCGTCGGTGACGCGGAGCTCGGCGAACCGACCGGCCTCGTTTTCGAGGATGCGGGCGACCTCGCCCACCCAATCGACCCGGCTGATCTGTGTGGGCGGCTCGGGAAGGGCATCCAACTCGGTCGAGGTGGCCGAGCAGATGCCTGCCATGACGGTCGGGTACTCATCGGCGCTCAGGACTGCGGTGCCGTCGTCGGCCTCGGTGAGCGCGCTGCATGCGGTCACCGAGAGCACCATCGCGACGACCACCAGGCAGACGAAGAAGAACACCACCCTGCGGCGGGTGTCGTGGGACATTCTCAGCAATCTAGAGCGAGTGTGGACCCGTGCACCCGCGACCGCCGGGCCCGGGTCGAGTCGATCGGTAGGGTGGCCGACGATGGCCACCCAGTCGCTGTATCGCCGATATCGCCCCCGTCGCTTCTCCGAGCTCAAGGGTCAAGACCACATCGTGCGAGCGTTGCGGTCGTCGGTCGAGGCCGGACGAGAGGGTCAGGCCTATCTCTTCTCGGGTCCTCGCGGTACGGGCAAGACCACGACGGCACGCATCATGGCCAAGGTCTTGAATTGCCAGAACCCGCAGGGCGGCGAACCGTGCTGCGAGTGTGAGTCCTGTCTCTCGGTCGAGCAGGGAACGAGCTACGACGTCCACGAGCTCGATGCCGCCAGCAACAACGGTGTCGACGCGATGCGTGACCTGATCGAGAAGGCTTCGCTCGGTACGCCGGGCCGGCACCGCGTCTACATCCTCGACGAGGTCCACATGCTGTCCAAGGGGGCTGAGGCAGCACTGCTGAAGACGCTCGAAGAACCGCCGCCCCACGTCGTGTTCGTTCTGGCCACCACCGACCCGCAGAAGATGTCCGACACGATTCGCAGTCGGACTCAGCACCTCCAGTTCCACCTGCTCGCACCTGACACCCTCCAGGAGCACGTTCGCTGGGTGGCGGAGGATGCCGGGCTCACCGTCACCGACGACGCGATCGAACAGGTCATCGCGCAGGGAGCGGGTTCGCCGCGCGACACGCTCTCGGCGCTCGAACTCGTGTCGAACTCTGGCGGGGCTGCCGTCGAAGTGCTCGCGCTCGACGAGTTCGTGGAGGCGATGATCGACAGCGACCCAGGTCGGGCACTGCAGCTCGTCGCCCACGGCATCAGCCGCGGACGCGATCCGCGGATGGTCACCGAGGAACTGATCGGGTTCCTGCGGAACGGGTTCCTCTCGTTGATGGCACCGGACCTCGTGCAACTGCCCTCGCAACGGATCGACGCGCTCATCGAGCTCGCTCGCCGACTGGGCCCGGCGGGGCTCGTGCGGGGCATCGAGATGCTCGGCGGTGCCCTGACCGAGATGCGCAACGCTCCCGATCCACGGGTCCTGCTCGACGTGGCGGTCGTCCAGCTCACCTCCGTGGAAGCGGGCGGTGACGACGTCGCGTCGTTGGCGACCCGGCTCCAGCGGCTCGAGCGCCAGGTGGCGGCAGGCGCGGGCACGCCCACGTCGGCCTCGCCCGCCGCGCCTGCCACGACGCCGCCAGCCAGTGCCCCGTCATCCAGTGCCCCATCAGCATCGTCGACTCCGCCAGAGGCACCGGCTCGGCCGGTCGACCCGGAGACCGGGCGTGCTCGGCTCGGGTCGCGAGTCGCTGCGGGCTCATCGGTCCCCGCGGCGGTCGAACCGGCGGTGGCTGCGCCGAGCACGACGCCCGAGACACCTGCCCCGGCTGCGGCGTCAGCGCACGCCCCGGGGCAGGAGACTCGAACGACACCGCCCGAGGCGATCGCCGATGCACCGGTTGCTGCATCGACCGAGACGGACCTCCCCGAGGCAAGCGCTCCGTCCTCGCCAGCGGCCGGCGCTCCGCCCTCCCCGGCGGCCGCCGGTGGCGGTCCGGGCGGCATCAGCGCTGCGGACTGGGATGCCGTGCGTCCGAACCTGCGCGGCATTGCTCGGGCGCTCTACGCGCCGGCGACGTTCGTGCGAGCATCCGGGAGCAGTGTCGTGTTGGCGCTGCCCAACGATGCGCATCGCACGAAGTGCGAGCAACATCGTGAGTCGGTCGAGGAGGCGCTGGCATCGCACGCCGGTGCCGCGGTCAGCATCGAACTGGTGGCCGATGGCGGTGGCTCGGGAGGCTCGGGTGGCGGCGCTGGCGCCGTGTCCACAGCGGTCGCCGATTCCGGCGCTCGGCTGCAGTCGAGCACCCCGCGACCCGACATCGCCACCCGGGCGACAGACAGCGGGGGATCGGCGGCGCTCGCGCACGAGCCGGCCAGCGAACCCGCTGCGGTGCCGCATCTCTCGGTCGTCGATCCGGCGCCTGCCGAAAACACGCCCGTGGTCAACGGCCGCGAGATCGCCGAGCAGGCGCGCAGAGCCGGCCCGGCGCCCGACCCGGAGGCCGAATTCCGGAGCGCAGCGGTCGACCTCCCCGATGACGACGAGGTCGACCTCGAAGATCTCGTCGACGCGCCACCCGAAGACGTCAAGTCACCCATCGATCGGCTTGCAGAGGCGTTCCCGGGTCTGACCGAGGTCGAGGACGACCTCTACTGATGTCCACGACCTACACGGTTCCGGTTCAACACCTCATCGACGAGCTCGGTCGCTTGCCCGGGGTCGGCCCGAAGTCGGCGCAGCGCATCGCATTCCATCTGCTGAAGATCCCAGCCGATGACGTCGAGCGCTTGGCGACTGCGATCACCGAGGCCAAGGCGCGAGTGCGTTTCTGCGAACGATGCTTCAACGTGGCGGACGACACGCTGTGTCCGATCTGTCGTGACGATGGTCGAGAGACCAGCGTGGTCTGTGTGGTCGAGGAGTCGCGCGACATCGTGGCACTCGAGAAGACCGGTGAGTTCCGTGGGCGCTACCACGTGCTGCTTGGTGCGATGAATCCGCTGGAGGGCATCGGTCCCGAGCAGTTGAAGGTGCGCGAGCTCGTGGCTCGGATCGAACCGGAGGGAATCGAGGAGATCATCCTCTGCACCAACCCGAACACGGAAGGCGAAGTGACGGCGATGTACCTCGCTCGGTTGCTCTCTCCGATCGGTTTGAAGGTGACCCGCATTGCCAGTGGTCTCCCGGTCGGTGGCGATCTCGAGTACGCCGACGAACTGACCCTCGGCCGGGCCCTCGAAGGCCGCCGCAGCATCACCGAGTAGTCGGCAACGAACGACTCGCAGCAGGCCGCGGGTCGCACGAGCGACCATCCGCGCGGTGCGTTGGGAGGCGCCGTGCGTTGACTGCGACGGCGAGCAGTGGCGACCGTGTTCGACCGGAAAATGAACTGAGGCACCGTCTCAACAAACCGGTAGCGGGCGGACGGGCCGGTTCATTTCGACGGTGCCTCAGAAGAGGTCGTTCTCGAAAGCTCTGGCTTTCGTGAACGAACGATCAAGTTGTTGCGCTTACATTACGATCCCGAGCGCTCAGAGTCAACCCCCGAGGGAAATCGTCACCAGGTGCGTCAGAGTCGGACCCACTGTCCCGATACGGCCACTAAAAGTATTGATAGGTCCCGCAATCGGGCGATATCAGCACTTAACGTCGCGAAACCCTCGATACGTCATCGAGATCCGAGAGTTCGACGGAGCAGGTCGGAGCGAACACTACGCGTGTGACTCTGTCGTGTCAGACGGTCTTCAAGATGATCGCATCGCCTTGGCCGCCGCCGCCGCAGAGGCCCGCTGCGCCGATGCCGCCGCCGCGGCGCTTGAGCTCGTGCAGCAGGGTCAGTGCGAGTCGGTTGCCACTCATGCCGATCGGGTGGCCGAGAGCGATCGCGCCGCCATTCACGTTGACGATGTCGGCCGAGACACCGAGCTCGTCGATCGACGCCAGCCCGACGGCCGCGAATGCCTCGTTGAGTTCGAACAGATCGAG